>NZ_CAURTC010000042.1:0-30594 GCF_963527835.1 uncultured Clostridium sp. | reverse complement strand
ATTCTAAAAGTCCAATTACAATGCCACCTTTATTTATTGCATATATCAACTTACAATTAAAATAGAATCTAAATTAAAATAGTTACCAAATGATATTTTTTAAATTATTCCTAGATAACTCCTTTTAATCATATATTTATTCTAATATTTTTTTACTTTATCTTCACTTATTTGACATTCTTTTGCTATTTCTGAATAACTATGTCCTGCATTTGAAAGTTTAAATACCTTTTTAGTAAGCTCAATGCCTTCTTCAATTTTTTCTCTATCTCTTTCTAAAAGTGTCATAAACTCCACCTCCATCAATGAATCATTTTTCACTTTTTCAACTCTGCTATGTATCTTCTTAACAAGGCTTCCTTTTGAATTCTTTACTACATCATCAGTTGATTCTTCTACATATTTAAGAAATTCAAGTAATTCATCATTTAAATCATCCACTACTCCTTTTGTATTAAGTAATATCTTTTGAACCTCATCATTTAACCTTATGCTATTATCTTCTAAACAAATGCTTTCAGAAGTATATTTATGGCATCCTTTATTAAATAAATCAAATGTACATATAAAAATTATATAACTCTTTGTGAGTTTATTGTAATCTTCACCTTTAGATATACAATCTAAATCAATATTACCTTGATAATATCTTAATCTTTTTGTTATATAAAATTATTCAATATGTTTCAAATGTACTTTTACTATTCCTTTACACCGGTGTCTCCTATTCCTTTCATAAACCACTTTTGAGCAATTACAAACAATATTAATAATGGAAGTATAGTTATTGTACTTGCTGCCATAACTTGTGGCCATTTTATTCCGTATGCTCCACCTTCAATAAAAAATTGTCTAAGTCCTGATGAAATTAAAAACTTTTCTGGACTCTTTAAAATTAGAGATGGATACATATAGTCATTATAATAAGTTACAAAATTTATTAAAATTAAAGTTATAAAGGTTGGCTTTGTTATTGGGAATACTATCTTCCACAATATCTTAAAATGAGAAGCTCCATCTATTCTTGCTGCCTCTATTAAACTTTTATTAACTTGCAAAAATGCTTGTCTTAATAAAAATATTCCAAATATACTAACTAAATTACTTACTATCAATCCTGAAAGTGTATCTATTAAATTTAAATTAGAAAGCAAAATATAGCATGGAACATATGTAACTGCTGATGGTAACATATATATTGCCATTATCACTCCGAACAATAACCTTTTACCTCTAAACTCTAATAAAGTTAAAGCATATGCTATCATTGCTGCTGTAAATACTTGGAATGCCACTTCAGTAAAAGAAGTAAAAAAACTATTGAACATATATTGTCCAAATTGAGCTTCTTTGAATATCTCTATAAAATTACTCCACTGTGGATTTGACGGTATTAATTTAGGTGGAAAAAGAAATATTTCATCTTTTAATTTCAATGCACCTGATACCATCCAGAAAAATGGGAAGAAAGCTATTATACTTACTAATACAATAAAAATATATCTTATTGTATTAACTAATATTTTTTTATAATTTACTTTTCTTTTGCTAATATTACTTTTAATACTTTCTAAATACACCTGATTATCTCTATATAATTTTCTTTCTACCATATACAATTTACCCCCTACAAACAAAGTGGCTGTGCCACGTCTTTTTTATTTAAAAGTGGAAAGATGAGAGTTGAGCGTCTTGGTTCAAAGCCTTATTATCTTTCCCAAAATATACATTTTAAAATTCCACACTAGAATTTGTTCCTTTACTCTCAATTTTCAACTAATGTTTACTCACTCCTAGGTCCTACCTATTTTTTTAAACTTATAAAACTCTATTATTTTCCATCTTAAAATAAAGTAACTAATAATGTACCCACTTTTTTGAAGCAACAAATTGAATTAGTGATAATACTAAAGTTATAAGTAAAATTACTGTTGCTATTGCAGTAGCTTCTCCCATATTAAAATTTTCAAATGCACATTGATAATACATATATAATAATGTTCTAGTACTTCCAGATGGTCCTCCCTGAGTCAATACTTGAATTTGATCATATGCCTGCAAAGAATTTATTGTTGTTATTACACATAGAAAAAATGTAGTAGGTGAAATTAAAGGTAATGTTATACTCTTAAATTTATTTAATGAATCAGCCCCATCAATTGAAGCTGATTCATATAAATCTTTAGGTATTTTTTCTAGTGCAGTTAAATAAAATATCATAGCCCATCCTATGCTTTTCCAAACAGTAACAATAATTACTCCAATCATAGAAGTGTTTGAACTTTGTAACCATTGTAATTTAGGTAAATTAAATAAAGTTAATATATAATTTGCAAATCCATAATTAGGTTCAAATATCCAACTCCATACAATAGAAATCGCAACTGTAGGAGTTATCCATGGAGAAAATATTATAGTTTTATATATTAGTGATGATTTAAGATTTGACCTCAGTAATAATGCTAAACTTAACCCACCAACTATTGTTGGAAGTAATGTTCCTAATGTAAATATAATTGTATTTTTTAATGCATCATAAAATAATTTATTAGAAAATAACTGACTATAATTTTTCAAACCTACAATACTGTATTGAGCACTTATATAATCCCAATCTGTAAAACTTATAAATAATGATTTGAAAATTGGAACTATCCAAAATATTATAAGTGGAATCATAGCTGGTAATACAAACATAAGTATAGTAAAAATTTCATCAAATTTTTTAGTATTAGATCTCTTCATAACTCTCTCCATAACCCCTTAAATAAAATTTGAATTTCTATTAAATATCTGCTCATCTATTTAATAAACAAAGCTGCAAATATCAACACTATATTAGAATAGTATATAAATTTATATACATCTTCACTTATAACATTCTAAAACTTATCCACAATAGCAAATACTTTTCCACTGTTTTTGTAAACGTTCTGTTGATAGATTATCAGACTTTAATTTCATGCTATGTTTTAGCAAAGTGTTGATATATGCAATAGGCAACGTGGCATTGTAATTGAACTTTGAGAATTGTTAATGAGTATTGTCATATTTACTGATTGTCTCAATTTTATATTGATAGCAAGCTAAAATTGGACTATAATCATTTTTAGTATTCCTAAGTTCAATTATTCAGTCCACTTTGCTTATACATATATCAACACATATTTAAAACATAGGCTAAAGTTTTATTACTTTTTTAAAGTTTTATCTAATTCTGATTGTGCTATTTTTTGAGCTTCATCTAATGCTTCTTGTGCTGATATATTTTCTAATTCAACTTTATCTGCTGCAACTTTTAAAGCATCATATATTTTTCCGTTAGTTGGGTCAATAAATGATTTGCTTGCATGTAAGGCTTGTGTTATTGGAACAAGTGCTTGTGGATTTTTTTCTACATATTCTTTAAATTCACTAGTGTTACATGCTGTCTTATTAACAGGAATATATCCTGAAGCTATTGACCATTTTGCATTAACTTCTGGGCTTGTAAAATATTTAATAAATTCATAAGCGCCCTTTTTAGCTTCTTCATTTGCTATACTTGGAATAACCAAAAGCCTTGCTTCTGCAATTGGTTTTGCTTCTTTTCCCTCTTTAAATGCAGGTTGTTCAATAGCTCCTAACTTTTCAAAGTCTAAATCGCCTTGATCTCCTGATGAACCAGTATATCCAACTGCTCTATCTTGCATAACATCATCAATTGTTGAATACCAGTATTCCCATCCTTGTCCACTTGAATTAACTTTCATAATTTTATCATCATGTATCCACTTTCTAAAATTATCCCAAACTTCTATCCACTGTGGTGAATTTATTAATATGGAACTTCCATCTTCACTCAAAATACTTCCACCATTACTTAATGATGCGTCAATTAAATTATCAGCTCCCCACATAGGTTCCCATCCATAAAATTTAACTTCTTCTCCATCTTTTTTAACCACCTTTTTACAAGCTTCTGAAATTGCATTCCATGTATTTAAAGACTCTATAGATACCCCTGCATCTGCAAATGCTTTTTTGTTATAATACAAAACTTGTGTTGTTCCAAACATAGGAAATGCATATAATTTATTTTCTTTTTTACATGAATCCAAAAATGATTTTATATAGTTGTCCTCATTAAAATCAGTATAATTTACCGTATACTTGTCTACATTTTCAAGTACATCTTTATTATTTAAAATTGAAGCTTTATCTGGTTCTAGAATTGCAAGTGCTGGTGCTTTTTTAGCTGCAATACCTGCTTGTAAATTTTTAAAAGTTGCATCATAATCTTCCTGTGAAATCCCCTTAACTTCATACTTATCTTGAGAATCATTAAAATCACTTATTATATTCTCCATATTTTTCCCAAGTTTTCCTCCAAGACCATACCAATATTCAACTTGAATTTTTCCATTACTACTTAAAGTTTCTTGACTTTTCCCATTATTACAAGAAATTAATCCCACAGAACTAACTGCCACTAATCCTATTGCAAAAATTCTTTTCAATACCCTATTCATTCTATGTATCCCCCTTATTGACACCATAATTTTATTTGTTCATTTTATGAACAACTTCATATTATCACTGTTCAATGTTCAATACAATATGTTCATGCTAAAATTTTACATTTATTCTTACATTCCTTTTATACTAGGAATTTTTACATAACAAAAAATGCAAACTAAAATTCTAGTTTGCATTTTCATATACGCTCTATTTTAAATGATCATTAATTGATACTCATGCTTTTATATATTAAACCTTTACATTTAACATATTTATTTTAAAAGTAGTCTGATAAAATACCCTTAATTATTTTTATTACATGCCTTTTCTATATTCCCCATAGAAATAGTTATCGCTATTGTGCCAATAATACTTAAAATTCCTAATAATATCTCCATAGTATTTCCTCCTAAAATCGTCGCTACATCTTATGATATATTAATCTAATTATATCATAGTTGGAAACTTTATACTATTGTAAGTATTATTAAAATATTCTTATATATACTTATCTTTTTATATACAAATTTTTTAAAATTATAGTTCACATAAATTATAAATTTAAAAATAATCCTCTACATTTAAATATGTGTTGATATATGTATTATTTACTTATACATATATCAACGCTATTTTAAAACATAATATTAAATTTCTTCATTTATTGCTTTGTAAATAGCCTTCGCTACTCCTGAATTATCATTAGTATCTGTTATATGTTTAGCTATTTCTTTTATTTCTGGTATAGCATTTTCCATAGCAAACGAGTTTGGAAATTCAGTAAATAATGAATAATCATTAAAACTGTCTCCTAGAACTATAACCTCATCTTTATTTATTCCCATTTTTTTAATAACTTTAGATAATATAAGTCCTTTTTGCGCTTCTATATTATTAATTTCTACGTTAGTTACAAAAGTTGATGCTACAATTAATCCTTCTATCTTTTCTATATCAAACTTTAATTTTTTAATTACATCTACATCATCATAAAAAACGATGACTTTAGCTATATTTATTTCACTTTCTAAAAATTTATTTATATCTTCTATATACTTTAAATTCAAAAGATGAGGATGAACTTTAGCATTTTCTAATATCTCTTCTTCTGATAAATGAGGATCAAAACTTTTAACCCTATATATCATTCCTTGATATGCTTCTTCTTTAGTGTTAGTTGTATATATTCCTTTATCTGTATACAACTCAACACTAAATCCACCGTTTTTTAAAACTTCTAAAATTCTTCTTGTTTTTTCTTTATCAATATAAATATTTTCTAATATTTTTCCATTTTCATCACGATACTCTGCACCATTCATAAGTATACATTGACACTCTAAGTCACATTCATCAATAAAAGGCTTTACATCTTGATATGCTCTACCTGTTGCTATGGCAAAATGTACACCTCTTTCCTCTGCTTTTTTTATTGCCTCTAAATTTTCTTTTGATATCTTATGTTCACTATTTAAAAGTGTTCCATCCATATCAGAAACTATTAATTTTATCATTATGCTACCTCCAATATATATCTAGTGGTCTAATACACTATATTCCTGTATTCTCATATTAATTATAGTTCTTTTATATTAATTTAACTATATATTACATATATAATAAGTATCTTTTCCTTGTCCTTTAGCAAAATAAAGGGCTTTATCAGCACTTGAAAATAATTCTTCAAAATTCATACCATCTTTTGGGTATATAGCAATTCCAATACTCCCTGATACTTTATATATTCCATCTTCGCCTGTATAATTTTCTCTAAATCCACTAACTATTTCATTAGCTTTTTCACAAACAAATTCATCTGATTGAATACTTTTTAAAAATACAATAAATTCATCTCCACCAATTCTTCCTATTATTGAATTTTCATTAAATATTTCTGTTATTTTAATTGAAATATCTTTTAAAACAGAATCTCCTGTTAAATGCCCTAAGTTATCATTTATAGATTTAAAGTCATCAACATCAATAATAAGCAGTGCATGTCTATCATCTTTTTTGCTTTTATCAATATATTCTTCAATCATATTTTGGGCAGTTATTTTATTATAAATTTCGGTTAAGCTATCCCTTTCTGCCTTAAATAGTAATTTTTCATTTTCTCTTTTTTCATTATCAATATCTGTTATTAATCCTATTGCTTTTATTGGTTTATCATTATCATCTAAAATTAAATTAATTCTAAATTTACACCATATATATTCACCATTATAATTTTTTCTTAATCTAACTTCACATTCTCTATATTCATTAGTGTTTTTTATTCCATCAATTATTGAATTAAACTTTTCTAGATCCTCTTCATGAATGATATTTAATGTACTTAAATCCTTACCTTGAAAAATAGGTTTGTAATTAAATTTATTATTCCAATTATCAGAATAAGTTATTACGTCTTTATTTATATCCCATTCAAATATAATATCATCAGTTTGTTCCATTATAACTCTATAACATTCCTCACTTAATTTAAGTTGCATCTTATTTTTTAAAATTTCATCCATCAATCCATTAAATGCTTGCGATATTTCTCCAAACTCATCCTTTGTGTTATATACAAATCTACTTTTATAGTTTCCTTTTTTTATTTCTCTTATTGAATTTAACAATCCATAAATTGGTTTAGAGAAAAAATTAATAATAAGAATATAAGTTATCACTACTAAAATACAAATTATAATAGATATATAAGTCATAAACTTAATACTATCTTCAAGAGGCACTATAAATTCTGACCATTCAACACCACTTAAAACTACCCAATCTGAATTATTTATTTTATGAAAATATCCAATTTTATCAATTCCATCAACATTATATTCAATTAAACTACTTGAATTATTTTCAAAATCCACATTTTCCCATTCGTCTTTTAAAGTATTGGGTTTATTTATATTATATATATCCTTATTCAAATACTCACTTATAGTTGCTGCTACATTTCCTTGGCTATCCATAACTATTATTTTGCCAGTATTAAAGAAGCGTACCTCATTAACAACTTTTTCAAAGTATTGCATATTAATAACACTAGCTATAACCCCTTGATACTCCTCATTTGAAAATATTGAAATTGCTATAATTGCACTTTTTTCTCCATTATTAATTGTTTCATCTTCTATGATATTAGTAATCAAGGTTTCTTTATTCTTAAATTTCATTATATCGCTATCATCAAAAATAGCTTTATTACCAACACTATTACTGTCACTTGATGCTATTATCGCATTATCTTTACTAATTAATGACGTTTTAACTAAATAAGGTTGTTCATGTTGCCTTGACTTTAAAATATCAACTATAATCTCTCTTCTAAATTTTATTTCTTCAGATTTATCTAATATATTATTATTGAAATCATATAAAAAATCATGAGTTATCTCCATATTTGAAATAACATTAAGATTAATTAATCTCTCATCAAAAAAATTTTCTAAATGGGTTGATTGATCTCTTGCTGCTATTATTACATTTTCTTTAATTAATTCAATGGATCTTTCACTAAATTTTGTAATATATATATTCATTGTAATTAAAACAGGAATTGTAGCTAAAAATACTGCAAAAATAATAGATTTCTTTTTTATATCCATATTGCACCTCAATAATTTTTACAATGTTTTTCTTCGAACTATAAATAAATTTTTTAGCTCCTATATGATTTAAATTATATCCTAAATTAAAAATTCTTATATTTTAAAGGAAGCCTAGTTAAAAAATTTTAATAAATATATATCATTTAAATAAAAATGACAATTGTTATTGTTAATTCTAGAATAAAACTTGTTTTTCTTTTTTTGCTAAATTTCTACTATAAATATAATACATAACTTTATAGCACTATGTATAGTTTATTTTAATTAAATTTCGAAGAAAATTCTTACATTAATTTTATTATTGTGGATTATTTTAAATTAATAAAAACATATGAGCTAAAAAAATCTCTAGGTAAATTTATAATATCTTATTTTACCTAAAGATTTTCTATCTGTATATTTAAAAACTAATATTTTTTATTTTAATTAATGCTTAAATTTTTATTCTGCAAATTCTATTTTTTCAATTTCTTGTTCAGGCTCTTTTGCAATAAAATAAACTCCTATTATAACTAAAACACTACTTAAAATAGTTAAAGCATTTATTTTGTTTCCTAAGAATATGGCATCAAATACAATTGCCCAAACAACATATGTTATATTTACTCCCATTGCCCTAGTTGCCCCAATTTTATATATTGCTGTGTAGTAAAACAAATATGATATGGTAGCTGCTAATGCTGTTCCTCCAATCCAAAATATAGCGCTATACTTAAAAATATTAAAACTAAGGCCTATTCCACCAACTATAGGAACAATAATTAATCCATATACAACTGCTGAAGTAAATTGTCTTATTTGTAGTGCAAATTCCGAAGTCACTTCATTACCTTTCATTCCATATGCACACACTACGCATTCACTTCCCCAACCAAATGCACAAATTATTGCAAATATAAAGCCTATTGGATTAGCAGCACTTGTTGTAGATGTATATCCAAGTATAGATACCCCTAAAATAGCTGCTACTAAACCAATCCATGCACTTTTATTTATTTTTTCTTTTAAAATTATAGTAGCAAGTACTGCTCCAATTGCAGGATATAATGACGAAATAATAGCTGTATAAGATGGTCCTATATGTTTAACGGATAATAAATATCCACTCATACCAATAGGTCCTCCAAGTAATGCCGCAAGAGCAACCCATAAAGCACTCTTCGTTCTAATTGCTCTAAAAAAGTCACCTAATTTTTTTCTTAATCCAAGATATATAAATGTCCATATTGCAGAAAAACTATCATGTAAAAAGGCTGTTATTATAGGGGCAAGTATTATAGCTTGCTCAGTTTCTATAAATGGTGTCATTGCTAATATAAATCCCATAAGAACTGTATCAGCTCCCCATGATATAGCTGAAATAATTCCACAGCCTACTCCTTTTTTATAATTATTATTAAAATTCATTTTAAAGTCCCCCTTTTATTGCTGTTACTCAACATATTAAATATTATTTTCTTTAGTTCATTTTATGAACAAGCTAATATTATCATTGTTCATTGTTCAAAGCAATATGTTCAGAAATATATTTTTTGTGTGGCTTATAATTTCTATACTCAACGCAAAAAGAGCAAAGTTACTAATAACTTTACTCTTTTATAAATTATGTCATTTAAATTATCTTGTATTTAATATTCCTTTTAAAACATAAAATATATTTAATCAAATAATTATTAAAATAATTATATTATGTCATATTTAACTTAAACTCTTAAAGACCCATCTTCATTTAAATAATATACATTTCCACTTTGATCTTTTATAAGTCCAGTTTCCATAATGCCGCTTGAACTTAAATAATACCACTTGTCACTATCTAAAACCCATCCATTTTTCATAACACCATCTTCACCTAAGTAATACCAATATCCATTATGAAGTAACCAATAAGTTTTTTTATCTCTTGTAGACGGATCTATAAAATACCATTGTCCTAAACTTTTAACCCATCCTACTTCATCATTGTCATTATAATTTTTATTATAATCTATATATAATTTACAAAGTTCTTTTTCATTTATCTTATCCTTTATAATCACTGTAGTTAAACCAATCTGAAGGTTATCTATAAGTATTACCAAGTTTCTATTATCTAAAACATAACTTGCAGATTTATTATTTTTATTTGGATTTAATATCTCTATATTAATATTATTTATATTAATATTATCTAAAAATTTAACATTAATTAAAGTTCTCCCAATATTATTATATACACTTGCCTTATACTGATTTTCTTCTTCAGATATCTTAATAAGTTTTTCACCACTTAACAAGTTTAAATTATCTGTTGATTCACTTGATTCTGTTGTTGTAGCATATACTTTTGAATTAAAATCAAAGGTTACAATATTTAAACAACATGCAGTTATAAGCACTAATAAGCTTCTTTTTATAATTCTCCTAACCATAAGAATATCCCCCTCTTTTTTAGCTTTTGAATTACTATATATTCTTTTATTTACTTACTAATAACTTATGTAAAATTGTTTCTTAATAGAACTAAAAGCGTGAAATTTTAAAAATAAAATTTCACGCTTTTAGCTTTTCTAGATATCAACACGCTACTAAAACATAGCCTATTTTAAATACTCTTAATTATTATCTTTTAAATTTCCTAAGTAAAGTATTTGTAAGTTGTAAAAATACTTCATCTTTAGTCATAAATAAAATTCCTACATATACTATTCCACATGCTAATACTGATAATGCTGAAATTAAAAATACACTATTTATAAAATGTTTAATTAAAAATATTAGTGGAATAAATAGTAATGAGTAGTAGAAGTACTTAACATTTTCAAATGCAAATAAATCTATATCTATTTTAATAACTTTTCTTGCAAATCTATATTCAAGTACTATAACAATTAAATTTGAAATAAGAGTTGTTATGATAGCATTTGTAGGTGTAAAATGTCCTGTCATTGCTAATGCAACATTTAATATAACATTTAAAACCCCACCAATTAATACTAATTTAACATCATCTTTTTCTCTTCCATTAAGATATATCATTTGATTAGCTATTATTCCTTCTACTCCAATAGTTAACATATAAAGAGAAAATACAAACATTATTGGTATAGCCTTAATGAATTGTACTCCTCCATATAAAAGAATTATTTCCTTAGAAAGACATAACATACCTATAGAAGCTGGGAATAAAAACATAAAATATATTTTTATAATTCTTCTTAAAAGAGACATATATTCTTCTCTTGAATCATTTCCTAAATAATTAGAAAGTCTAGGCATAGTTACTTGGATAATAGTAAGCATTAATGTATTTATTATTGTCATTATTTTTTGGGCCATACTATAATATCCAACATTAACAGTATCTACTCCGAAGGTTTGGCTACCTAGCATTATCTTATCTAATTGAGTATATAAAATATTTACATTAGATAAAATAACAACAAAAAACATCGGTTTAATATGCCCTTTAAAATGTAAATTTTTAAAATTAAATTTCACTCTTTTCTTTATGTATACAAAACTCAAAATATTATTTATAAAATTAAATCCTACTACTAAATATAAGTATAAATTAAAATTACTAATATCTCTTATGCAAAATATAACTAATAAGGAATAAATTATCCTAACAATCATAGTCTTCATCGCTATGAAATCATAATTTTCTAATGCTTCATTAATCCATTCAACATAAAAAAGATTAAACACAAGATTAAACCCTAAAATCATACAAGTATAAAAATCCGGTCTATTTCTTCCTACTGTACATACATATATCATATATATTGAAGAAACTAATATATTACTAAATAGAGTAAATAAGAATAAACTTGTAAATGTTTGTTGAAGTTTTTCTTCATCATCTCTAACTTTACTTATTTCTCTTAATCCATATTGAGAAATTCCAAAACTTGCAAATATTAAAAACCATCCAGTTAAAGATTCTGCATATGATATATGCCCATATGATTTATCCCCTAATGTTTGTGCTATAACTGGACCTACTAATATTGGTAATACAATATTAAATAAATTTAACGATCCTTTAAACAATGCATTTTTCGATATTGATTTTGACATATTGTAGTCCTCCTATAATCGCTAAATGGATTATTTTACTTCTACTATATTTTACACTAACTAAAGAAGTTGTCAAATTAAGTCTTATCTTATACTAAGCTTATTTTTTAGATATTCTAAATCTTCAAGAGAATCTATTTCAAAAATATCATTAGATCCTATTTTATTAACATAAACATCTAAATCTTTAAGATTTTCAACAACTATATCATCCCAATATAAATTTTTAAAATCTCCATCTTCAACTTTTTCCTTTAATTTTTGTGCTATAATTTTTCCATCTTTTTCACTCCAATAAGATGCTCCTGACATTATATAAGCAGATTCATTCCCCTCTTTTCCTATATCAACTCTTTGTAATTTATCATTTTCATCATATCTTAATATCCACTCACCAACAATATTTTCCTTACAAGCAGAATAATACTCTGAATGCTCTGGCCTAACTCTAGGTAAAAAGTTTTTATTAATATAATTATCTGCATCAATAACAAATGTATCTTGAATATAATCCTTAGCTAAATACATGGTATAAATATTATTATAAACATCATATTTATCATTGAATATCTTAACTAAATTATATTTTTTAACTAAACCATCAAACTTTTCATGTAAATATCCAGTCAAAACTACAATCTCATCTATGCCTATTTCTTTTAAATTAATTATTTGTCTTTCAAGTAATGAAATCCCATTAACCTCAACTAAAGACTTTGGTATTGTATTTGTAAGTGGTCTAAGTCTAGTACCCATACCAGCTGCTACTAATATTGCTCTCATATGTTTTTCTCTCCTTAATTATGTATTAATTTTCTATATTACTATGTCTAGTAGTGTAATATTTTAATATAAAGCTCACTGAACTGAGGAATTTACTTTAAGAATACTAAAACAAAGCTTAGTCTAATTAATGCATGCTCCCAATGAAACTTTGGGACAAGCAATTAATTCAACAAATCTTTATTAAGAATTCTAAAAAGTAAATTCCAATGTCAGATTCGCCTTTATATTAAAATATTACTATACATTTAAACATGGTTATTAAAATTAATTCTGTCTCTACTTTGTATATATGTTGATATATGTAATAAACAAAATGGCATTGTAATTTGACTTTGAGAATCGTTAAGTGAAAATCAAAAAGTAAATGTCCAAATTTTACATTTGGCTACACGAACTTTCACACAGTGCATTTTATATTTTGCTTTTTGAACTTACTCAGCGAAGTCGAGTTTCCTTTTTATATTCTCATTTATTGCTTATCAAAAATTATATTTGGAGCAAGCTGAAATGGGACTCTACTCATTTTAGTATTCTTAAGTCAAATTACTCCGTCCAGCTTTGTTTATGCATATATCAACGCTATACTGTAAAACAGAATTACATTCCTAAAATTCAGTTTCTAATTTATTTAGATTTTCTTTTCCTCTATTGTATCTATCCATTCCATATGTTCCAAAATCATCGCCTTCATTTTCTTTAATTAATGTCCATACAGCCCATAATAAATCTTGGCTTATTTGATGGATAAGTAATCTTTTCCTTGAATTTTCATCTACTTCACCATTAAAGTAAAGTCTAAACATCAATTCTGTATCATCTTCTGAAAAACTATTTTCTAAAGAAAGCGCTGCTAAATCCCACATATCATCATTTATACCGCTATATTCCCAATCTATTAAATAAATTCTACCTTCAGTATCCTTTACTAGATTTTCTGATACCAAATCATTATGTGATGGTACAAATACTCTGCCACAAACCTTTAGTACTTGTTCTAGTTTCATGAATTTTTCTCTTACTTCATCATAGTCATCAAAAAATTCTCCATCAGCATTTCTTAAAATATCTTCATATTTTTCAAGTTCTCTAAACACATTAAATTCATTTTTCATTGGAAATTCATTATCCTCATGTAAATCCCTTAATATTCTAGTAACTTGCTTTAGATTCTCTTCTTTCTTAACACTTCTTGGAGTTAATGTTTCTGCATTCTCTATAAAAGTAGATATTTTTATTCCAGTTTCAACATTGAAATATGGAGTTTCAACATTATATCCTCTCTCAGAAGCAATTGAAGAGTTAAACATTTCATTTTTTCTGCTTATCATGCATTCAGTTCCAATACCTGCAACTCTTAATATATATCTTTTTCCTTTAACGCAAATTCTATAATTTTTATTAGTCATTCCTCCAGCAGATACCACTTCACTTATATCCCCTTCTGAGGCTTTCATAGCTTCTCTAGTTATAGTTTTCACAGTATTAATTTCATAATTAAGTTCACGTCTTCTTATAGTTGGATAGAGATGATTTAAGATATTTTCATATTCTTTTTTAGTATCAGCATCTCCCCAAGCAAGATCATCTATTTTAACAAAACTAATATTATAATTTCTTGCAACATCTAATAATACATACTCATAATTTAAATATGGATTTATATTATCTTTAAACTCTTCAAGCATCATTTGATATAATTTATGAGATATCTTAGTTATACCTATCATTTCACCATCAATTCTATTAAATTGATGAATATCTTTAGACATTTTAAATAAATGATTATCTCTTATTTCAACAAAAGCCTCATCTCCTGAACCACTCTCATTAGTAAGGAGTATACAGTCCCTGCTCTTACTTTCTATAAGCTCTTTAATTGCTCTTTTTTCAAAAATCAAATCATTTTCTATTAATAAGAAATCATCTTTAACATATTCTCTGGCCAATGATAATGAATACATAGTTCCAGTCCATTTGTATTTATCACTTTTAACTAAATTTATATTCTTATTATTTTTAAAGTACTCTTCATAACAAACACTTTCATATCCTGTTATTATAGTAATTTTATTAATTCCATTTTCTTTAAGTATATTTAAAGTCCTATCTATTAATTTAAAATCTTCTATTTCAAGCATTCCAACAGGTTTTCCAAAATCTCTAGCCCTTCCTGCTGCAAGAATAACAGCTTCTTTAACAGATTCATTATCCTCTTCATGAATTTTTAATCTAGTGTTCTTAGCTGACGCAAGATTTTCCTCTAATATTTTCATTCCTTTTTCAGTTACTCTATATAAAATTCCTCTATTATTTATAATTCTTTCTATAGTTCCATCAAGCGTAAACTCCTTTAAAATTGAATTCACCTTTCCTAGTGAAATATTAGTCCTCTTTGATAAGTCTCTTTGATTAATATTAAAATTATTGTTTAATATTTTTAATATTTCCAATCTATCTTCTAACATATAACCTCTCCCCCTTTAAAGAATTTTTTTATTTTAAACTTTTCTCTTTCAATTACAAAATACATCTTTTTTGTTCATAATATGAACTATGATAAATTATATTATACTTTATTCAAAATGTAAATATATTCAACAAAATTTGTTATTATATAAAAACTTTATTAAAGCATTTATAATGCTTATACTCTATAAAATTTTAAAAAATAAGCTATATTTTAAGTTAAATTACAACTTAAAATATAGCTTTAAATTATTATATTCATTTCCATTAGGCTCTACTAATATATAGCAAAGTATTTAAAATTTAAATATATGTTGATATATTCAATTACTCAGACCATCTTTACTTATGATTAACACTATTTTATATTATTCATTATGGTATTTTTAAAATTTATCTTATCATCTTTATTTTCAAATGCATCATTAGGAATAACTATTCCAGGATTATCATTTGAAATTACATACAAACAATCATTTATTTCTGTAACATCTGTTATACTATTTAATAGTATCTTTGTCTTTTCCTTATTCCTATTGATTGTTAATCCATCTTTTTCTAATAATACTTCTATAGTTCTTCCAAGTGATTTTTCATTTTTCTTAAATATCTCTTTTAAATTTTTATTTGTTTTTTTAACCCAATATGTAGGTAATGCTAAATAGCCACCTATTCCTAATAATGCAAAAATGACTGCAAGTAAAATAGAAAATATAGGGCTCTCACCTTTACTATATTCTTGCATACCCAAAACACAATATAATACCGCTATAAAAAAACCTATACCTAAAAATAAATGTCTTCTTAGCTTAGCTAGTTTTTCATGACTTCTATCATTATTAATTTTGTAAATAGAAAAATCAACCCATTGTTCTTCAGTATTTTTATATCTTACCTCAACCATTCTCTTCCCCTCACACTCTCATTAGTATATAAATTAATGTTTATTTTAATATATTTTTGAACTTTAAATTGGATTGAAAGCAAATTTTACCTATACTATAACTTTGTAATATAACAATTTAACACAATAATAACTTTACAATATAACTAATATACTAAAATATACTAATTAATTTATATTATAATTATATTACAATTTGTAAACATATCCAATAACATTTATATATACTTTTGCATGGTATATATTATAATTTTTCCTCTCATTTTATATAAATGGAGATAGAATACATACTCAAATCTTATACTTATCACAAAATTTACTTACTATGTATTCTATTTCTCACTTAAATATATAATTAAATATGCATAGATAAACTACCACCATTAGATTTTGCAATATCTTTAAGCATTTTCATCACTTTATCATTCTTTAATAATCCACTTAACTTTGGATTACTGCTTAATAAAGATTCATCATCTATGGATATGCTTCCATCACCATTAAATTTAAAATCTATGTTTTCTTTTTTCTCTTCCTTTTCTTTCTCCTTTTCATCCTCTTCTATTATATAATCTAGAATAGTTTTTGAAATTCTTTTAATAGCTTCCTTTTCTTCTTTAGTTAATGGAGATTCAAACCTTTGACCATTTATTACAATCCATCTTTTTTCATCATCTACACCAAGCTCATCCCATTGACATTCTGAATTGTTTGCTGAATAATTCATCATTTGCATAAATGTTGATTTATCTACATAAATAGTAGTATTACTAGCTGTCCCCTTATCTAATTGAGGCCCCATTATAGCTCTACTTCTACTAGCCGCCGTTCTCATATCTTTAGATAAGTCTAATTTATCTTTAGAATTATCTTTAATATTTTTATCATTGTTTTTTGATTTATTATTAATATTATTTATTTCCTGATTATAATTAGTATATAGTTTGTTATTATTTACTCCATTATTATTAACTTGCATAATTATCCCCCTCTTTATGTCTTACTTTATTATCGATATAATTCATTTCTTCTTTATTATGATTAAATATTATTCTTTCTTAATTAGTAACTAACTCTTATAATCTATAATTCTCATAAATTTATTATGTAATAAGACTCTACTTTAAATATACATTTATATAAACAATAGAATCAGTTCAATTACTCTTTCCAAATTACTTATTTCTATATCATCACACTACCAAAATATAATATATAAAAAAATGAGATGATTCCTTTATACCTAATCATCTCACTTTTATCTTATATAATTTTTAATACATTATTCCAAAGTTAGAGAATGAATACCAAGCATCATCTATATATGCTTTTTCATTTTGAAGCATTCTACCACCTGATTCAAAATAGTACCAATTCCCACCTAAGTATAACCAACCTACTTGCATTGATCCATTTTGATTAAAGTAATATTGGTTCCCTCTTTCTTTATCATAAAACCAGCCAGTTATCATTCTTCCATTATTATCAAGGTAGTACCATCTACCATCACTTTCTTCTCTCCAGCCAGTTGCTCTATATCCTGATTTATTAACATAGAACCATTTACCATCAACTTTTACCCAAGCATCTTTAACTTGTCTACCTCTTTTATCAAAGTAAATGTATTTTCCATTTACTTTTCCCCATTCTTCATACTTACTCATATCAATCCAAATTTTATTGCTTTCATCATAATATGCATCATTTTTATCATCATCATCGTCATCGTCGTCATCATCATCTGGATCTTTGATATCATCTAAAGGATCATTGGTTCTATATATAGTTAATTCATATGTCTTCTTTGTACTTCCATCTTCAGCGACTACAACTATATCAACTTCTGTTTTCCATTGACCTTTAAGACTTATTGATATTGGGCTTCCTGTAAACTTTTCTCCATCTACAGTAATACTTGAATAATTTTCATCTACAGGTATTGGTTTAACTTTAACAGATTTTACATCCTGATCAACACGAGCCTTAAATGTATCATGTTTAGAATTAAATTCATAATCACCTGTATTAAGTTCTATATCTTTTAAGTCAGCATTGTTGCTTCTTCCATCATGTTTTATAACTACAGTGTACATCTTCTTGTCTTTACCATTTTCAGCAGTAACAACTATTTGTAATGTTGTTGCTCCATTTTCCTGCAATGGAATTTTACTTTTAGTACCTGATGTTAAATTATAATTTTCACCTGTTTCAACAACTTTTGCTTCAGTTATACTTGCCTTAGGTTCATCAACTATTGCTGTAACATCAACAACTTTAGTATCTGGTTTAACTACTAAATCATAATTTAAAGTTTCTCTTGAAAATCCTGCATTTCCATCTTCCTTCTTTAAATCTCCAGTATTAAAATTCAAGTAACTTAAATATGCATTTTGAGCACTTGGGATTTCTCCATCACCATCATCTGAGTCTCCTTGAATATTAAATACATATTTATCTGATGCTAAAGTTCCATCTTTGTAAATGGTAATAGTTAGTTGCTTTCCTCCTGAATTACTCAAATCAAATTCAAGGCTTCCCTTTATTTGAATAGACTCTTCAATCCCATTAACCTTAACTCTTGCTACTGTTTCTACTAAACCATCCTCATATGTAATTCTTATTTTTTGTGACGGGTCCTTTACATATAAATCATATTTATGAATAGATGAATTAAAGCTTATTTCTTTATCTCCACCATTTGCTTCTTTTAACGTAACATTATCACCAAAATTAAACTTATAAGGCTGTTGTTTCCCATTAAATACAACTTGTAATTCATATGTTGCTAATAATGCACCTAATTGCTCTGATGACTCAGAACCTTCATAAACATCCATATAAATAACATTTGCATTTGGTTTATCACTAGTGCTATCACTAAAAGATACAAATTTATCAAAATCTTGTTGCTTTATTTTTACTTTTCCATATTCATCAAGATAATGATTACTAAGTTTTACTGTATACCCGCTGGATTTTCCAATACTTGGTGTAATATTTACTTTTCCAGCATTCTTATCTAAGTAAATTTTACCTTCATATCTTTTTGGTTCTCCCGATACACTAACATCTTTAAATTCTTTGTCTATATAATTTCTTTCTTGTAAAAGTATTTCTTCATTATTATATTTACTTTGAATATCTACTTTTCTTAATGTATAGTCATTGCTAGAATTTTCATCTATAAACTTTAATTTTATCGCATAATTTTTTCCTAAAGTTCCATTATTGGGCATTTTTATGACCATAATTTTAGAATCTGTTTTTTCTAATGCACCTTCTAAAGTATTTCCACTTGTACTTGCAGTTGATGATGTTCCATCCATCCATACCTCAGCACCATCTAATTTAAATGATTCATCAAAATTTATTATATAATCTAAGTTTTGAATTTGGTCATTTACTATATGCTCATAAGTAAAGAAACTTTCAGTATCAGTTGTTAAAAGTTCTTTGTTGTATAAAAATGGAACCTTGTTTTTATTTTTATTTCCATTTTCTAAATCTTGTAAATAAGTGTCTTTTGAACCTACATAACTTTTAAAGTCAATCTTTTTTATCTTACCTTGGGCATAATTTTCAGCATGCTCAATAATTATTTGTGTTGATTTACTCGTTATTGAGTCTATTGTTTGAGAATTATCTTCTGAATCCTTTGAAATACTTCCATCAGAATTAATTTTATATACAGTTGTTTTTATATCTGTAGTAGTTTTTTCACTTATTTCATACATAACTTCATTAGTTCCTAGTGGAAGATTTTCTATTGTAATACCATTAGTAACCTCATTAGAAGTTGATTTGTTTTGAGTTTGAGTTAAAGTTACATCAATTTCATTTAAAAGATCCTTTTTTATTTTATTAATTGAAGCAATATCTATTGTTCTATCTATTTTAGTAGTTGTTTCAACTTCTGTTATTTTACCTTGTAACTCATCCTTGTCTGATTTCTTATCAGTAACTTCTTGCTTATACTTTGGTAAATCGATTTGAAAATCTTTAAATCTACCTTGCGTATTATAAGTAGTTTTAGTACTATCAACTTTTACACCAGTATCAATAGTATTACCTTCAAGTTTAGTACCAGAAACGGTTAATGCATATTGAGGACCAGTAATATCTAAAGTTGCTCTTCCACCAGTATTCGTAGTCGCAGCTTGTACTTCATTTATACCAAATGATGTTGGTAATAAAGAAAAAATACACGTTAGTGCTACAAATAGTGATATAATTCTCTTTTTATTAATTTTTTCCCCCATGTTCATCCTCCTAATATTTTTTCCCAAATTTATTATATATACTTATATATTATCATATTTTAGTAATAAAAAAATCTCTAAGCGACTGTAGAGTGTGGATTTTTTTTAGCCATGCACCCCTTTCCAAACGCAGTGAAGGAATAATGGTGCGGCATATGATTGTTTTTTATTCTTTAAAGGTACTCATCATACCTTTAAAATACAGTATTCTAGAAGTTTCCACATATTCTTTAATAATATAAATTCCTAAAGAATAAAATAATATATCATTATTAGACTTATTTCTGATTATTTCTTAGGAAATATTCAAAAAATTACACTTATTTTAAAAATGTTAATTATATTATATTTTCGTCCAAATATAATATAGCTTTATATAAAATCATCATTAAACGGTAAAATATATCTATGAAAATTATTCCAAATAAAAAAGTGGCTACGCCACGCTTTTTTAGTTGAAAGTGGATAGATGAGAGTTGAGAGTTTTGGTTGAAAGTCTTATTGACTTTCCAAAAGTATATATTTTAAAATTCCACTAAGGAATTTATTCCTTTACTCTCAATTTTCAACTGTCAATTCTCAACTAATCTTTGCTTTAGCTTGCATTTTATCTACTTTTGAAGCTTTAAAAATTTCAAACTTTCCTTTACAATAAAAAATAAGCCTATATTTTAAATATATGTTGATATATGCAATAGACAAAGTGGCATTGTAATTGGACTTTGAGAATACTTAATGAGTATTCCTAAGTTCAATTACTCAGTCCACTTTGTTTATGCATATATCAACATATTACTAAAACATAGCCTATTTTAAAATGCATTTGATACAGCTTCTACAACACCATCTGCTATTTTATGTTGATAATTTGAATCAGCACAATTTACTGCTTCTGTTGGATTACTTATAAATCCTGATTCTATTAATACTGATGGCATTTTTGTATTTCTACATACAAATAAATTACCATCCTTGCCACCCCTATTAGTAGCACCTGTTTTATTTACAATGCTATTTGTAATATTAGTAGCCATTCCTCTACTTGTTGAAATTTTAGAATCACTATAATATCCACCAAAATCTGAGTCTTGAGCTCTTGTACTATAATAAGTTTCTACACCACTAGCTGATGCAGCATCTGCTGAATTATGATGCATGCTTATAAAGAAATCAGCATTAAGTTCATTTGCTAGATTAACTCTCTTAGTAAGACTTTGAGTAACACTTAATGTTTCTCTATCAGTTTCATTTCTAGTCATAACAACTTGATATCCGTTAGATTCAAGTTTTACTTTTAACTTCATTGAAAGCTGCATATTTAAATCTCTTTCAGAATAAGTAACTCTATTATGAGTTGCATAAGCCCCATCATCTCCACCATAGTTATGACCTGGATCTATTACTATTAGTTTAGAAGATGATGAACCTCCGTCAACTCTCTTTAATCTTTTTCCATCAGGACCTATTTTCCAACCATCAATAACAGTATCTTTAACCATTTCTCCTGATGAAGGATTTAAATAATAAGTATCATTACCTATCATAGTCCATCCTGTTGCCATGTCTCCATTATTGTTTAGATAATACCATTTGTCTCCATTAAGTTTTATCCAACCTTTTGCCATAGCACCATTAGAATATAGGTAATACCAACTTCCATATGGTTTTATCCATCCTGTTAGCATACTTCCATCAGTATTGAAATAATGCCAATTTCCGCTTATTTCAAACCAACCTACTCTCATAGCTCCACTTACATCTAGAAAATAAGTTTTACCATTTATTGAGTTAAATCCTGTAACCATAATCCCATCACCTTGAAGATAATACCACTTACCTCCATCATTTAACCAACCTTTTTGCATTCCACCCCAAGATTGAAGATAATACCAGTTTCCCTTAGTTTGTAACCAACCCGTTGCCATAGAACCATCACTATATAAGTAGTACCAATTTCCATCTGGCTTTATCCAACCTGTTGCTTTAGTTCCATCTGACTTATAATAATACCAATTTCCATTTTCATTTTTCCAACCAATTGATGATGAAATATTAGTATTATTGTCATTTGAATCTTCCATAGGTTTTGTTATTTCTGGTACGCTAGGTTCTGTCCCTGCTTCTGGGAATTCTGGAGTATAGTCTTCTTCCTCATCAGAACCTGGACCATCTGGTTTTGTGTTTTCTTCATATTCACTGTCTATTCCTGAGTAAGCTAATAAATCATTATATAATGTATTAACCTCTGTACCATATGTAGGACTTGGCGCCCATCTTCCACCTAATGAATTAACAGTGCTTGCTTTCCCTTTAATACTTACAAAATGTCTTGGATCATATGTATCTTCTTTTGGATAACCCTCAGCATCTGCATATAATGCAAGATGATCTAAATGAGCTTGTACTCCTTCATCCCAAGAGTTAAATCTTTGATGTGCATTTGGATCTGTATCGCCCCCACCTTGTGACGTTTTCATTCCACAAGGATTATTGTAGCTTTCATCCAATACTCCACCAAACTTACCATATCCAGTTTCTTTAGCTGCTTGTACATATGCTATTCCTGGATTAACATCTCCACACTTTTCTGCATATTTCCAATAAAGTTCTGCTAAATTTACAAATGTGCTTGTAGCACCTTTTGATTCTGCCCACTTTTTAGCTTGTTTAGCTGTAACTTCTGTATCTGACACTATCTTAATATCAGCAAAGTTCGCTCTAGTACTAGCTTGTACATTAATTGTCGGAACAATTGAAAATACAATAGTTAAAGCAAGAAATAGTGAAATAACCTTTTTATTAATATTCAAAATCTTTCTTTCCCTCCATTCCCTTCTAAAATATATGATTTAAAATATCATCTACAAAATTCTCCAAAAAATTTGCATTAATATTCTAAAATCACACTAATTCTAACATATGCAAAAAAAAAAGTAAATTTTTATAATTAACTTTCTAATTCTGTCTAAAGCCTTTATTCCACTTAATCATACTATAATTAGCTAGTTTTTATGGTTTCATTTTCCATAGAAAAAAATAAAAAAATCTTCCACTTAAACATTAAGTTTAAGTAAAAGATTCTTTTATTTAACTTCTCTTATTTTCTATAATTAATTTAATTGATTTTGAATCGCCTCTGCTATTGCTTTCGCTACAATTGTTTGATTATTTGAATCAGCACATCTTGCAGCTTCATTAGCATTAGTTATAAATCCACATTCAATAAGTATTGCAGGCATATTAGTATTTCTACAAACATTTAAATTTCCATCTTTAGGTCCTCTATTTGTAGCACCTGTTTTACTACAGATATTATTTACAATACTTGTTGCCATTGCTTTACTCTTTTCAATTCTTGATTGATCAGGTGATTTTCCACCCATTCTATCATCTTGAGCATTAGTACTATAAAATACTTCAACTCCATTTGCAGATACTGCATCTGCTGAATTATGATGTATACTTACAAATAAAGTAGCATTAAGATCATTAGCTAATTTAACTCTTTTATCAAGACTTTGCATAGCTGCTAATGTTTCTCTATCTGATTCATTTCTAGTCATAGCAACAGTATAACCTCTATTTTCAAGTTCTGATTTGAGTTTTACTGCAACTTCCATATTTAAATCTCTTTCTGAATAAGTAGTTCCATTGTTTGTAGCATATGCTCCATCATCTCCACCAAAGTTATGACCTGCATCAACTACAATTACATTATTAGAAGTATTTCCTGAAGTTATATCAGATTTTCGTCTTCCATTACTATCTATTTCATAACCATCAACTTTTGTATTCTTAAGTAACTTTCCACTTTGTAAGTCTAAGTAATAGTAATATCCACCACTTTGTACCCATCCTAAGCTTCTACTTCCATCATTATTGAAATGGTACCAATCATCATCAATATTTAACCATCCTGTTGCCATAGCTCCAGTATCATATAAATAATAATGAGTTCCATTTAAATTAAGCCATCCTGTACTCATTTCTGAATTTTCATTAAAGTAATACCAATAATTATTTATATTTGTCCAACCTGTTTTATTGATTCCATTTTGATCAAATACATAAGTTTTATTATCTATTAATTTTATTCCTGTAACCATACTTCCATCGCCTTGAAGATAATACTTATTTCCATTATCTAAAAGCCAACCTAATTTTAACTTTCCACTATTTTCAACATAGCACCATTTTTCATCTATTAAATTCCAACCTTCTTTTGAAAGCATAACACCTGACTTATCTAAGTAATATAAATCATTTGTATTTTGTAAAAATCCAGTTGCCATTATACCGCTTGTCTTTAGGTAATACCAATTATTATTTATACACTTCCAACCAGTCACCATAATTCCATCAGCATCGAAATAATACCATGAATTATCTAAATTCACCCATCCTACAGACATCTCCCCTGTAGAATTTAAATAGTACCAATTTCCATTAGGATTAATCCATCCAGCTGCCTTGCTTTCATCTGAATAATAATAGTACCACTTTCCACCTTCTTCTTTCCAACCTATATCTGAACTAACATTTGTTTCTCTATTAAGTGTTGGCTCAACAAAAGAATTATCAAACATAATTACAGAATCAGTTACTAAAGAATTAGGTTTATTCTCAACTGGTCCTGGTGGTGCAAAATAAGATGAATCATTGTCATCATTGTCATTTAAATTATCTTCATCATTTTTTTGCTCGTCTTTATCAACCGTAATATTTGAATAATCACATAATTCTATATAATATTTATTTACTTCTTCTCCATAAGTAAGACTTGGGGCCCATTTTCCACCTAATGAATTAACAGTTGGTGATTTTCCCTTTATACTTATGAAATGTCTTGGATCATATGTATCACTTTTAGGATAACCATTAGCCCCTGCATAAAGTGCTAAATGATCCATGTGAGCTTGTACGCCTTCATCCCAAGTATTAAACTTCTTATGAGCATATTTATCTCCATCTGATCCGCCTTGTGAAGTCTTCATTCCACATGGATTACGAAAACTCGAATCTAATACGCCTCCAAATCTTCCAAATCCAGTTTCTTTCGCTGCTTGTACATATGCGATAGCTGGATTAACATCTCCACAAGTCTCTGAATACTTCCAATAAAGGTCTGCTAAACTTAAAAATTCTTCAGTTGCGCCTTTAGTTTTTGCCCATTTTTTTGCATCACTTGCAGTAGCTTCTGTATCTGATATTATGTTTATATCTTTTGCAGATGCTTGTACCACAGTTGATGGCATAAAACCTAGTGCCATTACAAATATAAATAAAAATGACACTATTTTACTTTTAATATTCAAAATAGTATTCCCCCTTCCTAGTTGTCACATTTTTTAACATAATTATCCATTTTTCTTATAAATATAATCTAATTTTATCACATGCAGTTCTCGATGTAAATTATAGTTATAATGGATAATTAATCTATTAAAAATTTTTCATAACTAAAATATGTGCCTAAGATAAGAAATTCACCCAATTTTTAATAATACTCTATTTTAAATATATCAATATTAATATAATTTTAGTGTTATTAATAAAATTCTTACTTATTGCAAATTCTAATATAAATCCCCATAATTCCAAACAATATATTATATTAGTCTATCAGACATTTACTTTATGTACCTTTTAACCGATAATATAAGTAAACATTTATAAGTCAGGAGATGATTATATGAACATAATTAAAAAGAGTGGACGAATTGAAGAGTTCCAAATCTCAAAGGTTAGACAATCAATACTTAACGCATCAGAAGAAGTTAGAGAACCCTTATCAGATGCTGAACTTAAATTAATAGAAAAAGAAGTTGATAATATTTTAAGTAAATTAAATAGAACGGAAACTTCTTCTTATGAAGTATTTGCTATATGCTTAAATGTCTTAAAAGAATTAGGCTTTAAAGCAGTATGTAAATCATATCTTGAAGGCTCAATAAGTTTTTAAAAATAAGCTCTGTTTAAATAAAGTTTAATATGTTAGTTATAAGCTCTCATATTAAACTTTAAAACAGAGCTTAATTTATATATTAAGGGGAGGATTATTTTTATGAAATATAAATTAGTATGTATAGATATGGATGGTACTTTATTAAATGGTCATAGTAACATTAGTGAAAGAAATAAAAATGCTTTAAAAGAAGCTGTTAATAAAGGTGTACAAGTTGCTATAAGCACTGGAAGAATATTTGCTTCTGCAGATTACTTTGCTGAACTTATAGGTATAAAAACAGATCTCATTTCATGTAATGGAGCTTATATAAAAAATAGATCAACAAACGAAGTAATATATAGTAACACATTAACTAATGAACAAGTATTAAAAATTCATGATTCTATAAAAGGACATAATTTTAAAATCATTTATTATACTCATGATACAGCAATTGTTGATTCTCCATTTCCTGAAAATCATACATACAAAGTAACTAATAAATTTGTTAGTGATGATAAGAAGGTTAAGTTTTTAATTACATCTGATATAAATAAAATTCTTGAACTATACAACAATAAAATAATAAAAGTAATATGTATAGATAATAGTGACAATAAAGATGCTTTATTTGAATCTAAAAAAGATCTTTTAAAATTTTCTGATATAGAGACCGTAAGTTCTGGAGATAATAATTTTGAAGTTATGCAAAAAGATGTTTCAAAAGGAAATGCTGCAAAGATTCTTTCTGAAAAACTTGGCATAAAACCAGAAGAAGTTATATGCATAGGTGATAATGAAAATGACTTATCAATGATTAAATTCGCTGGACTTGGAGTAGCAATGGGGAATGGTTCAGATATAGTTAAAAAAGTTGCTAATTACATTACAGATACAAATGTAAATGATGGTGTTGCAAAAGTAATAGAAAAATTTATACTTTAGAGTACATTTCTTAAACTTTATCTAATTTATGATTTTAGTTATCCACAAGTTATTTAATAACATAAATTCCATAAAAATAAAAAATGTAATAAAGGTATGTTATACCTTTATTACATTTATATCATCTTTAACTTTTGAAATAAATTAAGTTTTGTTAGTTAAAGCTTTTTCTTTAGTTTATAATATATTATATGAAATAATAATAAAAATGTTACTTATCGAGGTGTTAATATGATTAAAAATAAACAAAAAAGAATAGCTGTTATAAATGATTTATCTGGATTTGGACGTTGTTCTTTAACTGTTGCACTTCCAATAATATCTGCTATGAAAATACAGTGTTGTCCATTACCCACTGCAATTTTATCTGCAAATACAGCATTCCCAAATTTCTTTTTTGATGATTATACAAATAATATGGAAAATTTCACAAATCATTGGCAAGAACTCAACTTAAACTTTGATGGAATATGTACAGGTTTTTTAGGTTCTAAAAATCAAATTGATATTGTCATAGATTTTATAAGAAAATTCAAAAATGATAATACACATGTTTTAGTTGATCCTATAATGGGAGATAACGGAAAAATATATTCAACTTATACAGATGAAATGTGTAATGAAATGAAATCATTAATAAAATATGCGGATATAATAACTCCAAACCTAACTGAGGCTTGCAAGTTAATAGATATGCCCTATCCTGATAAGGCTTTAAATGAGTCTGAACTAAAATTTATAGCTAAAAGTTTATGTGAAAATGGCCCTAAAAAAGTTATAATAACAGGTCTACAAAATAATGATTATGTACAAAATTATATTTATGAAATTGGAAAATCTCCAAAGATAATAAGTGTAAAAAAGATTGGAAAAGATCGTTGTGGTACAGGAGATGTGTTTAGTTCAATATTAGCTGCTGATATGGTAAATAATTTAGATATTGTAGATAGTGTAAAAAAAGCTAGTGATTTTATAAGCAAATGTCTAGAATACACATCAGAATTAGATATTTCAGTACATGAAGGTATATGCTTTGAAGAATACTTATGTGAATTAAAATAACATGATTAATTTTAAATATGTGTTGATATATTCATTAGGTAAAGTGGCATTGTAATTGGACTTTGATAATCGTTAAGTGAAAATCAAAATTTTATATTTTGCTTTTTGAACTTACTCAGCGAATATTCATGAGTCGAGTTTCCTTTTAACATTCACATTTACTGCTTGTCAAAAGTAAATGTCCAAAAGTAAGTGTCCAAATTTTATATTTGGCTACACGAACTTTCACACAGTGCATTTTACATTTGGTAACATGAACTTTCACACAGTACAATTTCACATTAGGAACAAGCTAAAATGGGACTATACTCATTTTAGTATTCCTAAGTTCAATTACTCAGTCCACTTTGCTTATGCATATATCAACATTCTACTAATACATAGCCCAATATTATTATATGTATTTTTCTAAATTCATTTTTATTTTTTCTTTTGGTAAAAATCCTACTTCAGTACTTACATCTTTACCATCTTTAAATATTATCATAGTTGGAATACTAAATACGCTAAACTTACTAGCTAGTTCTCCACTTTCATCTACATTAACTTTAAAGAATTTAACCTTATCTTTCATTTCTTCTTCTAGTTCTTCAAATATAGGTGCTAACATCTTACAAGGTCCACACCAATCAGCGAAAAAGTCTACTATTACAATTCCTTCTTTTATTGCATCATCAAATTCATTAACTTTTAATATTTTTGACATAATTTATTACCTCACTTTTATTTATTGATTATTAAAAACATATTTATTTTTTATTTTTTTCATCTATATAAGAAACTGCAGATAATGCTGCAATATTTCCCTCTCCTGCTGATTTAATATATTGATACGGTACTCCTACTATATCCCCAGCTGCAAAACACCCTTTTATATTTGTTTTCATCAATCTATCAACTTTAACATGATTTTGATCTAATTCTAATCCTGGAACTAATTGACCAGGTGATATGCTATCTCTTAGTATAAAGATACCGTCTGTTTTTAATTCTTTATTAGATAAAATTAAAGAGTTAACTTTCATATCTCCTTTTATTTCAATAGGCTTATCTTTTATAATTTCAATATCTGAGTTTACTTCTACTTCCTCATTATACATAGGTATATAATATACTTTAGATGCTATCGATGCTATAAAATTAGCTTCTTCTTCATCTTTTTTATTATAAGCTATAATAGTAACTATTTTATTTTTATATAAAGGTGCATCACAAGTTGCACAATATCCAACACCTTTTCCTAAAAACTCTTCTTCCCCATTAAATGGTTTTCCGAAATTCACTCCAGTAGCTAAAATTATAGAAGTTGCTTCATACATCTTTTCATTTACCATTAATGAAAAATAATCGCCCATTGCATAAATATTATTTACCTTTTCTTCTGTAATCTCTATATCCATAGATTTTAAATGATTAAGAAACTCATCTCTTATTTCCAATCCACTTTTTCCATAGAATCCTAAATAATTATTTATTGTATGAGCCTTTACTAGTTTATTACTAATATTTTTACTTCCAAAGATTATAAAGTTCTTTTTTCTTATTCTTGCATTCAATGCTACTGATAAACCTGCTGGTCCACTTCCAATAATGGCTATATCGTATCTCTCTCCCATAAAATTTCCTCCAAATCTTAATTAAAAATACTCAATCTAAAATATATTATTACTAAAAATCAATATTTAAATACATTTAAGTAATATAAAAAGATTTTATATCTGTCTTTCTTATAAATTCATAACAACTACAACTTTACAAAAGATATAGTTTAAATTCAATTTTACTAAATTTAATTTATTAAAATATATTTGTTTGATTTATTATATATCTTTACTATTAGTAATGTCAAACAAATTTTAAATTATCATAAAAATAAAAAATCACCTTACTTCTCAAATCAATAATTTATAATAATATCTATAATTTTAGATTTTATAAATTATTTTCAATTAATTATTAATAATTAAAAGTTATATATAATTTCATATAAATGTACTAGAACAAAATCGCTAAGGCGACTTTGGAGCCGTCGATTTTTTTAGCCATGCACCC
>NZ_CAURTC010000041.1:0-33716 GCF_963527835.1 uncultured Clostridium sp. | reverse complement strand
GGTGGTGTGAGAGGACGCTAAATAAAATAATTATTTAGCTCCTACTCGATTGTTAAATTTTCAGCTATATTTACAATTTCATCTACACTATAGTTAGATGATTGAAGTACTAATTTATCTTTTAAATTTTTTAGTTCAATAGGATTGTTAATTAAATAATCTATAGTATTATTTATTTTAGTTAAATCTTTTATATAAAGTGAACAACCTGATTTAACTAAAAAATCTGTATTTTCCATTTCTTGTCCTGGAATTGCAAATGGAATTATTAAAGGAATATTTTTAACTATAGATTCGGTTACGGTTAATCCACCAGGTTTTGAAATTATTATATCGCAATAATCCATTAATATAGGAATATCTTTTGTAAATCCTAATATATGTAATTTTTTATTGTTATAAGAATTACTGTTACAGTAATCATTTAAAGAGTTTTCTAATTTTTTATTTTTCCCACAAACTACAGTTATTCTTAGCTTATGGGGACTTTTTAATAATTCTTTTAAAACTAATGAGATTGTGTTTAATCCAAGACTTCCACTCATTAATAATAAATTGAAATACTCATCATTTAAATTTATAATAGAATTATTTCTATTATAAAAAATCTTCTTAATAGGAATACCAATCGGATATATTATACCTGGATTTATTCCTTTATCTATTAATGAGTGTTTTGTGTAGTCGCTTCCAGTAATATAAGCGTCTACATATTTACTTATATAAGTATAATGTGCTTTAAAATCCGTAACAATCAATATATAAGGTATATTTAAACCTTGTTTTTTTAATGATGAAACCATATTAATAGATAATGCATGAGTAGCAACTATTATATCTGGATTAGTATCATTTACTAGTTTAAATAATTTCTTTTTAGTAAATACAAAAAGAATTTTTAATAATATATTAGTAAATCTGTTATTTGTACATTTATAAAATAATCCATAAAAATATGGAAATCTACATGCTAAAATTTCATATCCTGTTACAATTAAGTTATTTAAAAATTTACTGCTTTTATATAAAAAATCATATTTTATAGTTTCGTATCCAGAGTTCTCAAATGAAGCAGATATTGAATCTGCTGCTTGGTTATGACCTTGCCCTGTAGAAGTTGTTAAAATTAAAACTTTTTTCATTAAATTCCACTCATTTCTACTAAATTACATACAAGTAGTTTATCACAATTTTTAAATAGGATAAACTATTTATTTATAAGAGCTTTTAATCATATGTAAATAAAAAAGAAAATGGGAAAGACTAAGTCTTTCCCTTAACGTTCTATTTAGTATCAAGATTGAATCTTTTGTTGAATTTTTCAACTCTACCGCCAACGTCAACGATCTTTTGCTTACCAGTGAAGAATGGGTGGCATTTAGAGCATATTTCAACTTTAAGTTCTTCTTTAACAGAACCAGTTGTAAAACTGTTTCCACATGCACACTTAACCACTGCGTCTGTGTGGTATTCTGGATGTATGCCTTGTTTCATATTTTTCACCTCTTCCAATAAGTTAACTTATTATTACTATTATTAAATAGCTATTAAATTATATCATAGCGTAATATAACGGTCAATGCAAATTTATGGTAGTAAAAAGCTCTTTTTTACATATCTATTAAATGTTATAATCGATTAAGATAATTAAAAGAAGAGGAGTATTTAAGCATGAGCAAATTATATTTTAGGTATGGAGCAATGAATTCTGGAAAATCTACTCATTTAATGCAGGTAGCTCATAATTATGAAGAACGAGGTATGAATGTAGTTCTTATAAAACCTTCTGTTGATAATAAAGGTGGAGATAAAATAGTATCTAGACTTGGTGTTGAAAAAAAAGTAGATATTATGATTTCAGAAAAAGATAATATTTTTGATTTAGTATCAGAATATATAAATAAAAAATCAAAGATTGATTGTCTTTTAGTTGACGAAGTGCAGTTTATGAAAACAAATCAAATAGATCAGTTATTTAAGATTGCTGTTACATTAGATATTCCTATTATATGTTATGGATTAAGAACGGATTTTAAAATGAATGGATTTGAAGGAAGTACAAGATTATTATTATTAGCACACAGTATTGAAGAAATGAAAACAATATGTGAATGTGGAAAAAAAGCTATATTAAATGGTAGAAAAATTAATGGTAGATTTGTATTTGAAGGACAACAAGTGGCAATAGATGAAGAAAATGATGTTTATTATGAATCTTTATGTGGGCAATGTTATTACAAATATAAAAAGATTAATTAAAAAATAATTGGTAATTGGGGAGAACAGGTATGAAGAGATGCGATGTTGGAGGTCAAGCAGTTATTGAAGGCGTAATGATGAGAGGTAGCAAAGGTTTAGCTACAGCTGTTAGAACTTCAAAGGGAAATATAGAAGTAAAAATGGACAGAGCAGAATCAATAACTAAAAAATATAAATTTTTAAATATTCCTTTTTTGAGAGGTTTTTTTATATTAATTGATTCACTAAAAGTTGGAATGAATTCGTTAAATTATTCTGCATCATTTTTTGATGAAGATGAGGAACCTTCAAAATTTGAAAAATGGATTAATGAAAAATTAGGAGACAAATCTAATGATTTAATAATGGCTATAACTTTAATATTTTCATTTATGATATCTATAGCTCTTTTTGTATTATTGCCAACTAGTATGGCGGCTTTGTTTAAAAAATTTACTACATCTCATGTTTTGTTAAATTTTATAGAAGCTATTATTAGAATAATTATACTTATAGGTTATATGTTTATTATAAGTAAATTAGATGATATATATAGGGTTCTAGAATATCATGGAGCAGAACATAAAACTATATTTTGTTATGAAAATGAAGATGAGTTAACTGTGGAAAATGTTAAAAAATGTAGTAGATTTCATCCTAGATGTGGAACAAATTTTTTATTTTTAATAATGTTTGTTAGTATAATTGTATTTTCTTTTACAGGATGGGGAAGTATTACTGAAAGATTGATATTAAGAATTGTATTAATTCCTGTAATTACAGGGATTACTTATGAATTGATAAAATGGCTAGGAAAGAATAATAATTCTCTAGCAAAAGCAATTGCATGGCCAGGATTAAAATTACAATGCTTAACTACAAAAGAGCCAGATGATTTTCAGATAGAAGTTGCAATTGCATCACTTAAAGCAGCGGAAGGTATTAAAGATGATGAATAATAAAAGTGTAGGTGAGTTATTAAATGTAGGAACTGCTATTTTGAAGGAATGTGGAATTAATACTTCAAGATTAGATGCAGAATTAATATTAGGAAAAGTATTGAATAAAGAAAAAATATATTTAATAACACATAGAGAAGAAAAAATAGATAAAACAAATGAAAAAATATATATGGAACTTATTAATAAGAGAAAAGAAAAAATGCCAGTTAAATATATATTAAATGAATGCGAATTTATGAATATGAATTTCTATGTAGAATCAGGTGTGCTTATTCCAAGAGCGGATACGGAAATATTAGTTGAAGAAGTACTAAAGCATATAAATGAAAATGATAGTAAAAGCATATGTGACTTATGTTGTGGATCAGGTGCAATAGGAATAGCATTAGCTAATTTAAGGAAAAATATTAATGTAGATTTAATTGATTATTATGAAACACCAGAAAAAGTTACATTAGTTAATATAGAAAAATCTAATGTTTCAGATAGAGCAAGTTTTATAAAAAGTGATTTATTAAATAAAAGTATAAATGATGCAAAGAAATATGATATTATAGTTTCTAATCCACCTTATATAGAAGAATGCGAAATAAATGATTTAATGGAGGATGTTAAAAATTATGAACCACACACGGCTTTAAGTGGTGGAAAAGATGGATTAGATTTTTATAAAAGAATAATAAATGAGAGTATAAATGTTTTAAATGAAAGTGGAATATTGGCATTTGAAATAGGTTATAATCAAGGTACTGATGTAAAAGAACTAATGGAAGAGAAAAATTTTATTGAAGTAAAAATAGTAAAAGATTTAGCAGGATTAGATAGAGTAGCAATAGGAAAATATTATAAATAAGAGTTTAAATGTAAAAGTATTATAAATTTATTTTTATATAAGAGGGTATAATAAATTTAATTAGCTAAAGAATATATTCTATGTATATCTGATTATTGATTAAAAGTTTTAAAATATGCTATAATACTAAGTGGTCTTTAATTTAAGAAAATAATGTTTCATTTAATAAGACCATATTTAACAGAAATTTTGAAGTGAAATTAAAATATATTATTAAAAATATTTTATATATGATATGTGTAAAAATGAATTACGGAGTGATTAAATGTTATTAGATAAATTAGCCTTTATAGAAAATAAGTATGATGAACTATCAGTTAAAATTAGTGACCCATCAATTATGCAAAATCAAAATGAATGGAGAAAGTTATGTAAAGAACAAGCTGACTTAGAAATCATTGTTAATGCATATAAAGAATACAAACAAGTAATTGAAGATTTACAAGTTAATAAAGAGATGCTAAGTGATGAAAGCGATAGAGAAATGAAAGAAATGCTAAATGAAGAAATAGCATCTTTATCTCAAAGAGAAGTAGAATTAGAAAAAGAAATTCAAATATTATTACTTCCTAAAGATCCAAATGACGATAAGAATGTTTTTGTTGAAATAAGAGGCGGAGCAGGCGGAGAAGAAGCTGCTTTATTTGCATACAATTTATTTAGAATGTATACAAGATATGCTGAAAGACAAAGATGGTCTACAGAAATAATGAGTTTAAATGAAACTGATATTGGTGGATTTAAAGAAGTTGTCTTTATGATTAAAGGAAATGGAGCATACTCAAAATTAAAGTATGAAAGTGGAGTACATAGAGTTCAAAGAGTTCCAGATACAGAATCTAGTGGAAGAATACATACTTCAACCGTAACAGTAGCAGTATTACCAGAAGTTGATGATGTTGAAATAGAAATAGCAGATAAAGATGTTAGAATAGATGTATTTAGAGCTTCTGGTCATGGTGGACAATGCGTTAATACTACAGATTCAGCTGTAAGAATAACACATTTACCTAGTGGTCTTGTTGTATCATGTCAAGATGAAAAATCTCAATTAAAAAATAAAGAAAAAGCTATGAAAGTTCTTAGATCAAGATTATTTGAGAAAGCAGAACAAGAAAGAGCAGATGGAATAGCTGCTGATAGAAAGAGCCAAGTAGGAACTGGTGATAGAAGTGAAAGAATAAGAACATACAACTATCCACAAGGAAGAATTACTGACCATAGAATTGGATTAACATTATATAAATTGGATTCATTCTTAGATGGAGATGTTCAAGAAATGATAAATGCATTAATAACTGCAGACCAAGCAGAGAAAATGCAAAAAATGGGAAATAGTGAAATGTAGGGCATTACTTTAAATGTCAGACATTATTTAATAGCCTTGCATTTTAGAATGTGAGGCTTTTAAATAATAGGGGGTGAGGTTATAGATATTTACACTGCTATAAAGAAGGAAAAGTCATCTTTAAAAAGATTCATAATATTTATGATAATATTAGCAATTACACTACCAGCAGTTTTATTAATAACTAATCTTTTAAATGTATTTTATTTAATATATTTAACCTTAATTGAATTTTTAATAGTAATTTCTATACTTATTAAATTAAATGGATACAAGGTAGAATACAAATGTAATAATAATCGTCTAACGTTTAAAACGGGAATATTAGCAACTACATCATTAATATTATGCGATAAAGTTGTTTTAGTACATACTAATAAATCAGATTATGATATGGAAATAATTATTATTACAAGTATATCATTTAAAAATAGTTTACTTAGGCCTGTACCACCTAATTTTCTAAAAAGACATCCTAAACTCAAAAAGGAATATGAGAAGATACAGGATAAAAATCCAAATAAAACTTACTATTTTCAAATAGTAAGAAAAGGTGGATTAAAGAAGTATTTATTATTAGACTGCATATATAGAAATTGTGTTAAAGCTATATATACTGATTATAGTATACAAAATATAAAGATTGCACGAGGACAAACAATAGTTTAAAGAAAGAAGGCACATATTTTGAATACCAATATTATAAAAATTAATAATATTATTGATGATGAAGAAAAGATGAAAGAAGCAGCACAAATAATAAAAGATGGTGGCATAGTTGCCTTTCCAACAGAAACTGTATATGGGTTAGGTTCTGATGCATTAAATGAAGACGCTGTTAAAAAAATTTTCATAGCTAAAGGAAGACCACAAGATAATCCTTTAATTGTTCATGTTGCATCAAAGAATATACAAAGTTTAATTGAAGATATACCAGACATAGCTCAAAAATTAATAGATAAATATTGGCCAGGTCCATTAACATTGATTTTAAAGAAGAAGTCTATAATTCCTAATATGACTAGTGCTGATTTAGATACTATAGGAATAAGAATGCCTAATAATGAAATAGCATTAAAATTAATAGAGATGTCTAATACAGTTATTGCAGCACCATCTGCTAATATAAGTGGAAGACCTAGCCCAACAGATGTAGAAAGATGTATAGAAGATTTGTCAGGCAGAGTAGACTGTATAGTTGGCGGAAATAAAAGTGATATAGGATTAGAATCAACAATATTAGATTGTACAGTTAATCCGCCATTAGTGCTAAGACCTGGTGGAATAACTTTAGAAATGTTAAAAGAGATAGATAATAGAATAGAAATAGATGGTGCTATAATGAAAAAAAGTACTGGTGACTTAAAACCAAAAGCACCAGGAATGAAATATAGACACTATGCACCTAAAGCTAAAGTTAAGATAATTTCAGGTGAAAGAAAAAAAACTATTGAAAAAATTAAAGAAATGGTAGATTATTATATAGATAATAATAAAAAGGTGTGTATACTTACAATACAAGAAAATGAAAAAGAATATAATAAGGGAATCAAAGTAGTACTAGGTAGTAGAGAAAATTTACTTATGATTGCACAAAATTTATTTGAATCATTAAGAAAATGCGATGATTTAGGTGCAGATGTAATATTAGCAGAGGCTTATGAAGAAAAAGGTGTAGGAATAGCTATTATGAATAGACTAAATAAAGCCGCTGGATTTGATATTATAGAAGTATAATTTTACAAGAATATATAAATAAGATTTTGATTATTGCTTAAAATAAGAGGAAGATAAAGTTTAATAATCTACTTTTTCTTCTTTTTTTATGAATAGATATATATAGTATGGAGGTTTTGATTATGAAATTAGCAATCGGATGCGATCATGGTGGATTTGAATTAAAACAAGAAATTATAAAATTTCTAGAAAGTGAAGGACATGAAGTTAAAGATTTTGGTACACATTCAACAGAATCTTGCGATTATCCAGATATATCATTACCAGTAGCAGAAGCTGTTGTAGCTAAGGAATTTGAACTTGGAATATTAATTTGTGGTACAGGAATAGGTATAGGAATTGCAGCTAATAAGGTTCCAGGAATAAGAGCTGCATTATGTTCAGATACTTTTAGTGCACATGCAACAAGACAACATAATAATGCAAATATATTAACAATGGGTCAAAGAGTTGTTGGAATTGGCCTTGCTTTAGATATAGTAAAAACTTTTATATCATCTGAGTTTGAAGGTGATAGACATCAAAAGAGAATAGATAAGATTAGTGCAATAGAAGCTAAATACAGTAAATAATATTAATTTTAATATATTTAAACATTTAATTTTGGAGGGATAAATATGAGTAAAGTAATTGAAGTTAATCATCCATTAGTGCTACATAAGCTTTCAATGGTAAGAAGTAAGGATACAGGATCAAAGGATTTTAAGGAATTAGTAAAAGAAATCTCAATGTTACTAACTTATGAAGCAACAAGAGATATAAATATGGATGAAGTAGAAATTGAAACTCCTGTTTGTAAAACAAAATGTAGAGTTGTTTCTGGAAAGAAAATGGCTATAGTGCCTATCTTAAGAGCAGGTCTTGGAATGGTTGATGGTGTTCTTAGTTTAATACCAGCTGCAAAGATCGGTCATATAGGATTATATAGAGATGAAGAAACATTACAACCAGTAGAATATTTTTGTAAGCTTCCAAAAGATATAGAAGAAAGAGATGTTATAGTTGTGGATCCAATGCTTGCAACAGGTGGTTCAGCAGCAGATGCTTTAACTATGCTAAAAGAAAAAGGAGCTAAAAATTTAAAACTAATGTGTTTAATATCAGCTCCTGAAGGAATCAAATTAGTACAAGAAAAACATCCTGATGTAGATATATATGTGGCTTCTATAGATGAAAAATTAAATGAAAAAGGTTATATAGTTCCTGGCTTAGGCGATGCCGGAGATAGATTATTCGGAACTAAATAATATCTTATAGTATTAGAAAAGGAGTATCTTAAATAAAAAATTTAAAGATACTCCTTTTAAATTTATCTGTTATAATTAACATAAATAATGTTATTTTTAGGAGAATTAAAAATGGAAAGAACAATAAAAGAAAATTATTATTTAGATATTGCTGAAACTGTATTGGAAAGAGGTACATGCCTAAGAAGAAATTACGGTTCAATAATAGTTAAAAATGATGAAATAATATCAACAGGATACACTGGAGCTCCAAGAGGTAGAAAGAACTGTATAGATATTAATAGTTGTATAAGAGAAAAATTACAAGTGCCTAGAGGAACACATTATGAACTTTGCAGAAGTGTACATAGTGAGGCTAATGCTATAATTAGTGCATCACGAAGAGATATGATTGGAGCAACATTATATCTGGTAGGAAGAGATGTTAAGACAAGAGAGTATGTTGAAAATGCTAATTCATGTTCTATGTGTAAAAGACTGATAATTAATGCTGGAATTTCTTATGTTGTTATAAGAAAAGATAAAGAAAATTATCTTAAAATAGATGTAGAAGATTGGATAAAAAATGATGATTCATTAAATATAGATGAGAACTTTGGTTATTAAAAAGATTATAGATATTAAATTAGAATATATACAAAGATAATGCAAAAAATACTGACAAGAATTAATAGATCTTTATATATGAAAAATAAGTAGTCAAGATCTATTATTGCAGATTGGAGGAAATACTATGAGTAAAAAGAAAATTATAACTATATTTGGAACGAGACCTGAAGCAATAAAAATGGCTCCACTAGTTCAAGAATTAAAGAAAAGAGAAGAAATAGAAGCTAAGGTGTGTGTTACAGCTCAACACAGAGAAATGTTGGATCAAGTTTTAGAATTATTTAATATAAAACCAGACTTTGATTTAAATATAATGAAAACAAGACAAACTTTAACTGGAATAACAAATAAGGTATTGGAGGGGCTAGAAGAAATATTTGAACAAGAAAAGCCAGATATGATATTAGTACATGGAGATACTACAACAACTTTTGCAGGAGCATTAGCGGCATTTTATAAGCAAATAAAAGTTGGCCATGTAGAAGCGGGACTTAGAACCTTTAATAAATATTTTCCATTTCCTGAAGAAATGAATAGAAGGTTAACAGGAAACTTATCTGACTTACATTTTGCACCAACAAAAAGCTCTAAAGAAAATTTATTAAAAGAAGGTATTTCAGAAGGTATTATTTATATAACTGGAAATACAGTTATAGATGCTATGGAGCACACCGTAGAAGAAAATTATGAATTTGAAAATGAAGAATTAAAGAAAATAGATTTTAATAAAAAAGTTATAATGGTAACAGCTCATAGAAGAGAAAATTGGGGGGAAGGAATAAATAATATTTGTGATTCATTAAAGGAAATTGTTATAAACAATGAAGATGTTGAATTAGTATATTTAGTTCATTTAAATCCAATTGTTAAAGATGTAGTCTTTGAAAAATTAGGAAATCTAGATAGAGTGCATTTATTGCCACCACTAGACACTAAAGAAACTCATAATTTAATGAATAAATCATATTTAGTTATGACTGATTCAGGTGGGTTACAAGAAGAAGCACCACATTTAGGAAAACCAGTATTAGTGCTAAGAGACGTTACAGAAAGACCAGAAGCAGTACAATATGGAACAGTTAAACTGGTTGGTACTGATGTAGAAAAAATAGTGGGTGAAGCAAATAAATTATTAAATGATGTTGATGCATATAGCAGTATGAGTAAATCAGTAAATCCATATGGAGATGGTGTTGCTTCAATTAGAATAGCTGATGCTATATTGAAATATTTTGAATTAAGCGAAAAAGAAGTTGAAGAATTTAAAATATAAAATATAAACTTTGTTTAAAATTTAACAATAAAGTCTTGATTAATAAAAAAATTAAATGTATAATTATGTTATGTTAATAATTTAACGATAAGGATATTAAATATATATAATTTTTAGGAGGATTTACACATGAAAGAAGTAGTTATTGTAAGTGCAGTAAGAACAGCTCTTGGAAGCTTTGGTGGAGCATTAAAAACTGTTTCAGCAGTAGATTTAGGAGCAACTGTAATTAAAGAAGCTTTAAACAGAGCAGGTGTTAAACCAGAAGCTGTTGAAGAAGTTATAATGGGTAATGTTATACAAGCTGGTTTAGGACAAAACCCAGCTAGACAATCAACTTTAAAAGCAGGTTTACCTAATGAAGTTCCTGCTATGACAATTAATAAAGTTTGTGGTTCTGGATTAAGAGCAGTTAGTTTAGCAGCTCAAATGATAAAAGCAGGAGACGCAGATGTTATAGTTGCTGGTGGTATGGAAAACATGTCAGCTGCACCATATGTATTACCAGGTGCTAGATGGGGCCAAAGAATGGGCGACGCTAAAATGGTTGATACTATGATCAAAGATGGATTATGGGATGCATTTAACAACTATCATATGGGTGTTACTGCTGAAAATATCGCAAAACAATGGGGATTAACTAGAGAAGAACAAGATGCTTTCTCAGCTGCATCTCAACAAAAGGCTCAAAAAGCAATCGAAAGTGGAAGATTTAAAGATGAAATAGTTCCAGTTATGATTCCACAAAGAAAGGGAGAACCAAAAGTATTTGATACTGATGAATTCCCAAGATTCGGAACAACTAAAGAATCTTTAGGTAAATTAAAACCAGCTTTCATTAAAGAAGGAACAGTTACAGCAGGTAATGCTTCAGGAATAAATGACGGAGCAGCAGCTTTCGTTGTTATGAGTGCTGAAAAAGCAGCAGAATTAGGAGTTAAGCCATTAGCTAAAATACTTTCTTACGGATCAAAAGGATTAGATCCAGCTATAATGGGATACGGACCATTCCATGCAACTAAGAAAGCTTTAGAAGAAGCTAACTTAACTATTGCTGATTTAGATTTAGTAGAAGCTAATGAAGCTTTCGCAGCTCAAAGTTTAGCAGTTGCTAAAGATTTAGGATTTGATATGGAAAAAGTTAATGTTAATGGAGGAGCTATTGCATTAGGACATCCAGTTGGAGCATCTGGTGCTAGAATTCTTGTAACATTACTTCATGAAATGGAAAAAAGAGATGCTAAAAAAGGTTTAGCAACACTTTGTATAGGTGGAGGAATGGGAACTGCTCTTATAGTTGAAAGACTATAATTAGTAGTTACTAATTACTCTCAAGAAAATTGCTATGATTATTTAATCATAGCAATTTTTTTATTCTTTAGGAAATTGTAAAAATATTAAATCTGTGGATAATTTCTAGAATACCGTGTTTTAAAGGGATGATGAGCATCTCTAAAGAATAAAAAATAATCATATTTTAATTAAAACTTAGTTTAGTTACTTTGTTTCTTTGGATCAAATGTTCTTTAAAAGTTAAAATAAGCTTTTATAAAACTAAGATAATTAAAATTTAGAATATTAAAGAGTTTTTACAAAACTAAGGTTAAAGTACTTAAATAAGATTTTAAGATTAGACTTTATAAATGAAGAATTAATTTATAAATTCAGTTTTAAAATGTATTTACAATGAATTATTACATTTTATTATAATAAAAGGTAATAAAATTACATAATATAAGTATAATAATTATGAATGAATTCTTACAAAATTTTCAATTACAATTTATTTTAGTGTATATGTAATAAAAATATATGCAAGATGTAAAGAACAATATTGAATTAAACAATTATGAATACTACTTAATAAAGTGATTATAAGCTTGTTACTGGGTTTGATGGCGAATATTGAAAAAAAATATTGAATAAAACCAATTTTTTATATTCATTAGTACAAAAACAAAAACGACAATGTTTTACAAAATGATAAAAATTTTCAATGATAAAGTTTAATAAAGCTTAATAAAACTTATATATTCATGTAAAACAATCGTTGAAAATGATATCATGAAAAAAAATAAAATATTCAAAAAAATGAATATTCTGATAATTGCAAGAATTGATATTGATTAATTTATTTTTGTAGATAAATTGATTAAACAAGAAAATTACCTACATATACCAAAGGAAACAGAAGATAAATACATCCTATGATGATAAAAAGCAATTTATTAGTATAAATAGTATTTTATTAAAGCTTGATATGGTTATATAATATCTGATATTGAAGTCAAGAGGAGAGAATTATGAATAGAGAGCCGATTAAGCTTCTTAAAGATATGATTAAATTAGATTTAAGGGGTGGACTTTTAGTATCTTTAATTATAAGTATCCTTTTTTCTTTTAAGGATGCAAGTATATATTTTACAGGTATTATAATATCCTTAATTAACTTTATGATAAATGTTTATATTATCATAAGTTTCTTAGGATATAGTAATAAAAATAAATACATAACTATGAGTGTACCATTAAAAATAGGTATTGTAATTTTAGCATTATTACCTTTTATAAAAAATGTAGAATACATTTCTTTTTATATGTGTGGCTTTATCTCACATTATGTATTTTTAACATTTAACTCTATAAAGAGGGAGAAAGGAAGTGTTTAAAGTGGAACCCAGTAAGGTTGTATTTTCCTTTAAAATTGGAAATTTCCCAGTAGATGTTATTCCGGAAATAATAGTTCAATGGATAATAATTCTAGCTGTAGCAATAACGGCGTATTTACTAACAAAGAATTTAAAACAAAAGCCGAATAAGAAACAAGCAGCATTGGAAAAGTTTTATGAAACAGTAACTTCGCTTGTTAGTAATACTATGGGAGAAAGTTATGTAGGGTTTGTACCCTATGTAGGTACATTGATAATTTACTTACTATTATTAAATTTTACAGGATTAATTGGTATAAAACCGCCAACACAAAACTTAAGTGTAACTATTGGTCTTGCAATTACAACATTTGTAGTTATTAATTTTACTGCAATCAAGAGAAATGGCTTAGGTGGATATTTAAAAGGTTTTGGACATCCATTTATAGGTATGTTACCTATAAATATTATGGAAAGAGTTATGTTACCTGTATCTTTAGCACTCAGACTTTTTGGTAACATGTTAGCAGCGACAATTTTAGTTGATTTAGTATATGAAAAATTAGGTCATATAGGCATGGCAGCTCAAATTGGTTTACCAATAATAGTCCATGGATATTTTGATTTATTTGATGGTATAATCCAAATGCTAGTATTTACTATGTTAACTATAATTAATATTAAAACAACAGCAGAACATTAAGAAAATTTATTTATTTTAAGGAGGAATTATAATGAATTTAGCAGTTATCGGAGCAGGTATTGCTGTATTAACAGGATTAGGGGCAGGTATTGGAATTGGTTTAGCCACAGGAAAGGCTACAGAAGCAATTGCAAGACAACCAGAAGCAGCAAGTAAAATTCAAACTGCATTAATCATAGGAGCTGGACTTGCAGAAGCAACAGCTATTTATGGATTAATAATTGCATTTATGATATTGACAAAATAATATTTATGAGTTGATTATATTGACTCCGAAGGGAGGATATAGATAAGGATATGGAAACCAATTATTCAGTAATTTTTATGACAATAATTAACTTTTGTATTCTAGTTATTATTTTAAAGCATTTTTTCTGGGATAAAATAAAAGGTATAATTAATGAAAGACAAGATTTTGTTGATGAACAATTATTAAAAGCTGATGAAGACTCAGAAAAAGCAAGAATGTATCTACTAGAAAATCAAAGAATATTGCAATCAGCTAAAGAAGAAGGTAAAAAAATTACCGAAAAGCAAAAAGTAAAAGCAAATAAAGTATATGATGAAATAGTAGAAGATGCTAATGAAGAAGCTAAATCTTTATTAGAAAGAGCTAAGACTGATATACAACGTGAAAAAGAAAAAGCTGAGTATGAAATTAAAAAACAAGCAGTAGATTTAGCTATAGAACTTTCAATTAAGGCTTTAGAAGAAAACATAGACGAAAGTAAACACAGAGAACTTATAAGCGATTTTATTACTAAGGTAGGTATGTAGCTATGTATGAATACTTAGATAGGCGATATGCATTAGCACTTTACCAAGTTGCTGAAAAAAAAGGAAAAGTGGATGAGTACTTACAAGATTTAAGAGAAATTTGTGAACTTATTGAAAATAATCATGAATTTTATGAAGTAATAAGGCATCCTCAAATAAGTACAAAGAAAAAAAAGAAAACATTTATTAATATTTTTAAAAATAAGATTGATGAAGAGTTACTTTCTTTTCTTCTTATATTAATTGAAAAAGATAGAATACTTTATCTTAGAGAAAAATTAAATGAGATGGAAAAGATAGATCTTGAAAGAAAAAATACATTAAAAGGTATTATAAAGACAGCTATACCGCTTTTATCAAATGAACTTGATAATTTAAGAGATATTTTTCAAAAGAAATACGATAAAAATATCTTATTTGAAACGGAAGTAGATCGTAATTTATTAGGTGGAGTTTATGTAAGAGTTGGTCATGATGTAATAGATAATACTGTCAAATCTAAGATAGAAGAAATGAAAGATTTAATACTTAAACAGAAATAGAGGTGAATCCATGAATATTAAGCCAGAAGAAATAACTTCTATTATTAAAAAAGAAATAGAAAAATATGAAAAACAAATAAAAACAGTAGATTCTGGTACTATAATTCAAGTCGGAGATGGAGTTTCAAGAGTTTATGGATTAGATGATTGTATGGAAGGTGAATTACTAGAATTCCCAAATGATGTATATGGAATGGCTTTAAATCTAGAACAAGACAATGTCGGATGTGTTCTTTTAGGAAATGAAGAAGGTATAAAAGAAGGAGATATTGTTAAGGGTTCAGGAAAAATAGTTGAAGTTCCAGTAGGTGAAGCATTAATAGGTAGAGTTGTTAATTCATTAGGTGAAGAACTTGATGGAAAAGGCCCAATAAACACAAATCAAACTAGACCTATAGAAGTTAAAGCACCTAGCATTATAGAGAGAAGTTCTGTTAATGAACCATTGCAAACAGGAATCAAGGCTATAGATTCGATGATACCAATAGGTAAAGGACAAAGAGAACTTATAATAGGTGATAGACAAACAGGAAAGACAGCACTTGTTATAGATACTATATTAAATCAAAAAGGAAAAGATGTAATATGTATTTATGTAGCTATTGGACAAAAACAATCTACAGTTGCACATATAGTTAATACATTAACTGAAATGGGCGCTATGGATTACAGTATAATAGTAAGTTCAACAGCAGCAGATTCTGCTCCATTACAATATCTTGCGCCATATGCAGGATGTAGTATTGGTGAATACTTTATGAATCAAGGAAAAGATGTATTGATAGTTTATGATGATTTATCTAAGCACGCAGTAGCTTATAGAACAATGTCATTACTTCTTAGAAGACCACCAGGCAGAGAAGCTTATCCAGGAGATGTTTTCTATATACATTCAAGATTGCTTGAAAGAGCAGCTAAGTTGTCAGAAGAAAATGGTGGAGGATCATTAACAGCTCTTCCTATAATAGAAACACTAGCTGGAGATATAACAGCATACATCCCAACCAACGTAATATCAATTACAGATGGTCAAATATTCTTAGAATCTGATTTATTTAATTCTGGACAAAGACCGGCTGTTAATGCTGGTATATCAGTATCAAGAGTTGGTGGTAATGCTCAGATTAAAGCAATGAAGCAAGTAACAGGTACTTTAAGACTAGAACTTGCGCAATATAGAGAATTAGCAGCATTTGCGCAATTTGGATCAGATTTAGATAAAGATTCAAAGAAGAGACTTGAAAAAGGTAAGAGACTTGTTGAAATATTAAAGCAAGATCAATATATGCCTTTAGAAGTTGAGAAACAAGTTATTATATTATATACAGCAGTTAATGATTTCTTATCTGACATAAAAGTAGAAGATATAAAGAAATTCGAAAAAGAATTATTAGAATATGTAGATACTCATTATAGAGAATTAGGAAGACAAATTGCTGAAGAGAAAGTTTTAACAGATGAAATAAAAGCTAAATTAGAAGTAGCGATAGTTGAGTTTAAAAAGATATTTTTACAAGAAGCATAGCTTAGTTTTAAGCTATGCCCTTCTTTAGGAGGTAGAAAGTATGGGTTCAGCTGGACTTATAGAAATTAAACGAAGAATAAAGTCAGTAGAAAGTACAAGAAAAATAACTAATGCTATGGGACTTGTTGCCACTTCTAAGTTAAGAAAAACTAGAAAAGAATTATTTGTAAATAAAAAGTTTTTTGAAGAAACTGAAAAAATTATAGAAAAGCTTGCATCAACTATTTCAGAAGATGATGATAATATTTATTTTAAATCTAACAAAAGTAAGTATAAATTATACATTTTAGTATCATCAGATACAGGCTTATGTGGTAGTTATAATAATACCGTAGTATCTTACTTAGATAGTTTAGTTAGAGATGAAAAAGAAAACATAAAAGTAATTACTGTTGGAAGCAAAGGATTAAGTTATGTAAAAAGAATAGGTCTTGATACAATAGCTGATTATGTTGATATACCAGATATACCAACAGTAAAGGAAGTTAAAATTGTTTTTGAAAATGCTCTTAAAATGTATAAAGATGGAGAAGTTTCAGAAATTAATGTTGCGTACTTAGATTTTGTTTCTCCAGTAAAACAAGAACCAAAAGCAGAAAAACTTTTACCAATAGAAAAAATTACTAGTGTATCAGAAGAATTTATAACTGAACCTAATAGTGAAGAAGTTTTAACTAATGCATTAAACATTCATTTGAAAGGTAAGTTTAGAAACATTTTATTAAGTGCTAAATGTAGTGAACAAAGTTCAAGAATGACAGCTATGAATGGAGCTACTCAAAATGCAAATGATATATTAGACAATTTAAATCTAAAATACAACAGAATAAGACAACAAATTATTACCCAAGAAATATCAGAAATAGTTGGAGGAGCAGAAGCTCAAAAATAGTAAGGAGGTATTTTTATGCCTGGTAAGATTGGAAAAGTAGTTCAAGTAATTGGACCAGTAGTTGATATAAAGTTTGATTCAGATTCTCTTCCAAATTTATATAATGCAATTAGTATTGACATGGGAGAAAGAACATTAATTGCTGAGGTTGAGCAACATGTCGGTGATGATATAGTAAGAACCATTGCTATGGAAGCAACTGAAGGATTAAAAAGAGGGATGGATGCAGTTGATACAGAAAAAGCTATTTCTGTACCAGTAGGAGATCAAGTATTAGGAAGACTTTTTAATGTGTTAGGAAAGCCAATAGATAATGCAGGAAATGTAGAAGCTGAAGAAATTTATCCAATTCATAGACCAGCACCAAGCTTTAAAGATCAAGCCGTTGAACCAGAAATGTTTGAAACAGGTATCAAGGTTATAGATTTACTTGCACCATATCAAAGAGGTGGTAAAATAGGTCTTTTTGGTGGAGCAGGAGTTGGAAAAACAGTATTAATTCAAGAATTAATAAACAACATAGCTAAAGAACATGGTGGATTATCAGTATTTACTGGAGTTGGAGAAAGATCTAGAGAAGGTAATGATCTTTATCATGAAATGAAAGAATCAGGCGTTATAGACAAAACCGCATTAGTATTTGGTCAAATGAATGAACCACCTGGTGCTAGAATGAGAGTTGCATTAACAGGTTTAACTATGGCTGAATATTTTAGAGATAAAGGTCAAGATGTGTTATTATTTATAGATAATATATTTAGATTTACTCAAGCTGGATCAGAAGTTTCAGCATTACTTGGAAGAATACCATCAGCTGTTGGTTATCAACCAACATTAGCAACTGAAATGGGTGCACTTCAAGAGAGAATTACATCAACTAAAAACGGTTCTATAACATCTGTTCAAGCAGTTTATGTTCCTGCTGATGACTTAACAGATCCAGCACCAGCAACAACATTCTCACATCTAGACGCAACAACAGTTTTATCAAGAAGTATAGTTGAATTAGGAATATATCCAGCTGTAGATCCATTAGAATCTTCATCAAGAATATTAGATCCTAGACTTGTTGGTGAAGAACATTATAATGTAGCTACAAAGGTTAAAAACATACTTGAAAGATACAAAGAATTACAAGATATTATAGCTATATTAGGTGTGGATGAATTATCTGATGAAGATAAAGCTGTAGTTTCTAGAGCAAGAAAAGTACAAAGATTTTTATCACAACCATTTACAGTAGGTGAACAATTTACAGGAATGCCTGGAAAATATGTTTCTGTAAAAGAAACAATAAAAGGATTCAAAGAAATTTTAGAGGGTAAATATGACGATTTACCAGAATCAGCATTCTTATTCATTGGTTCAGTTGAAGAAGCTGTACAAAAAGCTAAAAGTTTAGCATAGGGAGATGATTAGTATGGCTGATACATTTTTATTAAAGATTGTTACCCCTGATAAGGACATATTTAATGGCAATATAAAAAGAATATTTTTAAGAAATAGTGTAGGAAGATTGGAAATATTAGCAAATCATGCTAATATGGTAACAAGTACGGTATCATCTATTGTAGAATTTACAGATGCTGAAGGAAAAGATAGAAAGATATTTGTTTCTAAAGGAATTGCAAGCATATTCAATAATGAAATGACAATTTTCAGTGAATCAGCTGAATTTTCTGATAATATTGATTTAAATAGAGCAGAAAAAGCGAAAGAAAGAGCTGAAAAAAGATTACTTGAAGGAAATAAATACGATAAAGAAAGAGCAGAATTAGCGTTATTAAGATCTGTTGAAAGAATAAACTTGAAAAAAATGAATTAAAAAGCTTGAGAGGAATATCCTCTTAAGCTTTTTTTAAGTTTTTATTTGGCACAAATTAGCGAAAGATTTATATATTGATACTATAAACTTAACTAGATAAATGGAATAAAAAATTAAATAGCTGTTCATAATTAAAAAATGAACAGGGGGTATAAATATGAAGTTTAAATATAGTTTATTTATGCTCATATTATTTTTATTTTTTAATATGGCAGTTATTTCAGCTAAGGACATCAATAATCAGTCTTTTTATAATTTAGAAAATAGCATAGTTAATGAAAGTAATTTTGAAGAAAATGGGTTAAAAGTACAATTTAAAACTAAGAAGAACATTAATTCAGAGCAAATATTTTTAAAAAAATATTTAATTGATGAATTGGATGGAAAATACACTAAAGTTGATGGCAGGAGTTTTAATGTTTCTAATGATGATGTTAAAGCTTGTATTAATTTATGGAAAATAGATAATTACACATATGTTGAAATAACCTTAATAAATACAAATTCTAAATACAATACAAAACATTTAGAAGAATTAGTAGAGAACATAAAAAAAACCAATGTAGAAGATGTGCAAATATTTTTATATTATAAAGGAAGAATAGATAATGATAAATCATTAAATGATTTTAATGGATTAACATCTCTTATGAATTTAAATATGTTGAGTATTAGCAATGGTTATACAGGAACTGGGATATCAAAATTAGGTGAAAAGATGAATTTTGCACTAATTAGCTATAATGACAAATCTTATATAATTATTGGAACACCTATAATATTTACAACATACTAGTACAATTGAAATAAATACACAATTTATTTTAATTGTTTAACAATTAATTATGGAGGATAATATGGAAAAAATAATAGTTAAAGGTGTAAAGAAACTAGACGGTGAAGTTGATATAAGCTGTGCTAAAAATTCGGTTTTACCAATAATTGCAGCGACTATATTATGTCCAGAAGATATTACTATAAACAACACACCTATGTTGGAAGATGTAGAAGTTATTTGTCAATTATTATCTCAATTAAATTGTGATATTAGTTTTTCAAAAATAAATGATAAATTAAAAATTAATACTAAAAATTTAAATCCTGTTGATGCTAATACTGATCTTATTAGAAAAATGCGAGCATCATTTTTGATAATGGGTCCTATGTTATCAAGATTTGGATATTGTAAATTATCATTGCCTGGTGGATGCAACATTGGAAGTAGACCTATAGATTTGCACTTAAAGGGATTCAAAGCTTTAGGCGCTGACATTAATATTGGTCATGGTTTCGTAGAAGTTAAAGCTAAAAACTTAGTAGGAAATAGAATATATTTAGACTTTCCATCAGTAGGTGCAACTGAAAATATTTTAACAGCATCAATATTAGCAAATGGAACAACTATAATAGAAAATGCAGCAGAAGAACCTGAAATAGAAGATTTAGCAAGATTTCTAAATAGTATGGGAGCTAATATAGAAGGTGCAGGGCAAGGAAAGATAACTATACATGGAGTAAAAAAATTAAAAGGAATAAATTATACTCCAATATACGATAGAATTGAAGCAGGAACATTTATGATAGCGGCAGGAATAACAAATAGTATTATAAAAATTAATGGAGTAAATGAAGATCATTTAAGGCCTGTTATAGAGAAACTAAAGGAATGTGGAATTAAATTTAATAAATTAAGCAATAATTCAATTATAGTAGATGGTACAGGAAAAAAAAGACCAGTTGATATAAAAACATTACCATACCCAGGCTTTCCAACTGATATGCAAGCTCAGATGATGAGCTTATTATGTTTAATTAAAGGAACAAGTATCATAACTGAAACTATATTTGAAAATAGATTTATGCATGTTACAGAATTATTAAGAATGGGAGCAAATATAAAAATTGATGGTAGAACTGCCATAATTGATGGCGCTCCTAAGCTAACTGGAGCTAAAGTAAAATCAACAGATTTAAGAGCAGGAGCTGCTATGATTTTAGCCGGATTAGCTGCAGAAGGAGAAACAGAAATAGGGGATATATATCATATAGATAGAGGATATGTTAATGTAGAAGAAAAGTTTAGGAAACTTGGTGCTGAAATCTATAGAATAGATGTATAAATAAAGGGTGAGAGTAAGTTCTTACCCTTTAAAATTATATTTTTACATATTTAATGGCTTAACATAATTGGGGATTTTGAGCATATATTTAGGTGTAGGGTATGGGAGGAAAGAGTTATGAGGAATAACAAGGTTAATAAAGACATAAAGTTAATAATACTAATAACATTAATAATACTTATAATATTAATATTATCCCCAATAGTTTTTTTAAAGTCTGATTTTAATATATTTAAGCCTTTTGACATTAATAACAGTGTAGTAAAAGAAACATATAAAATAGAGTTACCTAAAAATAAAAAGGTTAAACTATATAGGAAAGATAAAGACAAGATCGATGAAATAGATATAGAAGAATATATTATTGGAGTAGTTGCTAGTGAAATGCCAGCTAATTTTGATGAAGACGCATTAAAAGCACAAGCTGTAGCTGCAAGAACTTATTATATAAATAAACTCAATAATCCTTGTAAAGAAGCAAGTAAGAGTGAAGGTGAAATATGTGACACCACTCATTGTCAAGTATATATGGACAAGGATGAGAGAATGAAAAAGTGGAGTGAAAAAGAAGGTAATAAAAATTGGGACAAGATAAAAAAAGCAGTTAAAGATACAGAGGGGCAAGTGCTTGTTTATGATGGAAAAGTATTAGAGTATCCACAATTTTTTGCAATTAGCTCGGGAAAAACAGAAAGTGCTAAAGATGTATTTTCTAATGATATACCATATTTAAAATCCACAGATAGTACAGGAGAAGAAATTGCTCCTAAATATAAAAGTTTTATAGAAATTAATTTAAATGATTTCATAGATAAAATAAATAAAAATTATTCTAATTTAAATTTATCAAAAGATAATATAGGCTCTATTATGAATATAATTTCATATACAGAGGGTGGAGCTGTAAAGGAATTAAAGATAGGTGATCAAACTATAAAAGGAACTGAATTTAGAAACCTATTTAATTTAAATTCTACAAATTTTAGTTGGACAATAAAAGATAATATTATAAAAATAGATTGTACTGGATATGGACATGGAGTTGGAATGAGTCAGTGGGGAGCTAATGCTATGGCCAAAGATGGAAAAAAATATGATGAAATATTAACTCATTATTATGATGGAGTTGAAATAAGAAATATAACGTATAAATGATTTGAATTTATAGGAAATTGTTAATGAAAAATTAAATTATAGAAAAGCAAGCTGTATTATTAAAAATAAATAATACGGCTTGTTTTTTATTTTTCAATTTATATGAAAAAAAACGGTATTGATGTATTAATTCCTACAAAAGGGAAATAATGAAAAAAGGAGGTGTTAATATGGACAAAAATTTTAGACAAAGATTTAGAGACTTATTAAGAAAGGAGAGCTTTTATATTGCTTTATTTCTATGCCTTTGCGTTATGGCTGCTGTAGGAACTTATTCTTATAAAAGAATAAGTAACCAACATGAAGTTGCAAAGGTTCAACAACCAGAAAAAGAGCTAACTTTAAATATTAATGATAAAAGCGTTACAAATGAAATTCCAAATGCGGAGAGAGTAGATAATACTGCAAAAGAAGAAACTAAGGTAAATGAAAAAACTGCTTCTAAGGAAACTGCTAAAAGTGTTGCTTCAACAACAGTTAACTTATCAAATCCAATAGAGGGAAAAATAAGTAGAGGATATACTTATCCAGCACCAGTAAAAGTAGAAGATAATTTATACAGAACAATAAGAGGTGTAAATATAAGTTCTAAAATTGGAACAGAAGTTAAGGCAGCAGCAGATGGAGTTGTTGATGTTGTAGACAATGCAGGTGTTGAAGAGGGTACAGTAGTAGAAATTAAACATGCTAATGGATTAAAGACAAGGTATGGAAATCTTGATAAAAATGTTTCTGTAAAAACTGGAGATAAAGTTACAGCCAATCAAGTAATCGCTAAGGTTGGAGAAACAGCTAAATTATATGATAAAGAAACATTTGGTGAATACTTAAATTTACAAGTAATTAATCCAAATGGAGAACAAGTAAATCCAGAAAAATATCTTAAACTTAAATAAAAGTTTAAGTAAAAAATTCTTACTAAATGAATAACTCAATAATAATTATTGAGTTATTCTTAAAATATTATTTTAAGGAGGATATATATTTTGAAAGATTATATAGAAGAAAGAGTGTTAGAAGTTGCTAAGTACATTATAGATTCAAAAGCCACAATAAGAAAAACTGCAAAAGTTTTTGGGGTTAGTAAAAGTACTATTCACAAAGATATGACAGAAAGGTTGCCTAAAATAAATCCTATAATAGCAGAAGAAACTCATACAATATTAGAATTAAATAAAGCTGAACGTCATATTAGAGGTGGAAAAGCTACAAAAATGAAATATAAAGCTATTGAACGATAAGCATAATAGGTTTATAATATAGAATTAGTAGAAAAATGTTATTAATGGTAAGAATATGCGATTTAGGAGTGAATGATGAATGTGGTTTTGGAGAACTGGGACAGACCTTGGAATTGATTTAGGTACAGCTACTGTGCTAGTTTATGTAAAGGGCAAAGGTGTAATATTAAAAGAGCCATCTGTAGTAGCCATAAATAAAAATAACAATAAATTATTGGCTGTGGGTGAAGAAGCAAGAAGAATGATAGGTCGTACGCCTGGAAATATAGTTGCTGTTCGTCCATTGAGAGATGGGGTTATTTCAAATTATGATGTAACAGAAAGAATGTTAAAAGAATTTATAAGAAAAGCGTGCGGAAAGAGAAATATTACAGCGCCTACGGTTATGGTCTGTGTACCTTCTCAAGCTACAGAAGTTGAAAAAAGAGCTGTTATTGATGCAGCAAGAAATTCTGGAGCAAAAACAGTTCATTTAATTGAAGAGCCTTTAGCGGCAGCAATTGGTGCAGGTATTGATATAACAAAGCCTAATGGAAATATGGTTATAGATATAGGTGGAGGAACTTGTGATATAGCTGTTATTTCATTAGGTGGAATAGTTGAAAGATCTTCAATTAAAATTGCAGGAGACAAATTTACTGAAGCAATTATAAAATACGTAAGAAATAAATATAAAATAATGATTGGAGAAAAAACTGCTGAAGATTTAAAAATAGGCATAGGTTCAGCATTTAAAGGCTCTAGAAGTTTAACTGCTAAGATGAAGGGCAGAAATCTAGTAACAGGATTACCAGATGAATTAGAAATAAGTACAGAAGAAATTAGAGAAGCATTAGAAGAATCTGTTGAGTCCATAGTTGATGTGGTTAAGACAGTCTTAGAAAGAACTCCACCTGAATTAGCTGCTGATATAATAGAAAAAGGCATATTAATGACCGGTGGTGGTTCATTACTATATGGACTTGACAAGCTTATAGAGTTTAGAACAGGTGTTGAAGTAACTGTAGCTGAGAATGCTATTGAGTGCGTTGCTGAAGGCACAGGAGCAGTTTTGGGACAATTAGATAAGTTAGATAGTGAATTGAATTCTCAAGAAATAGTTCTTATTGAATAAAAAGAATAAAATCATCCCAAAACTTTTAAGTTTTGGGATGATTTTATTTTTTTAGATTATATGCATCGATTAAAGCTTTTGATATTAATTTAGCCATATCCATAACCAAAGAAAGTCTTATACTGTAAGAAGAAAATACTTCAGAATTATTAACATTATCAACAATACCAATTATTGAAGCTATGCCAACTTCAGGCAATTCTTTACCAACACCTTTTCCGGGATGTATGGCATAATCTCTAGTGTGAATTTCTCCAATAGCATCTTTATTACCAAGGCATGCATCTACTCCTATTATAGGAGAATCAGGATGTTTTTCGTATATTTCTTCTAGTTTATCATCTATATTTAAAGCGTGTATAGGACTTGAAAGTGTACCGTATACAGGTAATTCAAATGAGCTATCTTTTAAAATTGAGCCTACTAAAGGACCTAAACAATCACCAATACATTTATCAGTACCGATACAGACTATTATTGTTTCATTACTAAGATAATCTTTAATTGCTTCAGATATCTCAAAACAAGCATCTGATGATTTATAATTTACTTTGTGCTTAGTCAAATACAATACCCTCCCCTCTTAACATATATATATGATGGAGTTTAATAAAAAATGTTGCTTAAAGTATAAAAAAAAATAAAGTGGAAAATATTAGAATAAGAGGTGAGCAATAATGAAGAGGATTTTAACTATCACATTTATGTGTTTTGCATTGTTAATGAATATCTATTTAATATTTTATTGGCAACCTAAAGATGCTAAGGCAATAATTGCTAGAAATAATGATAGTGTAAGTGTATTATCATATTCAAAATCTATGTATACAGTTAATAAAAATAATATAATGAATATATTGTCTGAAGACGATAAAAAAGATTTAACGAGAATAGTATATAAATTGTCAACAAGTGATATAGGAAAAGTAGAGGAAGCATTTAATTTAGAAGATGAAAATGAGGGGTTAATAACGGCTTTTAAAGTTTTTGAAACAAGATTATCAACACAAGATTACAAAAAAATAAGAAATATTTTCTCTGAATTTATAGATATTGATTGTTTAGACTCAAATTTAATAAAATAATATAAGTTGTATATTAAAAAGAAGTATTATGTAGAAAAAAAGAGAAATGATTATATAATTTATTAAAATGGGTGTATATAAGACTTGAAATATAGTTGAATTGAATATATACTAGTCATTGTTGATTGGCAACAACTCAACAGAACAAAAAACAAATATTTTGGAGGAATTCCCGAGTGGCCAAAGGGGGCAGACTGTAAATCTGTTACGTTACGTTTCGATGGTTCGAATCCATCTTCCTCCACCAATTAATGGGCGCATAGCTCAGCTGGGAGAGCATCTGCCTTACAAGCAGAGGGTCACAGGTTCGAGCCCTGTTGTGCCCACCATTAATAAAAAAGTAAATAGATGCTGGCATGGCTCAACGGTAGAGCAGCTGACTTGTAATCAGCAGGTTGTAGGTTCGATTCCTATTGCCAGCTCCATAATGCGGAGGAATTCCCGAGTGGCCAAAGGGGGCAGACTGTAAATCTGTTACGTTACGTTTCGATGGTTCGAATCCATCTTCCTCCACCAAAGAGAATAAACATAGTTTATTCTCTTTTTTTCATAAAAATAGTTTGATATTGATCAAGGTATTTGATTTAATAGTAAAGTAAAAGATGAAAAACGTATTTGAATATAATTGAATTTTGATTTCTGAATTCAGTATATTAATAAAAAGAATTTTGAGGAAAAATGTTTATTAAAATAAATATTTTTTATTATTTAATAATTGTTATATTTATTATAAGAAAAGAAATTAATTATGATATATTATTACAATTAATGATTTAATAGTCTATTAATTTTAGAGGTTCACACAAAATTAGATGTTGACTAAGTAAACATCATATGCTAGAATACGTATGAAAATTAAATTAATGTTACTCTTATCGAGAGAGGTGGAGGGAAAGGGCCCTATGAAACCCGGCAACCTGTGTATACAAGGTGCCAATTCCTGTAGATAGATTATATCTACAAGATAAGAAAAGGATTATTGAATTAGTACTCTTCTTATCGAAGAGTTTTTTTATTCTTTAGGAAATTATAAAAATCTTAAATCTGTGAATAACTTTTAGAATACCATATTTTAAAGGTATGATGAGTAGCCCTAAAGATTAAGAAATATAATCAAGAAAATAAAAAATAGAATATAGTTACTTTATAGATTTCTCTTACATGAATTCAAAGTGCTTAGCTATTTTTTATATCAAGATCAAATATAAGTTTAAGAATTTATTATGATAAAGAGTAGAATGAAGGGAGAAAACAATGAGAAGATTATTTACATCAGAATCAGTTACAGAAGGGCATCCAGATAAAATGTGCGATCAAATTTCAGACGCTATTTTAGATGCTATTTTAACTAAAGATCCAAATGCAAGAGTTGCATGCGAAACATGTACTACTACAGGATTAGTTATGGTAATGGGAGAAATATCAACTAATTGTTATGTTGATATTCCTAAAGTTGTTAGAGAAACAGTTAGAGAAATTGGATATGATAGAGCTAAATATGGCTTTGATTGTGATACTTGTTCAGTTATGACTACTATAGATGAACAATCAGCAGATATAGCAATGGGAGTTGATGAAGCTCTTGAATCTAAAAAGGGTCAAAAAGATGAGGTAGAAGCAGTTGGTGCTGGAGATCAAGGTATGATGTTCGGTTTTGCTACCAATGAAACAGACGCATATATGCCACTACCAATTTATATGGCTCATAAATTATCTAGAAGACTTACAGAAGTAAGAAAAGATGGAACTTTAGATTATTTAAGACCAGATGGAAAAACACAAGTTACTGTTGAATATGAAAACAATAAGCCTAAGAGAATAGATACAATTGTTATATCTACTCAACATGGTGAAGAGGTATCATTAGAAGCAATAGAGAATGACATAAAGGAACATGTAATAAATGCAGTAGTTCCAGCTGAATTATTAGATTCAGAAACTAGATACTTTATAAATCCAACTGGAAGATTTGTTGTAGGAGGTCCTCAAGGGGATTCAGGCTTAACAGGAAGAAAAATAATAGTTGATACCTACGGTGGATATGGAAGACACGGTGGTGGAGCATTCTCAGGAAAAGATTCAACAAAGGTTGATAGATCAGCAGCTTATGCAGCAAGATGGGTAGCTAAAAACTTAGTTGCAGCAGGAATTGCAGACAAATTAGAAATACAATTAGCTTATGCTATTGGAGTTGCAAAACCAGTTTCTATTGAAATTGAAACTTTTGGAACAGGTAAAATGCCAGAAGATAAGATTGTTGAAATAGTAGAAAAAGTATTTGATTTAAGACCAGGTGCCATAATAAGAGATTTAGATTTAAGAAAACCTATCTTTAAGCAAACTGCTGCTTATGGACACTTTGGAAGAACTGATCTTGATTTACCATGGGAAAGATTAAATAAAGTTGAAGAAATAAAAAAATATATATAGAAATCTAATAGATTTTATATAATTTATAAAAACTTATCTTACTTATTAAGTATATTAATAGTAAGATAAGTTTTTTTATTTTGGCTATGTTTTAATAAAATTTTCATATATGCATAAGCGAAGCTAGATACAATTTAAAAAAGAGGGTTATTTACATACAATATGTTATTTTTAAAGATTATGTCGATACTATAGTTAATATGTATTTAAATTTTTATAAATGTATTATTCATAGTATAATATTATAAACATTATTTTTAATAAAAATTAGATTGATTGAGTTTTATAATGTTATTTTATATTAGATAAATAGCAACTTTATAATTTATAAAACGATTATATTTTAGAAAAATGTTAATATATGAAATCAGTAAGGTTCAATTACTCTATCTACTTTATTTACACATATATCAACATATATTTAAAGTAGAGACTATATAATAAATTTATTTTGATGATTTGGAGAGATTATATGGAAGTCATAGATGGCTTTGTTGAAAACATTGTATTTAAAAGTGAAGAAACAGGATATGTGGTTTGTAAGATAAGAACTGCTAAAAACTTAATAAGTGCAGTTGGAACTATTCCATTTATAAAAGAGGGGCAGAATGTAAAAATAAAAGGACATTGGACTATGCATAAACAGTTTGGACAGCAATTAGAAATATCTGAATTTGAAGAGATATTGCCAGACTCATTAGATGGAATAGAAAAATATTTAAGTGCAGGAATAATACATGGAATAGGTCCAGTTACAGCTAAAAAGATAATTGATAAGTTTGGGGAAGAAACTTTAGATATACTAGAAAATCATATAGAAAGATTAATGGAAATAGAAGGCATAGGAAAAAAGAAATTCATGATAATATATGAATCTTATATGGAACAGAATGGACTAAAGGAAGTTATACTACATTTTCATAAGTATGGATTAAGTAATAATCAATGTATGAAAATATATAAAAAATTTGGACCATCATCTAACCAAATAGTTTCAGAAAATCCTTATATATTATCTGAAGAGATAGTTGGAATTGGATTTAAAACAGCAGATAGAATTGCTATGAATCTTGGTATAAGTGATAATTCAGAGTTTAGAATAAAAAGTGGTATAAAGCATGCTTTAAATCAGTTTTGCTTATTAGGCAATACATATATGCCAAAAGAAAAGTTAATAGGAGATTGTGAAAAACTTTTATCTATTGAAAGAATATTAATAGAGGAGAGTGTATACTCAATAGCTGCTTCCAAAAATATAATATTAGAAAAATTGGGAGAAGAAGAAGCTGTATATTTGCTTCCTTACTATTATTGTGAACTAGGAGTTACTAATAAAATAATTACTTTGGGTATGCAAACAATACAAACTATTAATTCGGATTTGGATTTTGAAATAAATGTATTAGAAAAGGAATATAATATAAAATTTGCTACATCTCAAAGAGAGGCTATACTTGGAGCTTTTAATAATGGTATTGAAATAATAACAGGTGGTCCTGGTACAGGAAAAACTACTATAATTAAATGCATAATTGATATATATGAAAAAAACGGTATGGATGTAATATTAGGTGCACCAACCGGAAGAGCTGCAAAAAGAATGACAGAATCAACAGGTCGTGAAGCAAAGACTATACACAGATTATTAGAAATAGGTGTATCAGAAGATGACTCTGTTTTTGGGAAAAGTGAATCATCTCCATTAGATACGGATGTAATAATTATAGATGAAGCTTCTATGATAGATATAATGCTTATGCATAATTTGTTAAAAGCTGTCAACTTAGGTACTAGATTAATAATTGTTGGTGATGTGGATCAATTGCCATCAGTAGGAGCTGGAAATGTATTAAAAGATTTAATAGAGAGTGAGTATATTAAAGTTGTAAGACTAAATGAAATATTTAGACAAGGAACTGAAAGTTTAATAACAACTAATGCTCATAGAATAAATCAAGGTGAAGCACCACTATTAAATCAAAAGGATAAAGATTTTTTCTTTATTGGTGAAGAAAACTTAAACAAAACAGTCAGTGTTATCATAGATTTAATAAATAGGAGACTTCCAAGTTTCAATAAACAATGGGATAGATTTAGAGATATGCAAGTATTAAGTCCTATGAGAAAAGGTGTACTTGGAGTAAATAATTTAAATATAAATCTTCAAAAGGTATTTAATCCACCATCAAAAGATAAGAAAGAAAAGAAAATAAAAGAAATTATTTTTAGAGAAGGTGATAAAGTAATGCAAACTAAAAATAATTATTCTTTAAAATGGACTAGAATTAAAGGCGAGGGAGAATATGAAGGTGTTGGAGTATTTAATGGAGATTTAGGTTTTATACAAAGCATAGATGAAGAGAATAAGAGCTTTACTATAACATTTGATGATGAGAGAAAAGTTATATATGACTTTATGTATTTAGATGAATTAGATCTAGCATATGCTACTACGATACATAAAAGTCAAGGTAGTGAATTTAAAGTTGTAATAATTCCAGTATTTATGGGAAGTCCTTTTTTAATGAATAGGAATCTTTTATATACAGGTATAACTAGAGCAAAAGAACTTGTCGTAGTTGTTGGAGTGAAAAGAGCTTTAATTTATATGGTTGGAAATACAAATATCATGGAGAGATATTCCGGACTGAAATATAGAATTAAAGACATACTGACTAATGCAATAGAATAGCATAATATTATAATTTATAAAAGGAGATTTTTAGATGGGCAAATATAATCAGCTTAATTATGAAGAATTAAATTATGCAATAGATAAAATAGCTCATTGGTATAAAAAGAATATAAAATTTTTAAATATAATTACAGTTCCTTTTAATACATCTTATATATTTTCAGATATAATAAACGAAATTTCTATGCAAGGCGGAAAGATACTATATGTTTGGGGAAATAATAGAGAAAATAGAGAGTTATTAACTTTATTAAGAGAAGTTAACCTAGAGATAACTTATTCATATATAGAATGTGGTAAAGGGATAACTAATTTAACATTTATAAATGAAAAAAATTTAGGTCTTATTAGAGGCAAATATGATTTGATTATATTTGATGATATAGGTTATTTCTCAAATATTGATAATTTAAATATAAGAAATAAGATGGATATTTGTTCTATTTTAAGCAATAAAATAATATTTTATGGAATAGAGAAGATAAGCTTAAATGGAGAGTTTATTGAAATATTACCGTATAACTATGAAAAACCATTTGTTGAACCTAGAATATTAACAACAAGAATAAATTTAAACACTGATATACCTTATAATTTATATGAATATCTTAAATGGTTTGTAAGTATGGGAAAGAAAGTTGCTATTTATACTCCAGATAAAGAAAGGTTAAATTCAGTTTATGAATATTTTGAAACACAATTAATAATGAAAGGTGTAAAAGTTATAAAGGTATCTGAAGAAGAGGAATTTAAAAGATGTAGCAGAGTATTAAAATATAAAGATAAGGCCATATTTATAATAACAGATAAAATTAAGGAGTTGAGTGAATATTGTCTTGTTAATGATGCTGTTATCTTATTTGCTGATGATATTAGATATAATTATAAAAAATTCATGTACTTATGTGGCAAAATAGGACAAATCAATAAAGAGCTACCTGAAGTTTTATTAGTGTCTAATAGTATTTCAGAAGATATTGATAAAGCAAAAGAATTATCAAGAGAATTTAACAGAAAAATATGGGAAAAAACATCAAGAAAATAATAAAAATTATATATGAAAGTTTAGTTTCAATAATATATCCAATTGAAAATTATTGTATATTATGCAATCGAAATGACTATGCTGGAATATGTGATATTTGTAAGTCTAAAATTACATGTATTAAAAACAATGATAATGAGATAATAAGTTATGGGTATTATGGTGGAGTAATAAAAGAGCTTATACTTAAATTTAAGTATAAGAATAATTTTACAGCAGGGGATATCCTATCTGAATTTTTAGAAAAATATATTATCGATAATATAAATTATAAAGAATATATAATAACATATATACCTATGACTACTAAATCTCAAAAAAAGCGAGGTTTTAATCAATGTGAATATATTGCAAAAAAAATCGCTAGTTCATTAAATATAGAATGTAAAAAAATATTAATTAAAGTAAAAGATACAAAAGAACAAAAAATGTTAACTAAAAATGAAAGAAAAGAAAATATTAGTGGTTCCTTTGATATAATAAAGAAAATTGATTTAAATGATAAAAAAATAATACTCATTGATGATGTTACAACTACTGGGTTTACTATAAGAGAAGGATATAAAATATTAAAAAAATATGGAGCAAAAGAAATAAAACTATTGACCTTAGCGAAAAGTCATATATAATATTAATGTAAAGCTAGGTTTGTGGTTGAAAGTCGATGCTAGTCGCAGGCAAAACGATCCACTTAAGTTAGATAAAATGTCTAATGAGCATGGTGCGGTATAGAAGTGAGTCCTGCCATTCATGAAGAGTGAGAGGGTTAGTAGTGAGGAATTAATTTTTAGTAGCAAAAGCTCCAGCAGGCGAGTGTGGGGGCAAAAACCAGGTCAACTAGCTTTACTTTTTTTATACACTTATAAGTAATATTTTGTAATAAAAAGGAAAAAATAGAAACTAAGAATTTTCTGTGAATTCTGAATATTACTCTTGTTAACTATACAAAAAAGTAGTAGAATATAGTTAACAAAAAAATAAATTTTGTCTAAAAGGTTTTATACAGAGAGGGGCTGGATTTTTTATGAAAGTAATAGTTATAGCAAAGAATATTGAGTTAACTAATGCATTAAGAGAAATGGTCGAAAAGAAGATTTCCAAGTTAGGAAAGTATTTTAATTCTGATATAGAAGCCAAGGCTACTTTAAGCGTACAAAGAAATAGGCAAATAGTAGAAATTATGATACCTTTTAATGGAGTCGTATTAAGAGGCGAAGAAGCTAATGAGGACATGTATAGAGCTATAGATTTAGTTGAGGAAAAGTTAGAAAGACAAATCAGAAAACAAAAAACTAAATTATCTAGAAAAAAGAATGGATCATTAAAGTTTGGAGAAATAGTAGGATTATCTCCAGTTGCAGCTGATGAAGAAGAAGCCAAGCTAGTTAAAAGAAAGAGATTTGGTGTTAAGCCTATGGATATAGATGAAGCAATACTTCAAATGGAATTAGTAGGACATAGCTTCTTTGTTTATCAAGATGTAGAAAGCAATAAAATAAATGTAATATATAAACGAAAAGATGGAGATTATGGATTGTTAGATCCGGAATATAGATAAAGCTAAAATGTAAAAATCCTCTAGCTATGTGCTAGAGGATTTTTATTGTGTGCCCAGCATGGGCACGTACTAATCGGTGAAAGTCCGTAATGGG
>NZ_CAURTC010000040.1:0-33748 GCF_963527835.1 uncultured Clostridium sp. | reverse complement strand
TCTATATAGATAGACTCTCTTTTATGAGTGTCTACTATATAGGGTCCATTTTATTAAATAAGGCTTCTTTTTAATTGCTCGGTTTAAAATCAATAGCTGTTTCTGGTATTTTTCCTACTATAATTGTATCTGATACTGGTACTTTAGTTACTATTTCAACTTCATTAGTTTTAAATGGTAAAATCACTCTAACTTTTGATTCAACATTAAGATATATTCTATGTCTAGTCTGATTAATTCCTGCACTTTCAAATCCCGATTCATAATTTGCATTAATATTTCCTACATCTTCAACTCGAATAGCCATTTGTGGTCCTAAATTATAATAAATACTATTATCTGTAAACCATCCTAATGGTATTTTTATTTTTATATCTTCAAGATTTTGCAATTCCTCATTACATTGTATAGATAACTTAGATGCTAAGTAATTCAATTTTACAGTATCCGCTTGAATTAGAGTGATATTTCCATCATTATCTTTTTCTATTTTTATCATTTCATTATAATTAAATTCATCTGCAAAAAGCTTAATACTATTACTATTAATTATATTAAGAACTCTTGATCTTACGGTCATCTCTGCTACTCTATCCAACGATGGCATAACTTTATTATCCAAAAGAACTATTACTGAATTAAAGATAATAACAAGGGCTATACTAATTACTATAATTGGTATATATTTCCGTTTTTTCCGTTTTGTATAATATTTCATTTCACTACCTTTATGACGAGTTATTAGTTTACTCTTATTATAAGTATGCTATAATAATAAAGAATATTATTTAATCATTAACGTAATTTTAGGAGGATAGAATGTCGACTGAAAAAACTCCAAATAAAACAAAAAAAAGTACTAATAAAAACACTAATAATAAAAGAAAAAAGAAGAAAAAGAGAAAAAATAAATTAACTGCCTCTACTATATTAAAGAAAATAGTTATTGGGTTTTTAGCTTTTATATTAGTAGTATCCATCGTAGGTGCAGGATACTTACTTGCAATTATAAAAACTACCCCGCCATTAGATGTTGAAGATGTTTTATCATTAAATCAAGCTTCAAGTTTATATGATAATAGTGAAGAATTTATGGATAATTTACATACAGATGAAGAACGATATGTGATAACTTCTGATAAAATTCCAGACAATCTTAAAAATGCCTTTATATCAATTGAAGATGAACGTTTTTTTAAACATAGAGGAATAGATGTTCAAAGAATATTAGGCGCTGCTTTAACAGATGTAAAGAAAATTTTAACTGGACAAAAAGGACTACATGGTGCTTCTACAGTAACTCAACAACTTATTAAAAATACGGTTCTTACTAATGAAGTATCTATAAAAAGAAAAGTAACGGAAGTTTACTTATCTCTTGATCTTGAAGACCAGTTAAGTAAAGATCAAATAATTACTGCATATTTAAATACAATACCTCTTGGTGGTCAAGTGTATGGTGTTGAAGCTGCCTCATTACTATATTTTAGTAAAAATGCAACTGATTTAAGTTTAATTGAATGTGCTTACTTAGCAGGTATAACTCAAGCACCAAGTTATTATAGTGCTTATAATGAAAATAACCAAAAAGATCCTTCAAGATATATTAATAGGACCTTAACTGTTTTATCTAAAATGAATGAATTAGGTTATATTTCAGAAAGTGAATATAATCAAGGTGTTCAAGATATTAATAATGGCAAATTAGTTTTTAAATCAAGTAAAAAAGATTTTCGTTTAAATTATGAATGGTTTGTTTATCCAGCTGTATCTCAAGTTAAGAGAGATTTAAAGGAAAAATACAAATATACAGATGAAGAAGTTTCTAAATTGATAGTTAATGGTGGTTTAAAAATCTATACTACTATGGATAGAGATTTACAAGATTTTACTCAAAAAACTTTAGATAACTATAAAAATTTAAATGTTGGAAATTCAGAAGCTTATGATGAAAATAAAATTCCATTGTTACAAGCTTCGGCAACAATAACAGACTATAGAAATGGTAAAGTTCTTGCTATGGTTGGTGGAAGAGGTAAACAACTCCCTCAGTCAAACAATAGAGCTTATAACGATTTAAGATCAATAGGTTCTACTACTAAGCCACTTACTGTATATGGCCCTGGTATAGATCAAGAGATAATAACTGCTGCAACATCAATAGATGATGCTCCACTATCACCAGAATTAACAAAAAAATATCCTGCATATGCTCCACCTAATATCCTTAGGAATTCACCTGATGAATACTTAGGTCTTATATCTCCGCGTGAAGGAATAATGTATTCTAAAAATACTGCTTCTGTTATAACGGCAGACACTATTGGTTTAAAAACAGGAATATCTTATGGAGAAAATTTAGGTCTTGTATTTAACAGTGCATCTAAAACTTCTATAGCTACTGTTGCATTGGGTCAATATAATAACAATCCTAATGATAGAGATGGTGGTAATACTTATAAATTAGCAGCTGCATTTGGAAGCTTTGGTAACGATGGTCTATACGTAGAACCTCTACTTTATACAAAAGTAGTTGATCCAAAAGGTAATACAGTATTAGAAGGAAACCCTAAAGAAAAGCAAGTATTTTCACCAGAGACTGCATACATAATGTATGACTTATTGAAAGGACCTGTTAACTTTTATGGTGGTGCCCCTGCTAAATGGGGTGATATGCCTGTTGCTGGTAAAACAGGTACTACTACAGATGCAAAAGACTTATGGTTTGCAGGACTTACTCCTTATCTATCAGGATCAATTTGGGTTGGTTATGATAATCCTAAAACTGTATTTGGTGGATCTGGAACTGTATGTGCTAATTTATGGGGAAAAATAATGGCTAAAGCACATAAAGGAATGGAAATTAAAGATTTAGAGGAACCTAGCGGAATTGTTCATGTTGCTGTATGTAAAGATTCAGGTAAGCTACCATCAAACTTATGTGGCAGTGATCCTAGAGGAAATAGAATTACAGAAGAATTATTTATTGAAGGAACCGAACCACATGAAACATGCAATATTCATATTAGCGGGCGTATAAACAGACTTAATAATAAATTAGCTGGCGCTAATACACCATCATTATTAACTCAAAATAGAGTTTTTATAAGCAAAAAATATCCTAATCCATTAACTAGGGATTATATATACGTACTTCCACATTCACAAGATAATTATACAGAAGAGCAAGCTAATCCAGAGCTTTCTCCTCCAAACGTAAATGAGGAAGGTGAATTAGAAATCCCAAACAATAATGGTACTCCTCAGGAAAATACTAATAGGCCTCCTGAGACTGATCAAAATGATTCAGTATTAAATTCTATATTAAAACCATTAAAACCAAATTAATATGAAAAGCGACACATTAAATTTTTAATGTGTCGTTTTTTATTAAAATAAAAAAAACTCCGTATTCTATTTATTATATAGCATAAAATATATATAAATTTAAATGTTTTTATCGGAAAATGAATAATTGTCAACTTCTCCCTGCATTTTCTATTTTTTATATAATCTCAGTGTTTGCAGACCCTACTTAAACTAATAATCTTTATAATATTAGTTTATTAATTTTGAATTTTTTGCTTTTTATTCTTGCATTTTTTGCTTTTACAATATAAAATTATATTAATCGACATATTTTTTTCTGGTGAAGGAGGCATAAATTTGGATATTTTTAACAATTTACTTATAAAGTTCAATGATTTTTTGTATACATATATTCTTATAGCGTTGTTAATAGTTTTAGGTCTTTATTTTTCTTATAAAACTAAATTTGTTCAATTTAGATTTATAAAAGAAATGTTTAGGTTATTAGGTGACGGCGTTACATCTGAACGAAAAAAAGGCAGTGTAACATCATTCCAAGCCTTTTGTATAAGCACAGCATCAAGAGTAGGAACCGGTAATCTAGCCGGTATTGCTATTGCTATATCTATTGGTGGACCTGGTGCAATATTTTGGATGTGGGTTATAGCTTTAATTGGCGCAGGTTCAAGTTTTGTTGAATCTACATTAGCTCAAATATATAAAATTAAAGATAAAAATGGTGCATTTAGAGGTGGCCCTGCTTATTATATCGAAAAAGGATTAAAGAAAAAATGGATGGGAATTTTATTCTCAATATTAATAACAGTCTCTTTTGGACTAGTATTCAACTCTGTTCAATCGAACACTATTTCTCTAGCTATGAATGAAGCTTTTGGAATAAATCAAATTACTATAGGAATTATATTAACAGCTTTAACTTTAGTAATTATTTTTGGTGGAGTTCACAGAGTTGCTAAAGTATCTGAAATAATTGTTCCTATAATGGCAGTTGTTTATATACTTGTATCACTATTTGTAGTATTCAAAAACTTTAATCATATTCCTAGAGTATTCGCATTAATTTTAGAAAATGCTTTTGGTTTGCAACCAGCTATTGGTGGAACTTTAGGCGGAACTTTAATGACTGGAATAAAAAGAGGTTTATTTTCTAATGAAGCTGGTATGGGTAGTGCTCCAAATGCTGCAGCTACTGCTGATGTAACTCATCCAGTTAAGCAAGGGTTAATTCAAACACTTGGAGTTTTTACAGATACTATAATAATTTGTAGTTGTACAGCATTTATAATATTGCTTGCTGATATAGATTTATCCGGTGGATTAACAGGCATTCAACTAACACAAAATGCTTTAAGTTCTCAAATAGGTAGCTTCGGAACTATATTTGTAGCTATTTGTATATTACTATTTGCATTTAGTTCTATTGTAGGTAACTACTATTATGGTGAATCTAATATTGGATTTTTAAGCAAGAAAAAGATATACTTAATTGTTTACAGAATAGCTGTTGCTTCTATGGTATTTTTTGGAGCCATAGCTAATTTAGACATAGTTTGGAACTTAGCTGATACATTCATGGGCTTCATGGCTATAATAAACTTAATTGCAATTACTCTACTTGGTAAGTTTGCATTTAAAGCATTGGATGACTATAGAGCTCAAAAGAAAGCCGGAATAAAAGAGCCTGTATTTAAAGCTTCGTCTATACCTGAATTAACAAATGTTGATGAATGGAAATAGAGTCAGTTAAAATATAAATACAAAAAAATGTAATGATTAATTAATCATTACATTTTTTTATTTTATCCTGTTTTAAATCAATGCTTATATTATAGTATAATGGCGTAGCGACGTTAAAATTCACTTTTTAAAACATAGCACTGTTCAAATTATTTAATCAGTCACTACTGAATTTTCTGCGCCATATTTTATGTTATTAATTACTTCTTTAGATTCTGTAGTTATAAAAAATTTATTTGTAAATTCTGCATCATTTACATCTTTACCTTTTACTGTAATAACGTAGCAAAGTTCAGAATTTAAATTTTTTTCACCTTTTGTTTTTCTTTCAGCATAAGCTAGTTCAGTTGGATAAACAACTTCTCCATTAGCATTAAATTTATCAAATAAACTCAACGCTTCTTTTTCTGCCTCTTCTTGTGATATATTTATTACAAAATCTTTACATTCTTTTTGAATTGATGAATTAGTGTAATTTTCTAATAAACCATTAGATTTATTTATGCATATTATTATTTCATCTGAATATATAGGATAACCATTTTTACATTTCAAGTATACAAAAGAATAATACGGAAGCTTGTCTGAATCTTTTTCATTCTTTATTCCTCTAAAAACTAACTCTTCATTGTATATCTTCTTTAGATATTCTTCTGACTTTTCTTTTGCTTCATAATATGATATTTCATTTTTGTCTTGTTTAATATCTTTGTTAGCAAAGCCTATAACATTATAATTTTTATCTAAATCTATTCCAAATGAATTTACTGTTATAGTTTTATAGATTAACTTATTCTTGTTACCTAGCGTTTTTACTCGCTTATATGCTATATTCTTGAACTCATCTTTATCATCAATTGCATTTATTGCATGTAATTTCTCTATAAAACTTTTAGCAGCTTTAATATCCCTAGATCCATTTCCTATAAATTTATGCATTACAAATATTACAGTTATACTAAGAATGGCTAAAACAATTACACTAATCATCTTAGTTTTTTTAGAGCTCATTTACATCAATCCTTTATAATAAGGTTTTTTATAATTGTACAATATTACTAAAATTTAATCAAATACTCTATTTTATGTTATATGGTTAATTCCCAATTTATCCTGCATTTGTTTTACTAAATCTTTTCCTACAACTTTAAATATTATAGCTAAAATCATTTCTATTATTCCCATTAAGTTAGATGCAATCATAACTTTTCCATTGTCGACGAAATTTTTATTAACTATCTTTATCTTATTTAACTTTTCAGATTTTATTAGCTTATTTAAATTTTCAATATTAGGAATTGACATTCCTGTTAAAGACTTTATTTGTTCTAATATTGCTATTGAATTTCCTATAGCACATATATAATTACATTGATTATATACTTCTACTATACTTTTTATAACATTTTCATTGTCAATTATATTTTCTATACTTGTTGAATCCGGTAAAATTATAATGCTTGAATCTGAAATACTAACATTTGATGGATTTAATTCAAATTTCAAATTATTACTATAATTAATATCATGAGTTAATGATATTATCTCAAAATTAAATATTTTTTCATCTGATAATTTATTTACTTCATTAAATATATCCCAAAATAAAGTATAATTTGTAATATTTATATTTTCATATATAATAAATGAAACATTTTTTACATTTGAATCTTTAAAATAAAAAAAATTATTCTTAGCAAGTTTAAATGTTGTTTCCTTTTGATATGTTCCACTTTCTTGAAAACCCAATTTATTGGCAAATACCCTGCCACATTCATTTTTGGCTTTATCCAATATCATTTCTCCATCAAAATCAAAGAAGTAATATTCAAGCATAAGTCTCATAGCTTCTTCACCAAACCCCATATTTCTATATTTATGATGAATTTTTATATTAGATCTAGCTACTTTGGTTGTAGGATCATATCCATGAAAACTTACTTCTCCAATAGGCTCATCTTCAACTGTGTATATAAGACAATAAAAATTTCTTCCATCTGTTGGAGATACCATTTTTTTATAAAAACTCTCCCACTTATCTTCCGTAAATTTATATACTCCCCCAATATCCCTCATTGTTTCTTCATCAGCCCATAAATTTGCCGTAAAAGCTAATTCTTCATATTCAGGTTGCTTTATATACACTAATTTGCCATTTCTTCTATACAGTTGATATTCTTTTTGCATAAAATCACCTAATAATTTCTTTATCATATTATTTTAAATATCTCACATTTTCTTGTTTTTATCAATATTTATAATTGAAATAAATGTTAAAACTGTCTATTTAGTTTTCTATTTTAAACTTTTATGCAAAAAATAAAGTTTGCTTATGTTTCTTAGTATATGTATACTTAAGTTTACATAATACTAAACATATTTTTTACTAATAAGTAAAATAAATGGTTAAACGAATATTTTTTTTCTTTTTTTAGCAAAAAAATATTGATTTTTATTAATAAAATTTATATAATATCATTGTTTGTTTAGTAATTTTAAACTTAAGGTTTAGTAAAAGTGAGTATATTATATATTCGACGGTAGGTGTATATTTTGCAAATTGGAGAAAAGATTCGTGTATTAAGAATGGAAAAACAATTAACCCAGGAAGAATTAGCAAATAGATGTGAATTATCTAAGGGATTTATATCCCAACTTGAAAATGATTTAACATCTCCATCAATTGCTACTTTGATGGACATACTAGAAATCTTAGGAACTAATTTAAATGAGTTTTTTAGTGAAACAAAAGAAGAACAAGTTATATTTAGTAATGATGATATGTTTAAAACAGATGATGAAGAGCTAAAGTATTCATTAATGTGGTTGGTCCCTAACGCTCAAAAAAATGCTATGGAACCAATTATGATTACTATTGAGCCAGGTGGGCAATATATTGAGGAAGAACCACATGATGGTGAAGAATTTGGTTATGTATTATCTGGAAGTATTTATCTACATTTAGGAAAAAGAAAACTGAAAGTTAAAAAGAATGAAAGCTTTTATTTTAAACCAAAGGTTAATCATTATATTTCTAATGCTGGGAAAACACCAGCAAAAGTTATTTGGATAAGTACTCCACCATCATTTTAAATTTTAGAGAGAGGTGCTTTAGGTGAGCGGTAATATAATTAAATTAAATAACATAAGTAAATCTTACGGTGAACAAAAAATATTAGATAATTTATCTTTAACCATTAGGAAAAATGAATTTTTAACATTGTTAGGACCCAGTGGTTGTGGTAAAACAACTACCCTAAAGATAATTGCTGGTTTTGAAACGGCGGATACAGGAGAAGTCTTATTTAAAAATGAAGATATTTCTGATCTTCCACCTTACAAAAGACAAGTAAATACCGTATTCCAAAAGTATGCATTATTTCCTCATATGAATGTATACGAAAATATTGCTTTTGGGCTTAAATTAAAAAAACTCCCTAAAGATAAAATAACAAAAAATGTTAAAGAAATCCTTGAACTTGTTGCATTAAAAGGCTTTGAAAAAAGAAGCATAACTTCATTAAGCGGTGGACAACAACAAAGAGTTGCAATAGCTAGAGCTTTAGTTAATAAACCTGAAGTATTACTTCTTGATGAACCTTTAGGTGCATTAGATTTAAAGCTTAGAAAAGAAATGCAAATAGAATTGAAAAAAATCCAACAAGAAGTTGGTATTACATTTATCTTCGTAACTCATGATCAAGAAGAGGCATTAACTATGTCTGATACTATAATTGTCATGAATAAAGGTGTTATTCAACAAATGGGTAGCCCTGAAGATATTTATAACGAACCTGCTAATGCTTTTGTTGCAGATTTCATTGGTGAAAGTAATATTTTAACTGGAATCATGATTGATGATTTTAATGTTGAATTTTGCAACAAGAGATTTAACTGTGTTGACAAGAGTTTTGAAAAAATGGAAATTATTGATGTAGTAATAAGACCTGAAGATATAAAAATAGTTGAAGCTGAAAAAGGAATGCTTAAAGGCATAGTAAAATCTATAATGTTCAAAGGAGTTCATTATGAAATGCAAGTAGAGGTAGATGATTTCACATTCATTCTTCACAACACCAAATCTGTAGACGTTGATAATGAAATCGGATTAGATATATATCCTGAAGATATACATATTATGAAAAAGAGTGATGATAATGCGTAAAAAAAGTACTTCAATTTTAGCATATCCTTATTTTATATGGAGTGCACTATTTATAGTTATTCCTTTAATTATAGTTTTATTTTTTAGCTTTACTATAAAAACTGCTTCAGGTTACTCATTTTCTTTAGAAAATTATAATAATTTATTTAATTCTCAATACTTATATATATTTAAACAGTCTATATTATTAGCTTTTAAATCAACTATAGCTTGTTTAATTATTGGATATCCTGTTTCATACATAATTTCAAAAATGAATTTGGATAAAAGAAATTTTTTAATAATGTTATTTATTTTACCAATGTGGATGAACTTTTTATTAAGAACTTATGCTTGGGTACCTATCTTAGGAAAAACAGGTTTAATAAACTTATTACTTGGCAAAATAGGTATAGGACCTATTTCTTTTCTTTATAATGATGGTGCTGTTTTACTAGGAATGATTTATAACTTCTTACCATTTATGGTTCTTCCTATTTACACAATATTAATAAAGATGGATCAAGATTTAATAAATGCTGCACATGATTTAGGTGCAAATAGATTTAAAGTTTTTATAAGAATTGTATTACCGCTTAGCATGCCAGGAATACTTTCTGGAGTCACTATGGTATTTATGCCTGCTGTTTCTACCTTTGTAATCTCAAGATTATTAGGCGGAGGTCAATACATGTTGATTGGAAACGTGATTGAGCAACAATTTACAACCATGGGTGATTGGAATTTCGGATCTGCGATTTCAATATTAATGATGATAATTATATTAATATTTATGGGCATTACTTCTAGATTCGAAAATGATGACAGCAAAGAAGGTGGTGGACAATTATGGTAAGTAGATTAGAGAATTTTATTAAAAAATCCTATTTGATTATTATATTTTTATTCTTATATACACCTATCATTACTTTGATGGTATTTTCATTTAATAAATCAAAAACCATGGGAAAATGGACTGGATTTACGTTTAAGTGGTATAAAGAATTATTCAACAATGAAAGACTTATGTCTGCACTTTATTATACTTTATTAATAGCTGTTATAGCATCAATTATAGCTACTATAATTGGTACAATAAGTGCAATCGGTATACACAAACTGAGAGGCAAAAAAAAATCTTTCATATTAAATATTAATTATTTACCTGTTTTAAACCCAGATATAGTTACAGGTATAGCACTTATGTCTATGTTTATATTTATTAATTTAAAATTTGGATTTACTACTATGTTATTAGCACACATTACATTTGATATTCCTTATGTAATTCTTTCAGTTCTTCCAAAATTAAAGCAGTTACCTGAAAATACTGTAGAAGCTGCGGAAGATTTAGGTGCTACTCCACTATATGCTATTAGAAAAGTTATACTACCTCAAATAAAGCCTGGTATAGTCTCAGGGTTCCTTATGGCATTTACAATGTCAATAGATGACTTCGTTATAAGTTTCTTTACAACAGGTCCTGGAGTTACTAATTTATCTATAGAGATTTACTCTATGGCTAGAAGAGGTATTAAGCCGGAAATTAATGCTCTTTCAACATTAATGTTCTTAGCTGTTTTAACTTTATTAATAATAGTAAATAAAAAACAAAATTTTACAAGGGGTGAACAATTTGAAAAAATTTAAATTATTCGGTGCTTTAGCATTAACAAGTTTATTAACTTTAGGTCTTTTTTCTGGATGTTCTGATAAAAATTCAGGACAAAATGGTACAGTCTATTTCTATAATTGTGGTGACTATATTGATGAAAATTTATTATCAAAATTTCAAAATGAAACTGGTATTAAAGTTGAATACTCTACTTATGATACAAATGAAATCATGTATCAAAAATTAAAAAGTAGCCCTAGCAGCTATGACTTAGTTATACCTTCTGATTATATGATTGAAAAAATGATACAAGAAGATATGATTGAAGAATTAGATTTTAATAATATTCCAAACTATGAGTATATAGATGATGCTTATAAAAATTTATCTTATGATGCAAATAACAAGTATTCTGTTCCTTATATGTGGGGTACTATTGGAATAATATACAACCCTGATATAGTTACAGAACCAGTTAAAAGTTGGGATATATTATGGAACGAAAAATATAATAATAAGCAACTAATAATGTTTGATTCAATGCGTGACACTCTTGCTATTGGATTAAAAAAGCTTGGTTATTCTATAAATAGTACAAATCCTGATGAAATAAATGCAGCTACTAAAGAGTTAGTAAAACAAAAGCAAACAATTTCGCCTCTTTATTATGTAGATGAAGTTAAAGATAAAATGATAAGTGAAGAAGCTGTTATGGCAACTGTTTGGTCTGGAGATGCTGCTTTCATAAGATCAGAGAATCCTAAATTAGAGTACGTTATTCCTGAAGAAGGATCTAATAAATGGTTTGATGGTATGGTTGTTCCAAAAAATGCTCCAAATAAAGAAAATGCTGAAAAACTAATCAACTTTCTTTGCGATCCTGACAATGCAAAACAAAATGTTGATTACATAGGATATTCAACACCTAATAAAGATGTTTATGATATGTTAGAAGATAATATCAAATATGATGAAGGTGTTTATCCATCAAAAGAAGTCTTAGATAAATGTGAAATATTTACTGATTTAGGTAATTCATTAAAACTATATGACGATGCTTGGATGAAAATTAAAACAGCTAAATAATAAAAAAATCGCCAAGACGACTGTGGAGACGTTGATTTTTTTAGCCATGTACCCTTTCCAAACGCAGTGCAGGAATAATGGTTGCGGCATATGATTATTTTTTAGTCTTTAGATATACTAATAGTACCTTTAAAACACAGTATTTTTTTAGTTATCCACAGATTGTCCAGCATTATAATTTCCTAAAGAATAAAAAATCCTTAGATAAAGTAAACTTTATCTAAGGATTTCTTAATTATAAGGCACATTCAAATAAATAACTAGTCAGTATGCTAGTTTATTTTGTGAACTACTTCTTCCTTGGAACCTACTAATAGCACAACTATTCGTAGGTTCCAAGTCATTGTATTTCATAAAATATCCGTCGCATATTTGACTTGTTATTTATTTTCATATGCCTAAATTAACTTCTGGAAACCATAGTTTTAGCTCTTCTTCTGCACTCTCTGCATTGTCTGATGCATGAACACAATTTTCAGTCTTACTTCTAGCATATCTATGTCTTATAGTCCCTTCTGCTGCATCATCAGGACTTGTAGCTCCATTTATTTTTCTAACCTTATTTATTGCATCTTCGCCTGTTAGAATCATTGCGCATAATGGACTGCCAGTTATAAATTCTATTAATTCTTCATAGAAATCCTTTCCTTTATGTTGTGAATAATGTTGTTCTGCTATTTCTCTTGTTGCCTTCATCATTTTTATTTCAACGACTTTTAAGCCATTAGCCTCATAGCAGCTTATAATATTACCTATTATATTTCTTTTAACTCCATCAGGTTTAATTAAGACCATAGTTTTTTCACTCATATTGATACCCTCCTTTTATGCTACATAATTATTATATGCATTATAATAATTATTATATACCTTTTCACAAGGTTTACATACCTTATGTTATAATATACTATAACATATTATAACATAAGGAAGTGTGTTTATGAAAAGGTATTCTATAAAAATTTTAGGAAGAGTTCAAGGGGTTGGGTTCAGATACTTTTCTCAGCTATGTAAAGAATGAAAAAAGATTTAAAGTAAAATATTAAAGGGACAATAAATAATTTGTTTTTACACAAAATTATCTTTGCCCCAAAATATAAATCTAATTTATATAATACTTATTAAGCTATTACTTCTTCAATTGACTCTTTTGCTTTAATTTCTTCAAAGAATTTTTCTGTTTCTTGAATTACAACTTTTCTAAGCCCTATTAATCCTATTAAATTAGGTAATGCCATACAACCATTAACTATATCTGCTATTATAAATATTAATTCTAATGGTAAAAATGGTCCTATAGCAACTAGCATTATATATATTATTCTATATGGCATAATTGATTTAGTACCAAATAAATATTGAATACATTTTTCACCGTAGTAATTCCAACCAATTATTGTTGTAAAAGCAAAGAATATTAGCCCTATATTAACAATATATTTACCTAGCATTGCAATCGGTAAACCCATTTCAAATGCTACCGATGTAAGCCTTGCACCTTCTATTGTCGCTCCTACTTCAAATATTCCAGTAGATCCACTTGTTATTACTATTGCAAGTCCTGTCATTGTACAAACAATTATTGTATCAAAAAAAGTACCTGTCATTGAAATTAATCCTTGTCTAGCTGGTGAATTAGTTTTAGCTGCTGCTGCTGCTATTGGAGCACTACCAAGACCTGATTCATTAGAAAATACTCCCCTAGCTACACCATTCCTTATAGCCATTGTAACTGTAATACCTAAAACTCCACCGCCTATAGCTTTTGTATTAAAGGCACTTTCAAATATTAACCCTATTGCTGCTGGAACGGCTGTATAATTAAATGCAAGAACTAATATTGCTCCAATTATATATGCTACCGCCATAAATGGTACAAGAGTTTCTGAAACCTTAGATATTCTCTTTATTCCACCTAAAGTTACTAATGCTACTAATGCTGTTACAATTATTGCTGTTACATGTAATGGTATATTAAAATTAGCCGCTGCTGCTGCTATTGAATTTACTTGTCCAAAAGTTCCAATTCCAAAAAATGCAACTCCAACACCAAATAATGCAAATAACTTTGCAAGCCATTTTAATCCAAGACCGTTTTGTATATAATACATTGGCCCCCCACACATTTCTCCATTTTCATCTACTTCTCTATATTTTATAGCAAGTAAACCTTCTGCATATTTAGTTGCCATTCCAAAAAAAGCTGCAATCCACATCCAAAATAATGCGCCTGGTCCTCCAGCTTTTATTGCTGTAGCAACTCCAACTATATTACCTGTTCCTATAGTTGCTGATAAAGCTGTACATAAAGCAGCAAAGCTAGATACATCTCCTTTTGCATCTTCACTTTTAGCTTCTTCATCTTTACCAAATACAAATTTTAAAGCCATTGGTAACTTGAATACTTGAAGAAATTTAAGACGAATGGTTAAATATAAACCAGTTCCTACTAAAAGAATTAGTAATGGTGGTCCCCAAATGATGCTGTCTATTTTTTCAAAAAAACTTTGAACTCCAGCTGTTGATAATAAGAAATTTGATAATAACATAAAAAAATCCCCCTTAATTTTTGATTATGGAGGAGAATAAGAATTAACTCAAAATGAGTTTAATAATCCTATCCCCTGTCCTTTTACCTGAGAGTTTCAGCAAATAAAATTTGCCTTGCTCCTTCGGTGCTCATATAAATATGAGTCTCTCCAGAGGCTCGTCCAGTAGCGGTCCTAATACCTGAAAGATTTCCCTCTTCGGTGTATTATTGTAAATAATAATAACTCTCCCACTACCTTCATCCGAACGTTCTAAAAATTTATTATTCAATTATATATTTATATTATAATTAATGCAAGTATTTTTAAATTCTTTAATACATATAATATTAATATTTGTATTATTTTGTGTTATTTAATTTATATATCACAATAATGCGAACATTAATATTTTTCTATAAAAATAAAATTTTCTAAAACATCTCTTAAATTATGAATTGTAAAATAAGATAGAAAAATGCTAATTTAAGTATTTCTCTACCTTATAATAAATTTTAACTTTAATTTTAAATTTTTTTTGACATTATGCATAAAGATTTAGCTTCTTCAAAGTTGTGCTTTAAATAAAAGTTTTTTAAATCATTGTTTTGAGTTGATAAATACATAAAGTCTACATCTAATTTCTTTACTTCACTTTCAGCACTATTAATTAATTTACTTCCAATATTTTTTCCTTGAATCTTCTTTGAAACAAATACTTCTTTTATATTAAATTGTCTACCTTCAAACCACTCTTCACAGTTTCCAAAAAGTGCTCCATAAATTTTATTATCTTCAATATATTTAATTCCAACAAAATGCGGAGATCTATATATATCGTGTAATCTTCTGTATGCCCCTTCTACTGTCCACTTATCATTCCATGGTTCTTCATTAAAAGCTTCTACAAATATCTTTGCACATTCTTCTATGTCACTCTCATTAATTCTCAAAATTTCCATATAATCTTCACCTTTTCCCTAAATTATACGAATTAATATATTTAAATTATGTTTTAAATATATGTTGATATATACAATAGGCAAAATGGTATATATCAACACTTTACTAAAACATACATTCAATTTATATTTCTAAATCACCTAATTTTCCTTTTTTCTTCAATTTTAATAATAAATCTTCTGGTTTACTATTAATTATAAGTTCATCAGGAAAATCTATTTCTTTAAGTAATTCAATTGCACTTGTAAATTCACCTATTTTAGTACAAAAATGTGCGTCACTATTTATAACTAATTTAGCTCTATATTTCTTACAAAGTAAAGCTACTTCCTTGCAATTTTCTTCACTTCCAATTCTTGAAGTTGTAAAAGAGCTATTATTTATTTCAACTAAAACATCATTTTCAAAAGCACATTTTACTACCTTTTCAAAATCTATTGGCACTTGTGGATTACCAATATGACCCATTATATCTATTTTTCCATTTTTAATTGCATTCATAAAAGCATTTGTATTTTCCTCTTTAGTGCCCACTGTATAAACTCCTGGCTGTGGATGTATACTTCCAATAACAATATCAACTTTATTTAAAGTATATTCATCCATATCTAAATTACCTTCATAATCACTTATGTTTGCCTCTACGCCATAAAGCATAGTAACTCCATACATTTCTCTTGGTAATACTTTATAGTTATGAAAATACCAAATGTGAGGTGAATTTGGCATTGTTATTCCATGTTCCGTTGTACCTAAAACCTTTATTCCTTTTTCTGAAGCAACTTTAGCATTCTCCATTAAAGTAGAATACGCATGACCACTAACCAATGTATGAGTATGTACATCTAATGCATATTTCATCAAAATCCCTCTTTTCATCTATGTGTTTAATTTATATTTCAACTATCATACTATCATAATTAAAATATAAATTAAACTTTTTTAAAATTTACATATAGAATACTTTATTCTTTATTCCAAATTATCCTATAATAGTTTTATTTATGTTATAATAGTTTTATTTATGATATAATATGCTCAAATTAAATTAATATATACAATCACTTTTAAGGAGGACTTTTTATGATAAAATTAATTGCAACAGATATGGATGGGACTTTATTAGATGAAAATGGACATTTACCAGAAAGCTTTACAGAAGTTTTAGATCTAATAACAAAAAAAGATGTAAAATTTGTTATAGCAAGTGGAAGACCTTACCCTACTTTACAAACAAACTTTGGTCCTGTAGCTAATAGATTATCATATATTACTGATAATGGAGCTCTAGTATATCATAATAATGAGCTAATTTTTAAAGATGTCATGGATAAAAATGTAATACAAGATATAATAAAAGAAGCTAGAAAGATAAAAAATATTGCAATAGTATTATGTGGTGTAGAATGTGCTTATTTAGAAAATTTTTCTGATGAATATTTAAAACAAATACATAGGTTCTATGTAAGATATGAAGTTGTTGATGATATTTCTAAAGTTGAAGATGATATAATCAAAGTAACTTTATGTGACTTAGATCATGCAATAAAAAATTCAAATCCAGTTATAGAACCACTATTTGGAAATAATTTCAACGTAGTTATTACAGATAAGTTTTGGCTTGATATAACTAATAAAACAGTAAATAAGGGTACTGCATTAAGAAAAATAATGGAAAATGATAATATTATAAAAGAAGAAACTATGGCATTTGGAAATTATTATAACGATATAGAAATGTTAAATGAAGCAGAATACAGCTTTGTTATGAAAAATGCTCCGGAAGATATGAAGCAACATTCAAAATACATAGCTGAAAGCAATGAAGATTATGGTGTATTAGGAGCTATAATGGAACATGTAGTTGTATAATAATCAATTTATTTTACAGTAGCATTAAAATAAAAACATAATTAGCAACATGATATTTAGAGTTAATATAATTACTTAAAATTTTATAAAACATAATAAAAAATTTATCTTTATAGAAATAGCAATTTTTATAACACTTTTAGCAACTGTATAAAGAACTATAACACTTTTAGCAACTGTAATAGTTCTTTATACAGTTGCTAAAAATAAAAGAAGTAATTTTTTATGTATTAAGATAAATGAATAGTTTTAGCAAAGTATATATTATACTCTTCTAAAACTATTCATTTTATATTTCTAAATCTTATAATTTTCTTTTTTATTTAATCTTAATAACAAATCTTCTGGTTTACTATTAATTATAAATTCGTCTGGAAAATCCACTTCTTTAAGTAATTCAATTGCACTTATAAATTCACATATTTTAGTACAAAAATGTGCATCACTATTTATAACCAATTTAGCTCCATATTTTTTGCAAAGTAAAACTACTTATTTATAGTTTTCTTTACTTCCAATAACTATATTAACTTTAAAATGTAAATTAAACTTTTTTTAAATTTACATATTAAATATTTTATCACAAATTATGTTATACGCTGAATTCTTTAAAGGTATTAACATTTATGATATGATGTAACTAATTAAATTAAAAGTACAAGCACTTTGAGGAGGACTTTATGATAAAATTGATCGCAACAGATATGGATGGAACTTTATTAGATGGAAAAGGACATTTACCAGAAAGCTTCACAGAAGTTTTAGATTTAATAACAGAAAAAGATGTTAAATTAGTTATAGCTAGTGGAAGACCATATGCTACATTACAAACGAACTTTGGTCCTATAGCTAAAAAATTATCATATATTACTGATAACGGAGCACTAGTATATGATAATAATGAGCTAATCTTTAAAGATGTTATGGATAAAAATGTAGTACAAGATATAATAAAAACAGCTAGAAAAATAGAAAATACAACTATAGTATTATGCGGAGCAGAATGTGCTTATTTAGAAAATTGTTCTGAAGAATACTTAAAAGAAATACAAAAATATTATGTAAAATATGAAGTTGTTGAGGATATTTCTAAAGTTGAGGCTGACATAATTAAAGTAACTTTATGTGATTTAGATCATGCAATAAAAAATTCAAATCCAGTTATAAGCCTATTATTCGGAAATGACTTAAATGTAGTTGTAGCTGGTGAACTATGGCTTGATATAATGAACAAGACAGTAAACAAAGGTACTGCTTTAAGAAAAATAATGGAAACTGATAACATCTCAAAGGAAGAAACAATGGCATTTGGAGATTATTATAATGACATAGAAATGCTAAATGAAGCTGAATATAGCTTTGTTATGAAGAATGCTCCAGAAGACATGAAACAACATGCAAAATACATAGCAGAAAGCAATGAAGATTACGGTGTATTAGGAGCTATAATGGAACATGTAGTTCTATAATAGCCAAGTGTTAATATATGCATAAATAAAGTGGACTGAGTAATTGAACTTAGGAATTCTAAAATGAGTATAATCCCATTTTAGCTTGTTCCCAATATAAAATTGAGACAAGCAGTAAATGTGACAATACTCATTAAGAATTCTCAAAGTTCAATTACAATGCCACTTTACATATTGCATATATTAACACCATTTTAAATAGATCATAACTTGGAATTTATACTTTTATTTTTTAACACTCTACTCTATTTCTCTTTTCACCTTTATTATACACTCTTATATTTTCTAATAAATCAGTAAATAATCTATTTCTTGCTTCTTCACTTGCCCATGCTATATGTGGACTTAAAACTAATTTTTCTTTATTTTTAACATTTAGTAATGGATTACTTTCTGGAATTGGCTCTATTTCAAATACATCTAAGCCTGCACCACCTATTAAGTTTTCATCAATAGCTTTTGCTAAATCTGCATCCACTACTATTGGACCTCTTCCCATATTAATTAGTATGCTGTCTTCTTTCATCTTTTTAAATGCTTCATAATTCATTAGCCCTTTTGTATTTTCATTTAATGGAGCATGTATAGATATTACATCAGCTTTCTCTAATAACTCCTCAAAAGATACTCTATCATATTCTGAATTTGAGTTTTTTCCTGAAGTTGAATAGTAAACCACTTTGCATCCAAATGCATCTGCAATTTTAGCAACTCTTTTTCCAATAGCTCCAAGTCCAATTATTCCCCATACCTTACCATCAATATCTTTATAAACTTCATCTACATTGGTAAAGATATTAGATCTTGAATATTCTTTAGACTTAACATAATTATCAAAATATGAAATCTTATCATATAAATTAAGTGCCATAGCAAAAGTATGTTGTGCTACTGCATTTGTAGAATATCCAGCTACATTAGTTACTGCTATATTATTTTCTTTAGCATACTTTATGTCTATATTATTAAATCCAGTTGCCATTTCACAGATCAATTCCAAATTTTTAGCCTTCTTTAAATTATTTTCATTTAATACAACTTTATTAGTTAATACTATATTAGCATTCTTTATTCTTTCTTCAACTTCATTACTTGAAGTTAAATCATAATATGTTACATTACCAAATTCATTAAGTTTTGAAAAATCTACATTCCCTAAAGTTCTTCCATCAAGTACTACTATTTGTTTCATAAAAAATAAGACCCCTCTCTATATTTCAATTAATTTTTATTATATCATAAGATACTTTATTTAAAACTATCCTTACTTTAAATTTCCGTATTGTATCAAGTATACCTTAATGTTAAACTTTATCTAAGAATAAAAATTTACAAATTCAAATACAAGGAGATTTTTTATGTTTATTATTACTTACAAAATACCATTTCAAAATGTAGATAATTCTATTGAAAAACTACAATTCAATGATATTTTTAATGTATTTTACGAAAGTCCATTAGAAATAACTACAGATGAATTTGGATATGGCTATATAGAAAAAGACGATGTTATTATTGATTTTAAAGTAGCCTTTGATGGTGAAGAAAATGATCTTGATAACTTTACAAGCAAAGTTAATTCTATTCTTGAATTAATACCGGATAATACAGTTGAAGAAAATTATACTTATGAAGAAACATATTTTCCTGCTATACATATAGATGATACTTGGGTAATAGCTTCTCCTGAAGAAGATTTTCCTGAAAAACAAAAAATAAATTTCATATCTCAAGGTGCTTTTGGAACTGGAATGCATGAAACTACTCAAGATATATTAAGATATATCTTATCACAAGATTTCAGTGGATTAGATGTGTTGGACATAGGAACTGGTTCTGGTATACTTTCATTAGCTACAAGCGTTAAAAATGCTAAAAGAATCTGTGCTTTAGATATTAGAGATGTACATGAAGAAATAGAATTTAACTCTTCTTTAAATGGAATTACTAATATCGAAACATTTGTTGGTGATGCTTTAAGCAATGAAGTTGTTATCGAAGGTAAATTTGATTGGATATACATAAATATAGGTGGAGAAGAAACTGAAATGTTTATGGATTATATAAATGATCATATAAAAGAAAATGGTAAACTTTTAGTTTCAGGATTAGTTGAGTGGAGCTTTGATTCTGTTAAAGAAAAGGTTGAAGCTAAAGGCTATGTAATAGAAGATAAGATTCAAACAAATGAATGGCTTACAGCAATATTTAATAGAAAATAATTATATTTTTTTAGTACCGTGTTGATACATGCATAAGCAAAGTGGACTGAGTAGTGAGACTTAAGTATACTAACACAAATATTGTTAGAGTCCAATTACAATGCCACTTCACTTATTGCATATATCAATATCCATTTAAAACATAGCCTATTAATTTAATTATATATCCATTTATTTTATTGTTTGTATTTTTTATTTAAATATATATCATGTTAATCACATGTTCAAGTAATAAGTGGAATTGGATTTTCGATTTAAATACATCTCATGTTAATGTTAACCTAACATCATTAGTACTTATACTAAGCTTTTTATTTTTAAAATATATATTCCTTAATCCTCTGTAATTCTTAACATCCTATATCCTATACCTATATGAGTTTGAATATATTTAGGTTTTGAAGGTTTTTCTTCTATTTTTTTTCTTAGCGTTGCCATAAAAACACGTAATGATGGTGTATCATTAGGTAATGTATTTCCCCATACTTCTTTTAATATAAAATTATGAGTAAGTACTCTTCCTACATTTTTAGCTAAAAGACATACTAATCTATATTCAATAGGGGTTAAATGAACCTCTTTATCCTTAATAAATAAACACCTTGCTGCATAATCAATCTTCAACTCTCCATTAACAAATAAATTATTGTTTTCTCCTTGTCCACCATTAACATAATTAATTCTTCTTAAACTAACACGTAGTCTTGCTAGCAATTCTTCAACACTAAAGGGCTTAGTTAAATAATCATCAGCCCCACAATCAAGAGCTTCAATTTTATCTCTATCTTCGCTACGTGCACTAACTACTATAATTGGAACATTTGACCATGTACGTATTTTCTTTATAATTTCTAACCCATCCATATCTGGTAAACCCAAATCTAATATAATAATATCTGGTACATAGGAAATAGCTTCTCTAATTGCAGTTTCACCTTTTTCAGCAACATGATATTTATAATTTTGAGTTTCTAATGTTATAGTAATTAAATTTCTAACAGCTTTATCATCTTCTACAACTAAAATTTGTGGTTTATTCACTATACACAACCTCCTCACATTGTAACGTAAAAGCAAATACAGTTCCATTAGGTTCATTATTTCTTACATAAATTTCTCCGCCATGAGCATTTATTATGGACTTACATAAAGATAGTCCAAGTCCAAATCCCCTTCTTCCATCTCCACGATTATTATTTAATGTAAAAAACATATCAAATAATTTTTCTTTCATTGAATCATCAATTCCATTTCCATTATCACATATTTCAATTAAAACCATATCCCTTTTCTTTTTCCCAATAATTTTGATATTAGAACCTTTAGGCGTATATTTTATAGCGTTATTTACAATATTTATTATTACTTGAATAATTAATCCAGAATCCATTTTGCCCATTAATAATTCGTCTTCAACTTCAATTTCAATATTATACTCAAAGCTTTCTCTATTAATATGTTTAAGTGCTTCTTGTATAACTTCATCTATTAGTTCTGGTTGTAATTTTATATTCATTGTACCATTCTCAATACGAGTTACAGACAATAAATTTTCTACCAAATTAATAAGCCACATAGAATCATCATAAATATCTGTATATAATCTCTGTTTTTTATCTTCATTTAATATTTTAGAGTTTCCCATTAAAATTCCAGCATTTCCTGACATACTTGTAAGAGGTGTACGTAAATCATGTGAAATAGCTCGTAGTAAATTAGATCTTAATTTTTCTTGCTCTGCTTTCATATAAATCTTATTTTTAGTTTCATTTATATATTCTTTTTCTAAAGATAAGGCACTTTCAGCCAAAATTGCAATTAGCAGATTCTTTTTAAAAGAATCCAAAGTTTCATTTCTATCAAATGGAATTGCTACTACTGCAAATGATTTTTCGTGATTTCGTATGGCTAAATAAAGGCATTTTGATCCTGGTAAAGTATTGGTTGTTGCCCCTGCATGTTTTTTATTCTTAAATACCCATTGGGCTACAGCTTGTTCATCTTCAGTAATAAATTCACTTATATCACTTGTCCTCTTTTTTTTGAAAATTATTGGTTCTAAGAGTATATCATTATCTTCTGGATATAATATCACTGTTTTATCTAATAACTTTTCTATTTGAGCTACTATCTGATTAAAAATTTCTTCTTTACTTTTAGCCATCTGTAATTTTTGACTTGTCTCTAATAACACTTCAGTTCTATAAGATTTTTCAGCAGCTTGTTTTGCTTCTATCTTTACTCTAGTGGCTAATTTACTTGATATTATTGATGATATGAACATAACTAAAAATGTAATAGGATAACTACTCTTATCATAAGCTTGCAACGTAAATCTTGGATATGTAAATAAAAAATTAAATACTAATACTCCCAACACTGACATTAATATTCCGCAGCTTTTACCTGTAGTTGTAATAGATGTGAGTAACACTCCTAATATATACATATTTATAATATTAGCTTCACTATATCCTAAGTTATAAAAAAGTAGTCCAATCACTGTTATAACTGACAATATTACCGTTGTTTTAATTATATCCATTACAGTAAATTGAGGAATAATAGTAAATTTTTCCTTAGGATTTCTCTTATATGCCTTTAAATTATCTGGAATAATATAGATATCTATGTTTGGTGCAAATTCTGTTAATTTATCTACTAAAGTTTTTTTACTATTAAACCACTTTCTTTTATTATTTGATCTTCCAATAACAATTTTAGAAACACCACTTATTTTAGAATACTGTGAAATTTGACTCGCTACATCATCGCCATAAACAGTAGCAATTTTAGCACCTAATTGTTCAGCTAATTTTAAATTTTTTTCTAATATTTTTTTATTTTCTATATTAATCTCTTTACTATTAGAGGTTTCTACAAATAATGCTGTAAATAATCCATGAAATGCAAATGCCATTCTTGCTGCTGTTCTAATTACCTTTGAATTACTTGGAGAGCTTGATAAGCAAATCAAAATGTGTTCTTCTGTATAATACGTATTTTTAGTTTCTTCTCTATTATCCTCAATTTTTTTATTAACTGCATCAGCTGTACGCCTAAGCGCTATTTCTCTTAATGCAACTAATTTTTCTTTTGTAAAAAAGTTAATTAATGCTCTCTTAGCCTGAGTGGTTTTATATATCTTCCCTTGATTTAATCGTGCAATTAAATCGTCTGGCTCAATATCGACTAATTCAACTTGATTAGCATTGTCAAATATACTATCTGGTATTCTCTCTCTTACAGCTATTCCTGTTATAGATGCTACAATATCATTTAAACTTTCTATATGTTGCACATTGATAGTTGTATACACATCTATTCCATTGTTTAATAATTCTTGTATATCTTGATATCTTTTCATATGCCTACATCCATAAGCATTGCTATGTGCCAATTCATCTACTAAAATCAGCTCAGGTTTTCGCTTAATTGCAGCATCAAGGTCAAATTCATTTAAAGTTATTCCTTTATATTTCACGTTTAAATTTGGTAGCATCTCTAACCCACCTAAAAGTTCAAGGGTTTCTGCTCTAGTATGAGGTTCTATATATCCTGCTACTACATCAATACCTGAATTTTTAGCTATATGAGCTGCTTCAAGCATTGCATAGGTTTTACCTACACCAGCTGCATATCCAAAAAATATCTTTAACTTTCCTTGTTTGTTATTTTCATTAGAGGATATTTTCTTTAAAATCTCATCAGGCTCTGGACGTTCATGAGTCATATATTTCACCTCAGATATAATTTATTTATAAATAAATTATACTATAGCTAAAATAAATATTTTATAATTATTTGAACTATAGTATAAAGATCGTGTTAATATTTTATTTTCTCTTAATAAAAAGTTATTTTTACTGTTTTTACATAATATAAATCCTCTAAATATCTATTTTAGAATTCCATCAATAGCAAGATTAACTTCTAATACATTTACAGTTTTTTCTCCAAGCATACCTAAAAGTTTTCCAGAAGTATACTTATCAATAATTTTTTCTACATCCTTAATTGATATATTGTTATTTCTAGCAATACGATACGTTTGATATTTAGCCGCTGCAACTGAAATATGAGGATCTAAACCACTCCCTGAACAAGTAACTAAATCTACTGGAATTGCTTTTCCATCTTGTTCTGGATGATTTTCTTTTATCATATCAACTCTTTCTTGTATAAGGGCTTCATATTCTTTGCTAGCTGGACTCAAATTAGATGGTCCTGAATATGCTAATTTATTTCCATTATCATCTACAAACGTATCTGTATCAATATTCATAATTCTTCCCCAAAGATGTTTTTCATCACTATATTGTTGTGCTAACAGTACACTACCATATTTTTTACCATTTACTTCTATAATACTTCCATTAGCTTGTCTAGGAAATACTATTTGTGAAATTCCTGTTATAACTACTGTATATATGCCTCCACACAAAATAGTAAATATTATTAATATTATTAAAGCTTTTGGAAATACTGATTTAAACTCCTTCATTGTTAATCATCCTTTCTTTATACAAGACCAATTGCAGTAATTAAAAGGTCAATTATCTTTATAGCTATAAATGGTACTGCCATACCTCCCAAGCCATAAATCAAAAGATTCCTTGATAGTAATTTTCCTGCTGAAACTTCACGATATTTTACACCTTTAAGTGCCAATGGGATTAATGCTACAATAATTAATGCGTTATATATTATTGCTGAAAATATTGCACTTTCTGCACTGTGTAAATTCATAATATTTATTGCAGATAGCCCTGGATATAAACTAATAAATAGCGCTGGAATTATTGCAAAATACTTAGCAAGATCATTTGCTATACTAAATGTTGTTAAACTACCTCGTGTCATTAAAAGTTGTTTTCCAATTCTAACAATATCAATTAATTTTGTTGGAGATGAATCTAAATCAACCATATTCCCTGCTTCTTTTGCAGCTTGCGTTCCTGTATTCATTGCAACTGCTACATCTGCTTGTGCAAGGGCTGGAGCATCATTAGTTCCATCACCTGTCATTGCAACAAGATGTCCCTTTGCTTGAAAATCACGAATCATTTGTAACTTTCCCTCTGGAGTAGCTTCTGCTAAAAAGTCATCAACACCTGCCTCTGCTGCAATAGCTGCTGCTGTTAATGGATTATCTCCAGTTATCATAATTGTTTTAATACCCATTTTTCTCAAATCTGAAAATTTTTCTTGCACACCTTGTTTAATAATATCCTTTAAGTGAATTACCCCAAGAATTCTATCATCTTTAGATACAACAAGAGGGGTTCCTCCTTTATTAGATATTTTAGTTACTGCATCATCACATTCTTTACTATAATATCCACCTTTTGAAATTACATATTCTTTAATTGCTTCTGCTGCACCTTTACGAATTTCACTATTTTTAAAATTAACACCACTCATTCGAGTTTTCGCTGTAAATTGAATAAATTCTATATTAGCTTCACTTATATTTCTTCCTCTAATTCCAAACTTCTCTTTAGCTAATACTACTATACTACGACCTTCTGGAGTTTCATCTGCTAAAGATGAAAGTTGTGCAGCATCTGCTAATTCTTTCTCACCAATTCCATTTACAGGTATAAACTCACAAGCTTGACGATTACCTAAAGTGATTGTACCTGTTTTATCTAACATCAAAATATCAACATCTCCTGCTGCTTCAATAGCACGTCCACTCATTGCTAAAACATTAGCTTGATTTAAACGACTCATACCAGCAATACCAATAGCTGAAAGTAATGCACCTATAGTTGTTGGTGCAAGACATACCAAAAGTGCCACTAATGATGTCACAGAAGTAGGATTTACTACTCCTGCTTGATTAGCTGAAAAAACTGAATAGGAATATAATGAAACAGTAACTAATAAAAATATAATAGTTAATGCTACTAATAAAATTTGTAATGCAATTTCATTAGGAGTCTTTTTACGTGCTGCTCCTTCAACCATTGCAATCATTTTATCAAGGAAACTTTCCCCTGCCTCACTTGTAACTTCAATAACTAGCCAATCTGAAATAACTGTTGTACCCCTAGTTACAGCACTTCTATCTCCACCACTTTCTCTAATAACAGGGGCTGATTCTCCTGTTATCGCACTTTCATCAACAGAAGCGGCTCCTTCAATTACTTCTCCATCTGCTGGAATTTGCTCTCCTGCAATAACAATTACAAAATCCCCCTTTTTAAGTAGTGCTGATGAAACTTTAGTTATTTCATCTTTCCTTTCTAAAGAAGCGATTTTATGCGCTTCTACATCTTTCTTAGCTGCACGTAAAGAATCAGCCTGTGCTTTACCACGACCTTCTGCTATTGCTTCTGCAAAATTGGCAAACAACACAGTAAGCCAAAGAATTACAGTAATCCCTAATATAAAGCTAGGTTTTGAATCTCTAATTCCAACTAGTGAAACTACATATAATATAGTTGTTAGTATAGATGAAATATATACTAGAAACATAACTGGATTTTCAATCTGAGTTTTTGGAGAAAGTTTTATAAAAGAATCTTTAACAGCTCTTTTAATCATTTTTTTATTTGCAAAATTACCTTTATTTTTATTTTCATTCATATTGTGCCACCCCATTTAACCTAACATTTGAAAGAATTCAGCAATCGGTCCAAGCGCCAATGCTGGAAAGAAACTTAATGCACCAATAAGCAATACAACAAAAATTAGAAGACCTATAAACATGGCATTATGTGTAGATAATGTACCCACACTTTCTGCCACCTTTTTCTTTTTAACCATACTGCCTGCTATTGCTAAAGTAGCCATCATAGGAACAAAACGTACAAATAGCATAATTAAACCAATACTAACATTTAAAAATGGTGTATTTGCTGCAAAACCTGCAAATGCTGAGCCATTATTACCACCAGCAGAAGAGTAAGCATATAATACTTCTGAAAGACCATGTGCTCCTGAATTATTCAGACTGTTAACAGTCTCAGGTAATATACTTGCAATACCACTACCAATTAAAATAGCTATTGGTGTTGCTAAGCATACTAAAACTGCCATTTTCATTTCAAAAGGCTCTATTTTTTTTCCTAAATATTCAGGTGTTCTCCCTACCATAAGTCCTGCCATAAATACAGTAAGTATTGCAAATCCTAACATTCCATAAAGACCACAACCAACACCTCCAAATACAACTTCACCAAGTTGTATTAATAACATTGGAATCATCCCACCAATTGGTGTATAACTATCATGCATTGAGTTTACTGAGCCATTAGAAGCTGCTGTAGTAAATGTTGCCCACGTTGAAGATGTTGCAATACCAAACCTTGCTTCCTTCCCTTCCATATTACCACCGGGTTGATCAATCGTTGACAAATCAACTTGTCCATTCAATGCCATTTGTGGTGTAGCAACTTGTTCACTTATTCCAACAATCCCCATAGCTACAACTAGCATTATACCCATTGCTAAAAATATAGCTATTCCTTGTCTTTTATCTTTTACGTTTCTACCAAAAGTAAAACATAATGCTACTGGAATTAATAGTAATGAAATCATTTCAAATAAATTGGATATTATAGTTGGATTTTCAATTGGGTGAGCTGAATTAGTCCCCATAAAACCTCCACCATTTGTGCCAAGTTGTTTTATTGCTATTTGGCTTGCTGCTGGTCCAAGAGGAACAACTTCTTCTGTTACTACGGTTCCATCTTCAAGTGTAATAGGCTCTAATAAAGACACTGTTTCATATTGTTTAAAATTTTGTACAACGCCTTGAGATACTAATGCTAAGGATACTACTATTGAAAGAGGAATTAATATATAAAGTACAGTTCTAGTAATATCTGTCCAAAAGTTTCCTAATCCTTTTTGCTTAACTCTAATAAATCCTCTAATTAGTGCAAATAATACTGAAATACCAACTGCTGCTGAGACAAAATTTTGCACAGTTAATCCTATCATTTGCGTAAAATAACTTAATGTATTTTCACCTGAATATGATTGCCAATTAGTATTAGTTACAAAACTTACTGCATTATTAAATGCTAAATCCCAGCTTGTACCTGAAATCTTTTCTGGATTTAATGGTAAAAATCCTTGGCAAACATGTATTAGAAATAATACTATTAAACTAATAAGAGAAAATACTAAAACAGAGAGAGAATATTTTTTCCAACTCATGTCCTCATCTTTGTCAATATGAAGCATTTTATAAATAAAATTTTCACACGGTGTTAATATCTTAGATAAAAATACTTTTTCTCCATTCATAATCTTACCTATATAATTCCCTAATGGAATTGCTAATACTACTAATATCAAAATATACAATCCATATTGTAATACTAAGTTCATCATTATTTGTCACCTCTTAATAAAATATTTGTTAAATAAATAAAATATATAAATGAAATTATTCCTATAATCCCCACGACTATATGCATTTTTATTTCCCCCTTAGTTTTGATAGGACAAGTTTATCATGGAAAAAATTATAGTGGTGTTAGAGTTTACTTGTTTAGAATTAAGATTGTGTTAAGATTTTTATGTTGATATTATTTTTTATTCTTTATGTACCATTTCTTAAACTTTATCTAATTTATAATTTGAGTTATCCACAAGTTTTTTAACAATATAATTTCCTAAAATAAAAAGAGGACTCAAATTAATGAATCCTCTTTTCATTGGCTTGTAACAAAAATTATTCTATACAGCCTTATTTATATTTATTTTGCTATGTTTCAAATATGTGTTTATATATGCAATAGGTAAAATGGCATTTACTCAGTCCGATTTACTTATGCATATATAAACATTTTACTCGAACATAGGCATTTATTTTATAGGAGTCTCTTTTATATCCCAAATTTCATCACAATATTGTTTTATAGTTCTGTCACTTGAGAATATTCCTGCACTATAAAGATTAGCAAAACATTTTTTAGCCCACTTTTTAGTGTCCTTGTAATCTTTAAATACTTTATCTTGAGCTTCTTTAAAGCTCTCAAAATCTGCTAGAAGATAATATTGATCTCCTTCTTCTAATAATGAATTATATAAATCTTCAAAATCTTCAGTATTGCCATCATCAAAAGTTCCATCGATAAGAGTATCTAATACGTTCTTAATACTCTTATTTTTCTTATAATAAGTCATAGGATTATATTCTTCTTTAAGATCATCTATATCTTCAACTTTTAATCCAAAGATGTAATTATTCTCTTCTCCTGATTCTTGAACTATTTCTATATTAGCTCCATCATAAGTTCCAAATGTAGGAGTAGCATTTAACATGAACTTCATGTTTCCTGTTCCTGATGCTTCTTTTCCAGCTGTAGAAATTTGTTTAGATAAATCTGCTGCTGGGAATAATCTTTCTGCATATGAAACTCTGTAATTATGAACAAATACTACTTTTATTTTTCCATTTACATCTTTATCATTGTTTACAAGTTCTGCTATTTCATTTATAAATTTAACTATTGCTTTAGCTCTAACATATCCTGGGAAAGCTTTAGCGCCAAATATAAAGCTTACTTTTGGTATATCTAAAGATGGATTTTCTTTTATTCTATAGTATAAATCAAGGATATACATTGCATTTAATAATTGTCTCTTGTATTCATGTAATCTCTTAATTTGAATATCAAATATTGAATTTGGATCTAATTCTATTCCTTCTTCATCTTTAATATATTCTGCTAATTGCTTTTTCTTTTCAAGCTTTATATTCATAAGTTCTTCTAAAACTTTATCATCATTTTCAAACTTCTTTAAGTCTTTTAATAAATCTAAGTTTTTAACCCAATCTTCAGTTCCTAATAACTTAGTTATAAATTCTGATAATTCTTGATTACATAATCTTAACCATCTTCTTGGAGTAATTCCATTTGTTTTATTTTGGAATTTCTCTGGATATAATTTATACCAATCATTTAATTCCTTATCCTTTAATATATCAGTATGCAACTGAGCAACTCCATTTACTGCTTTTGATACAAATATAGCTAAATTAGCCATTCTCATTTGATCATCACCAATAATTCTAAGTTTTTTAATTTCTTTTTCTGTATATTTCTTAGCTTTTAATTCTTTTATTAATTCCTTATCAATTTTTTCAGTAATTTCTAATATTCTAGGGAATAATTTTTCTATTAATTCAACATCCCATTTTTCTAATGCTTCTGCTAATATAGTATGATTTGTATATCCAAAGAATTTCTTAGCATATCCTAGTGCCTTATTAAAGTTAATTCCTTCTTCATCAACTAATATTCTTATAAATTCAGGTATTGCAAGTGTTGGATGAGTATCGTTTAATTGAACGAAATTATATTCACTTATCTTTTCGAAATCGGTACCGAATTTTTCTATGTGTTTTCTAATAATATCCTTTAATGAAGCACTTACTAAGAAATATTGTTGACGTACTCTTAATATTTTTCCTTCATCATTTGAGTCATTTGGATATAACACTCTAGATATATCTTCTGCTCTATTTTTTAATTCTACTGATTCATCATATTTTTGTTCATTGAATAAGTAAAAATCAAATTCCTTTATCGGTTCACATTTCCATAATCTTAATGTATTTATATTTTTAGTATTATAACCTATGATTGGTGTATCATATGGTATAGCCTTAACTTTCATATCTTCAAATTCTACAACTTGAGCTTCGTTATCTTTTCTTATGCTCCAAGGATCTCCGTATTTTAACCAACTGTCTTCACTTTCAGTTTGAAATCCTTCATTTATATTTTGTTTGAATAAACCATTATTATATCTAATTCCATAACCATTTAGAGGCATATCTATTGTTGCTGCTGATTCCATAAAACATGCTGCAAGTCTACCAAGTCCACCATTTCCAAGACCAGCATCTTCTTCTATTTCTTCTACTTTGTTAATATCTATATTTAATTCTTTTAATACATCTTTCACTTCATCATATAAACCTAAATTTATTAAGTTGTTTCCAAGTGCTCTTCCCATTAAATATTCTGCTGAAAAATAATTTGCACTTCTTTTTTCATTATAAGCTTTAGTTGTATTATTCCAATCATCTACTATTTCTTCTAATATAGCTAATGAAAGAGCATTAAAGATTTGATATTCTTTAGCCTCTTCTAATCTTATTCCATATTTTACTTTTAAATATCTATTGATCCCTTGTTTTATATTTTCTCTATTCATTATTCTTCGCACCTTCCATACATTTTCGTTATCTTATGAATTTTTTCTGCTAATTCATCTGTAAATACATCTTTTTTAACTCTCCAACGCCAGTTTTCTCCGAGTGTTGAAGGAACATTGATTCTAGTTTCATTTCCTAAATTCAAGAAATCTTGTAGTAATGCTATTGATAAATAAGCTTTACTGCCCCATACACCTCTTATAAATCCCCAATTATATCCTTCTTCTTTATTTAATCCCAGATATTTAATTGCATATTCAATTTCTTCTTCAGTTCCTGTTTTCTCAAGCCATCCTCTAAATGTATTATTATCATGAGTGCCTGTATAAGCTATACAATTTTCTTCATAGTTATGAGGTAAATCTCTATTTTTAGCATCTCCTGAGAATGCAAATTGAAGAATTCTCATTCCAGGAAATCCTGATTCTTCTCTAAATTTTACAACTTCATCAGTTAAAAATCCTAAGTCTTCTGCTATAATCTTTATATCTCCAAGCTCTTTCTTTATTGCATTGAATAACTTCATCCCTGGACCCTTTACCCATTCTCCATTTTCCGCTGTAGGATCCCCATAAGGTATTGACCAATAAGATTCAAATCCTCTAAAATGATCTATTCTTATAACATCATATAATTTTGAACTTTGTTTCATTCTCTCTATCCACCATTTATAATTAGTCTTATCAATATAGTCCCAATTATAAATTGGATTTCCCCATAATTGACCTGTTACAGCAAAATTGTCTGGAGGACATCCTGAAACTTTTAATGGTACTAATGTTTCTTTATCTAATAAAAATGCCTTTGGATTTGCCCATATATCTGCACTATCTTCAGCTACATATATTGGAATATCTCCTATTATTTCAATTCCTAAATCATTTACATATTCCTTTAAATTACTCCATTGTTCAAAAAATTTATATTGTATAAACTTCCAATAATTTATTTCATCTTTTAATTCTTCTCTATATTTATCTAATACTTCTTTTTTTCTAAGTTTGATATCTATATCCCATTTTTGCCAACTCTTTAATTCAAATTTTGATTTAAGTGCCATATATAAAGAATAATCATCTAACCACTGATTTTCTTCTTCAAATTCTTTTAAATCTGTTGGTAAATTAAGTTTAAACCTCTCATATGCTTTTCTTAGAACCTTCATTTTTTCTACAAATATTAATCCATAATCAATATCTTCTTTATCTTTTCCAAAGTTCAAATTTAAATAATCTTTGCTTTTTAATAATCCGTCTTTTTTCAATAAGTTAAAATCTATAAAATAAGGATTTCCTGCAAATGCTGAAAAAGATTGATATGGTGAATCTCCATAACTAGTCGGTCCTATAGGAAGTATTTGCCAATATTTTTGATGTGATTCTTTCAAAAAATCTGCAAACTTATATGCCTCTTTCCCAAATGTTCCTATTCCAAATTCCCCTGGCAAAGATGCAATATGCATTATGATTCCACTACTTCTTCTCATTTTTTCTCCCCCTTATGTTTTTTATCATTTAGCTATGTTTTAATGAGGTGTTTATATATGCATAAGCAAAGTGGACTGAGTAATTGAACTTAGGAATACTAAAATGAG
>NZ_CAURTC010000039.1:0-36927 GCF_963527835.1 uncultured Clostridium sp. | reverse complement strand
AAGTCTGGTTTATCTGAACCGTATTTTTCCATAGCATCTTTAAATGTCATTCTCTTAATTGGAAGTTTAACATCTACTCCAGCTACTTCTTTAAATACGTGAGCTATTAAGCCTTCATTTAATGCCATTATATCTTCTTGCTCTACAAAGCTTAATTCCATATCTACTTGAGTAAATTCTGGTTGTCTATTAGCTCTTAAATCTTCATCTCTAAAACATTTAACTATTTGATAATATTTATCGAATCCAGACACCATTAATAATTGTTTAAATATTTGTGGTGATTGTGGAAGAGCATAAAACATACCAGGATAGTTTCTTGAAGGGACTAAGTAATCTCTAGCTCCTTCTGGAGTACTCTTTGTAAGTATTGGAGTTTCTACATCTAAGAAATCATTTTTTTCTAAGTAATCACGAATAGACTTCGTAGTTTTACTTCTAATTTCAAAGATTCTATGCATATCTGGTCTTCTTAAATCTAAATATCTATATTTTAATCTAATGTTTTCAGCTGCATCTAAGTTTTCTTTTATATATATTGGTGGTGTTTCTGATTCAGAAAGAATCTTTAATGATTCACATTTTAATTCAACAAAGCCAGTAGGCATGTTTTCATTAACGCTTTCTCTTTTTACAACTTCTCCAGTTACTGCAATACAGTACTCTGGTCTAACACCTTTTGCTTTTTCAAAAGCTTCAGCATTTATTTCTTCACCAAAAACAACTTGCATGATACCAGTTTTATCTCTTAAATCAATAAAATCAAGACCTCCAAGTTTTCTATTTCTTTGAACCCATCCCATTAATGTAATCTTTTGACCTACATGTTCTTCTCTAGGTTCGCCGCACATCATCGTACGCTTTAAGCCATTTAAAGCTTCACCCATTTTCATTTCCTCCTAACACTTTTCCAATATACAATACATTAAATATAATTTATATATTGTATATAATCTTTTTGCACATATTTATTTTTGTGCATATATTTGTTATAAATCTCATTAAATATTATATTTAGGCTACATTCTAAACAACTGAATATATTATAAACATCAAGTAATTTTATACTTAATTGACACTTATAATATAATCAGAGTTTCAAAACATAGCAATTATTTAACTATTTTTTGTATTTCTTCTATATTATCTAATGAAAGAGTGAATATTTCTCCGTCTTCCATTCTCTTTAGGTTAATTTGATTATTTTTTAATTCATCTTCACCTAATATAGTTGTAAATTTAGATCCAATTTTATTAGCATATTTCATTTCTGCTTTTATGCTTCTTCCCATATGATTAATTTCACATTTAACTCCTAATTTTCTTAAATCATGAGCTAATTTGAAAGCATGATTTTTCTCTGCTTCTCCTCTTGCTCCGATATATAAGTCAACCATATTTTCATTAGGGATCTCAATACCTTCATTTTCAAGAGTCATTATTATTCTTTCTTCACCTATAGCAAAACCTACTGCTGGCATTTCAGGGCCTCCAAGTTCTTCTACAAGTTTATCATATCTTCCACCACCACATACTGTGAAATCGTCATTTATTATTTCAAAAATTGTCTTTGTATAATAATCTAGGCCTCTTACTATGCCTTGATCTACTACATAAGAAATTCCTAAAATATCTAAATATTCTTTTACTTTATTAAAATGTGTTTCACATTCTTCGCAAACATAATCTAAAATCTGTGGAGCATTTTTTGTGATTCCATTACATTTTCTTTCCTTACAATCTAAAATTCTCATAGGATTTTTTTCAAATCTACTTTTGCAAATATCGCAAAGATTTTCATAATTTTCTTCTAAGAATTTTTTTAATGCTTCATTATATTTAGCTCTACAAGTTGGACATCCTAAATTATTAATATGTAAACTTAAACTCTTTAAGCCTAATTTACTTAGAGTGTCCATAGCCACTTTTATTGCTTCAACATCCATTGTAGGTTCTTTAGATCCAAATATTTCAATTCCACATTGGTGAAATTGTCTAAGTCTTCCCTTTTGAACATTTTCATATCTAAAAGTTGGTGTTATGTAAAATAATTTTGTAGGTTGAGCTTCATTAAATAATCTATTTTCAATAAAAGCTCTAACTGCTGGTGCAGTTCCTTCTGGTTTCAACGTTACACTTCTATTTCCTTTATCATTAAAAGTATACATTTCCTTTTGAACTATATCTGTAGTATCTCCAACCCCTCTTAAAAATAATTCTGTATGCTCAAACATAGGTGTTCTAATTTCTCTTATTCCATAAGTTTTTACTACATCTCTAAATGTATTTTCTACATAATGCCATTTATACGCATCTTGAGGTAACATATCTTTAGTACCCTTTGGTGCTTGCATTTCCATTGCCATAATTCTTCCTCCTTAATTAAGCATAAATTAAATTTCATGATATAAACATAAAATTATTAACTCATCTAATATAGTGTATTTAATAATTTTATCTTCTTATCAATCATCTCATCTACTCTATTAACATACTCTCTAATATCTTTTAGATTCGCAAATCTTTCAATTCTATCTTCATCTAGAAAAATTATTTTACTAACAGCATCTGCTCCTAAAGCAATTACGGTTTGCTTTTCTTCAATCATTTCTATATTGTAGATACATTCTTTGCCCTTTTTAGCATATCCTACATTCTCCATATTTCCAATCATATTTTTTTGTCTATACATATAATACGGTGAAATATTTAGATGTTTTGCTAAATTTCTACTTTCTTCATACATTTTTATTATCTCTTCTTGCTTCGGAATGTCAAGTCCCTTTTTTAGAATAAAGTTTTCATACATTCTAGAACCTCTTTTTAAACAAAGCCCATGAACGGTAATACTATCAGGATTTAACTTTATTAATTCATCTCTAGTTTTTATTAATTCTTCATGACCTTCGCCTGGCAATCCTATTATTATGTCCATGTTAATATCATCAAATCTAAGCTCTCTTGCCATTTTAAACTTTTCTTTTATATCATCTACAGTATGATTTCTACCTATTAATTTTAATGTTTCATCATTCATAGTTTGTGGATTTATACTTATTCTAGTAACATCATACTCTTTCATTGTTTGTAACTTATTTAAAGTTATAGTATCTGGTCTTCCACATTCAACAGTAAATTCTTTAATGTTTTTTTCTTTAACAAATCCATTATATATTTCAGTCATAACAGCTTTGAATTCTCCATCATTAACTGAAGTTGGAGTTCCACCTCCAAAATAAACAGTTTCTATTTCTAAATTCTTTTGATTTACGTATGAACTAATTCCTTTAATTTCTTTAATAAGAGCTTTTAAATACGGCTCAACCATCTTTTTGTTTCCAGCTATAGAATTAGATGTAAATGAACAATATAAGCATTTCGTTGGACAAAAAGCCATGCCTATATAAATAGAAATTTTATCTTGTTTCTTATTTACAAACTTCTCTTCTGATTTAGCAACTTCTAAACATATTTTCGCTTTATCTTCATATGCTAAATAATTATTTTTAAATATCTCCATGATTTCTTCTTCATTTTTGCCTTCTTGTATTAGCTTTAATGCTATTTTAGATGGTCTAATTCCTATTAAAATTCCCCATGGATATTCATCTTTTGTTATTTCCTTTAAGCAAGAAAAAACGAACCTTCTAAGAGATTGTTTTATATTATCTCCTAAAGATTCTTCTTTTACATATTCTTCATGGGAAAATCTCATGGTTTTATCATCAATATAAAAAGAATAATTGTATTCGTCATCTACAAACTTAATTTCACTTAAAGGAAAATATATATTAAATAATTGATATATATCATATCTGTACTTTAAGTCATTTAAATTAATTTTAATTTCCATATCTTCTCCCTAATATATTAAAAAACTATTTTTCCTTTTTTCATATCCTATTGTAGACACTGGACCATGACCTGGATATACCTCTATATCGTCTCCAAGTATTAATAATTTTTCTTTTATACTTCTTATAATTTCTTCAAAATTACCACCTGCAAAATCAGTTCTTCCAATAGAAGCTTGGAAAAGAGTATCTCCTGTAAATAGTTTATCTTCAATTAAAAAACAAAGTCCACCTTTTGTATGTCCAGGTGTTTCAATAACTTTAAATTCTTTATTTCCTAATTTTATTGTATCACCTTCTCGCAAGTACCCAGATGCCTTTGGTAATGTTCCGAAAACAAAGTTATCTTTTTCCATATACTCTTCATCTATTTTACTTATATAAAATGGAACTTTAAAAGCTTTGCTTAATTCAACTACTCCACCTACATGATCCATATGTCCATGTGTTAATAAAATGTACTTTATATCTACATTTAAAGAATCAATTATACTCTTTAGCCTTTCAGTATCTCCGCCTGGATCAATTATTCCACATTCTTTTGTATTCTCATCTATTACTAAGTAACAATTTGCTTCATACATTCCTGCTGGAATTGCTTTTATAATCACTTTACACACCGCCTAATATAAAAATTTATTTTAAAAATTCTTAGTACTATCTAACATTATTGTTACAGGGCCATCATTATTAATTTCCACTTGCATGTGTGCCCCAAATTGACCACTTTCAACTTTTAAACCCGATTCCTTTAGAAGCTTAATGAATTCTTCATAAAGTTCTTTCGCTTCTTCTCCACCTTTTGCCTCCATAAAATTAGGTCTTCGACCTTTTCTACAATCTCCATATAAAGTAAATTGAGAAATAACTAATATTTCTCCTTTTACATCTAATAAAGATAAATTCATCTTATCTTTATCATCTTCAAAAATTCTTAAATTAATTACTTTATCTCTTGTATATTTTAAATCTTCTAATGTATCACTTTTAGATATTCCTATTAATACATTAATACCTCGTTCTATTGAACCTACTATATTACCATCAACCTTAACACTTGATGATGTAACTCTCTGTATTATAACTCTCATACTACCCCTCCTTAACTATTCATTCTATATACGTCTAGTATACCTTTTATACCTTTTATTTTTTTCATAAGATTTTTTAATTCATCAATAGAAGTAATTTTTATTTTTATATTTATAAATGCTATCCCATCTTTTGCTGGATTTGCATTTAATGCACTTAAATTTAATTTCAAATCAGTTATAACACTCATTATATCAGTTAAAATCCCCATTTTATCATCGGATTTAACTTGGATTTCTGCAAAGTATGCAGTACCTTTAGCTATTCCCCAAGCTACATCTACAACTTTATCTGCATCTGTTTGAATAAGATTTTTTAAATTACTACAATCAGTTCGATGAACTGATACTCCTCTACCTTTAGTTATATATCCAAGAATATCATCACCCGGCACTGGATTACAGCACTTAGCAAATCTAACCATCAAATTACTTTCACCTTTTACTGTTATACCATAATTATCAACTGATTTTTTTCTCCCTGTTTTTGATATATGCTCTTCTATTGCTTTATTTAATATATCTTGACTGTCTTTTTCTTTATGTGGTTCATTTTCTTCCTTCAGTCTTGAAACAAAAGAAGATGGGGAAATTCCTCCAACACCTATTAACACATGTAAATCCTCAATATAATGAATATTATATTTTTTAATTAATCTATCATAGCTTTCACCCTTGGCTATATCTCCAAAGTTAACTCCTTGTTTTTTAAGTTCTTTTTCAAGGAGATCTTTACCTTTTAATATATTCTCTTCTTTTTTAGCTTTTTTAAACCATTGCTTTATTTTACTTTTTGATTGATTACTTTTAGCAATGCTTAGCCAATCCATATTAGGCCCTTTAGAATTAGATGATGTAAGTATTTCAACTATCTCACCAGTTTTTAATGTGTAATCAAGAGAAACTATTCTTCCATTTACTTTAGCTCCTACACATTTATTCCCAATATCAGTATGTATTCTATAAGCAAAATCTATTGGTGTTGCTTTTGCACACAAATTTATTACAACACCTTTTGGAGTAAAAACAAAAACTTCATCAGAAAATAAATCTATTTTGAAGCCTTCTATAAATTCTTCCGCATCAGATGTTTCTTTTTGCCATTCTAGCATATCTCTAAGCCATACTAATTTTTTCTCAAAATCCTTTGCTTTATCTTCTTCATTTTTATCTCCCTCTTTATATTTCCAATGGGCTGCAATTCCGTATTCTGCTGTTTTATGCATTTCAAAAGTTCTTATTTGAATTTCAAATGTTTTACCTTGATTTCCAATTACTGTAGTATGTAGTGATTGATACATATTAGGTTTTGGCATAGCTATATAATCTTTAAATCTACCTGGTATAGGCCTATATATTGTATGAACTATTCCCAAAACCCCATAGCAATCTTTAACCGAATTCACTAATATTCTAATGGCTGTTAGATCAAAAATTTGTTCTATACTCTTGTTTTTATTTATCATTTTTTTATAAATACTATAAAAATGCTTTGGTCTACCTTCAATATCCGAATCTATTCCTGACTCATCCAGCTTTTCATTTAAATAACAAACTACTTCGTTTATGTATGTTTCTCTTTCTACCCTTTTTTCTGCTATTTGCTCTACCAATTGATAATATTCATCTTCATGTAAATATCTAAAAGAGAGATCTTCAAGTTCCCATTTTATTTTAGACATACCAAGTCTATGAGCTAAAGGAGCATAAATATCTAATGTTTCCTTTGCTTTTAATTTTTGTTTTCCTTTTGGCATGAATTTAAGTGTTCTCAGATTATGAAGTCTATCTGCTAATTTTATAATTATTACACGTATATCCTTAGCCATAGCAAGTAACATTTTTCTAACATTATCAGCTTGCTGCTCTTCTTTTGTTTTATATTGTATTTTCCCAAGCTTAGTTACTCCATTAACTAAATTTGCTATTTCTTCATTAAAAATAGTTTTCATACTCTCATAAGAACATGTTGTATCTTCAATAACATCATGAAGTAAGCCAGCTGCAATTGTACTTGTATCCATTCCAAGTTCTGCAAGAATTTCTGCCACATCTATTGGATGAATTATATATGGCTCTCCTGATTCTCTTTTTTGCTCCTTATGTGCATTTTCTGCAAAGTAGTATGCTTTTTTTATCATTTCTACATCAACGTTATGACAATTGGTATGAATCTTTTTCAATAAGTTATCAATCATAAGGATAGCTCTCTCCTTTTGCTAAATTTCTGTAAATTCAAAGGCTGGTTATGTAACCAGCCTTTTCTTCTAATTATATATTATTTTATCAGTATTTTCAATAAATTTAAATGTCATATTGAGTTAATGATATTACATCATAATCTCCTAATTTGTCTCTTCCTTTAAGATCTATTAATTCTATTAAAAATGCAAGTGAAACTACTTCTCCACCAGCTTGCTCAACTAATTTTGCAACACCTTCAACAGTTCCACCAGTTGCTAATAAATCATCTACAATAGCAACTCTTTGACCTTTTTTTATAGAATCCTTATGAATTTGAAGTGAATCACTACCATACTCTAAATCGTAATTAACAGAAATAGTTTCTCCTGGTAATTTACCCGGCTTTCTAACTGGGACAAATCCTGCACCTAATGCATATGCAACTGGAACACCAAATATAAATCCTCTTGCTTCTGGTCCAACAATTAAATCAACATCTTTATCTTTTAAATATTCTACAAACATATCAATTGAAGCTTTTAATCCTTCACCGTCTCCTATTAATGTAGTTATATCTTTAAAGCTTATTCCTTCCTTAGGAAATCCGTCAATTATTCTTATTTTTTCTTTTAAATCCATGCTTACTCCTCCAAAAATATTATTTTAGATGCAATAACTTTTATTTTAAAAGTTCATTTTTTTTTGAACTATGCAGATATTTAACAATCTGATCTGCTCTATCTTTGTCATCAGTAGTTAATAATTCTAGTACTATTCTTGCATTGTCCATAATTCCAACAGGTCCTATTGTAGGCGTAATAAATTCTATCATGCTATCCATGGCATGACAATCACATTCCATTATGTTATTAAATTCCATTACTGACCTCAACCCATTATTATTTGTATTAAATAGAAACTTGTTTCCCTCTTTAATAAATACCCCATTTTCCCCTTTTATAGGAGTATTTATAAACTTTACTCCCATAAGAATTAAATCCAAATATTTATTAATACTTTTCATATTATAATATATAGCTATTGATTGCATTAACTTAAATGTTAAAGCACTTATAGATAAATCTTTATACCTATATTGACAGCCTTTTTGATTTGGATTAATGTATATGTATTCATCTATAAACTTACTCTCTTTATTTTCAAGAACAATTAAATTTATGCCTAATTTTTTACATAAATCTATTTCTTCTTGCGATTCCAACCCTAAGCCTAAAGTTATTAACAGTTCAGCACCCAAAAAATCGACATTATTCTTTATGTCTTTAGAATTAAGTTTATCTCCACCATTTTCTTCATCATATATCAGATATTCAACATCTGCGTTTAAATACTTTAATACAAGTATTAGAGAAGCAGTGGCACAAATACCATCAACATTCGAAGTACCATAAACAATTATTTTCTTTCTATTATTCACAGCAGAGACTACTCTCTCTAATGCTTTGTTCATACCTTTAAGTATAAATGGGTTATATCCAGTAATATAATTTGGACAATAAATACTTTCCCAGAACTTACGCATTGCTTACTCCTCCATAAAATTAGAAAACATTTATATTATAATGTATAAAACGAATTTTTACAAATATTTTATTAAGAAATTAATAAACCTCCATATTTTTGCCTACGGAGGTTTAGTCACACTCAAAAAAATAATAGACCAGTATGCGTGTCTACTTTGCATCATACGTCAACAAATCCAGCTAATAGTTTACACTATTAACTGAACTTGCCTCCTTGTCTGACACAAAATATACACCCTATTTTTGGTCTATTATTTTCTTTCATGTGCCTTAAATTAAAAGTCATATTTAATTTTATATAAATATTTAAACTCTTTGTAGTTTGTTATTATTTGCTTTAACTTTTCCCTTTCCAACTTTATCCTTAAGATAAACCCATACTGGAGAAGCTACGAATATTGAAGAATATGCACCAGCAACTATTCCTATAATAAGTGGAATAGTAAATTCTCTAACTGTTGGTACAAATATATTCACAGCAACTATTGTAAATAGCGTTGTCATAGTTGTATTTATTGATCTTGTCATAGTTTCTGTTAAACTTGTATTAGCTGTTTCTATTGGATCCGCTCTTCTCATACGCTTAGAATTTTCTCTTATTCTATCAAATATTACTATGGTATCATTCATAGAATAACCTATTATCGTAAGAATAGCTGCAATAAAAGGAGTATTTACTGATATTCCAAAGATAGCATATACACTTACTGTTATTAATACATCATGTAGTGTTGCAACTAAAGCTGCAATACCAAATTTCAATTCAAATCTTACTCCTATATATCCAAGCATAACTATACATGCTACAAATAATGCTATTAAAGAATTTTGTGTTAATTCCTTACCTATTGAAGCTCCTATTTCATCTTGAGCTAGTAATGCATTATCATCTAAATCATACTTTTCTTTTAATTCATTCATTATAGATGATACTTTCTCACTATTTAAATCTCCTGATTTTACTTCATATTGATTATTATTTATTGTGTTTGTAACAGCATCTGATGAATAAGTTTTTATTATATTATCTACATCTTGCTTATCTACACCATCTTTTAATTGAATCGTTAATTGAGTACCACCCTTAAAATCTATTCCAAAGTTTAATCCTTTAGTAAATAAAAATCCACATCCAAGTAAAATTACAATTAGAGAAATTGAAAGCCATATCTTTGATTTTTCTATTATTTTAAAATATTGTCTCTCTCTTGTTTTAAGATCTCCCTCTTCTCTCTTAACTCCAAAATGAGATAATTTTTTTAACAATCCTATATCCACTGATAAATTAACAAGTAATTTTGTTACAACTAATGATGTGAATAAACTTACAACTATACCTATCATTAAAGTAACAGCAAACCCTTTAACAGTTCCTGATCCTAGGAAATATAAAATTAATCCTGCTAAAATTGTTGTTACATTTGAATCTACTATTGAAGAAAGAGCATTTTCAAATCCTTTTTTAACTGATGTCTTTATTGATATACCGCTCTTTAGTTCTTCTTTTATTCTTTCAAAGATAAGCACATTTGCATCAACTGCCATACCTATTGTAAGAAGTAATGCTGCTATTCCTGGAAGTGTTAAAGTTACTCCGATTTCAGAGAATATCAATAATGTAATAGTTATATATAATGTTAAAGCTATACTAGCTAATATTCCTGGAACTCTATAATATAAAATCATAAATAAGAATACTAATCCTATTCCTATTGCTCCTGCCTTTAAAGCATTTGGTAATGCTGTAGCTCCAAGTTGTGCTCCAACATTTTGTACTGAAACTGCTTTAACAGTAACAGGTAGCGCTCCTGAATTTATTATTCCAGCCAACTTCTTGGCATCTTCTAAACTAGTACTTCCTGTTATTATTGCACTTCCATCTGTAATTTGAGTTTGTACTGTAGGACTAGTTAAAATCTCATCATCCATATAAACTGAAATTTTTTGTCCTACATATTTTCCTGTTGCCTCAGCAAATGCTTTTTGACCATCATCATTTAGTTCTAATGATACAACTGGATTTCCATCTTGTTGATTAAGAATTGCTGATGCTTTTTTAACATCTTTACCAGTAAGAATTTCTTCTCCTTCTGGGCTTTTAAAAACTAAATTTCCTGATTTGCTTAAACTATCTACAATTTCTTGAGAATCAAAGGCACCCGGAATATCTACCCTTATTCTTCTTTCTCCTTCTGTTGTTACAATAGTTTCAGCTACACCCATCTTATTAACTCTTAAAGAAATGTGCTCTTTTGTGCTTTCTAATTGATCATGTGTAACTTGATCTTCTTGAATTTCCATTAATACAGAAACTCCACCTTGTAAATCAAGACCTTTTTTTATAACATTATTAAAAGATTTAAATTCCCATCCGCCTACTACAAATCCTTTAAATCCTGAAAAAGCTAAAAAAAGTGTTACAAGAACTATTACTGTGAATAATGCTGAACTTTTTCCTTTTTTCTTCATCTTTAATCCCCCTCTGATAAATAAACAGCTATTATAGTTTATATGATATTTAGTTTCATAAATTAAACTTTACTTAGTTTTTTATTATGTAAAACTACTATTTTAGATATAAGTCTTGGTTAGTAAATTAAAGATATAGTTACCCTCAATATTAAACCAAAACCTATACTTTTCTCTTAAATTGATTGTTGAATATATTTCCAATCAAAATGATTATATCACATTAAAAATTCTTAATAAAGATTTTTATAAATTTATACCTAGCATTCCTGCTAAAAATCCAACTCCCATAGAAATTGCAAATTTAGCTAAATCAAAAATTTTAAAGGTTATTGCTCCGCTTATGTAACTTGAAATTATAAATAAAGCTATATAATATATTATGCCTATTCCAAGTCCTACTAACCATCCTTTAGATTTATTAGCCTTAGCCCCTATTATAGCACCAACAGCTAAACTTATTAATGATATCACTACATACAGCATGCTAAATATACTTGGTGTAAACTCTATTATCTTCATAAGTAAAGATAAGACAACTACACCAATAAAACTTAATATCACTGCTCCAACGGAGCCTTTACAAACAGACCTTAAATAATTATTATTGTTATTTTCCATTTTAAAACAACACCTCCCAATACTTCATTTTATGAAGCATCAAGAGGCATTATGATTGATTTTATTTATTTGTCTTGTATGAAATTCCACTTTTTGCAAGTTTTATTTTAGTTTTTGCTGCACTTGTTTCAATAACTACATTTTCGTCATCGATGTTTACTATTTTACCGATGATTCCACCTCTTGTCATAATCTCATCGTTAACTTTCAATTCACTTATCATGTTACCATATTGCTTTTTTCTTTTCTTCTCTGGCAAAATAAGCAAGAAATAGAATATAACAAAAACAACTAAAAATGGTAGTACATTCATAAGTATTGCACCTATATTATTCATTTTTTACCTCCGTAAGTTTATAAACAAAACTTAGTTTTATTTATTTTTTATGATTTATTCCATGATAAATAGTTTACATTTATTTAGATATATTGTCAATTAAACTACTATTTTCTATTTTCCCATACTGCTATTTTCTTATTTTTAAACTCTTTAAAATAGCCGCCATCAATAGCATCTCTTACTTCTTCCATTAATTTATTATAGAAATATAAGTTATGTAGTACACATAATCTCATAGCTAACATTTCTTTTGCTTTAAATAAATGTCTTATATATGCTCTTGTATAATGCTTGCATGCTGGACATTGGCATCCTTCTTCTATAGGCTTTTCATCTAATTCATGCTTTGCATTCATCATATTAAGCTTACCTTCGTTAGTATACACATTTCCATGTCTACCATTTCTTGCTGGAAGTACGCAATCAAAGAAATCAACACCCCTGTCAATAGCTTCTAATATATTACTTGGTGTTCCAACTCCCATTAAATATATAGGTTTATCTTCTGGAAGATGTGGTGCAACAGCATCTATTATTCTATACATCTCTTCGTGGCTTTCTCCAACAGCAAGCCCTCCAATAGCATATCCATCTAAATCCATTTTAACAATTTCTTTAGCATGCTCTATTCTTATATCTTCATATGTTCCACCTTGGTTTATTCCAAATAACATTTGTTCTTTATTAATTGTATTAGGAAGTGTATTTAATCTATCCATTTCATTTTTACATCTTTCAAGCCATCTTGTAGTTCTTGCTACTGATCTTTCAACATATTCTCTTGTTGAAGGATTTGGTATACATTCATCAAAAGCCATTGCAATTGTAGATGCTAAATTACTTTGAATTTGCATTGATTCTTCTGGTCCCATAAATATCTTTCTTCCATCTATATGAGAATTAAAATAAACACCCTCTTCTTTTATCTTTCTCATAGCTGAAAGTGAAAATACTTGGAATCCACCTGAATCAGTAAGTATTGGTCTATCCCAATTCATAAACTTATGTAATCCACCTAATTTACTAACAACCTTATCAGTAGGTCTTAAATGTAAATGATATGTATTAGATAATTCAACTTGACATCCAATTTCCTTTAAATCCATACTTGATACTGCACCTTTTATAACTGCTAATGTACCTACATTCATAAATACTGGAGTTTGTATAGTTCCATGAGGAGTTACAAATTCTCCTCTTCTAGCTTTTCCATCCTTTTTTAATAAAGTATATCTTTTACTCACAAGCGTCACCTCTTAATTATAATTTTTAGAAATCTTCCTTAATAGTATTAGGAAAATTAATTAGAGCTATTTATTTTTTAGCTCTTTATTTATAATTGAGACACTTGACTATGTCACCTCATCAATGTACTCAAAAATCATCATTATTTTATAAACATAGCATCTCCAAATGAGAAGAATCTATATCTTTCTTTTACAGCTTCTTCATATGCATTCATTACATGTTCTTTTCCTGCTAAAGTTGAGACAAGCATTATCAATGTAGATTCTGGCAAGTGGAAATTAGTTATTAATCTATCAACCACTTTAAATTTATATCCTGGGTATATAAATATATTAGTCCAACCACTTGTTTCTTTTATGTTGCCATCTTCACCTGCTATTGTTTCTAGAGTTCTAGTAGATGTTGTACCCACTGAAATAACCCTATTACCTCTTTTTTTAGTTGCATTTATTACTTCAGCATCTTCTTTTGAAAGATGATAATATTCTGAATGCATTTCATGATCCTCTATAGTTTCAACTTTGACTGGTCTAAATGTTCCAAGACCAACGTGTAAAGTTACATAAGCAATATTAATACCTTTATCTTTTATTTTATGCAATAATTCTTCAGTAAAATGAAGGCCTGCAGTTGGTGCTGCTGCTGATCCATTTTCTTTAGAATATACTGTTTGATATCTTTCTCTATCTTCTAATCTTTCATGGATATAAGGTGGTAATGGCATTTCTCCTAATGAATCAAGCACTTCTTCAAATATACCTTCATAATAAAATTCTACTATTCTGTTACCATTATCTTTAACCTCTACCACTTCTGCTTTTAACTTGCTTTCTCCAAAAGTAAACCTTCTGCCTACTCTTGCTGATTTTCCAGGTTTAGCTAGACATTCCCATCTATCTTTTTCTACTCTTTTTAGTAATAAGAATTCTATTTTCCCACCGGTACCCTCTTTTTCACCAATTAATCTAGCTGGCATTACTCTTGTATTATTTAATACTAAAGTATCACCTTCATTTAAATAATCTATAATGTCATAAAAATTCTTATGAGATATTTCACCTGTTTCTTTATCCAAAACCATAAGTCTTGAAGTATCTCTTTTTTCTAAAGGATGTTGAGCTATCAATTCCTCTGGTAAATAAAAATCAAAGTCTTTTACGTTCATTGTTATCGCTTCTCCTAACTATTAAAAAAACTTGTTTGTCCTTTATTTGAATTATTGTTTTTATTATTAACTCTTCCTAAATGTTCATAAGCTTTATCACTTGCAATTCTGCCTCTTGGAGTTCTTACTATAAATCCTTTTTGAAGTAAATATGGTTCATAGACATCCTCAATTGTACCTAATTCTTCACCTATAAAATAAGATAAAGTCTCTATTCCAACTGGACCTCCATTAAAATTATCTATAATTGCTTCTAATATTTTATTATCAACCTTATCAAATCCTTGATTATCTACTTCTAGTAATTCTAATGCATCTCTTGCTTCTTTTAAAGAAATTACTTTATTAGATTTTACTTCTGAGTAATCTCTAACTCTTTTTAATAGTCTATTAGCTATTCTAGGAGTACCTCTAGATCTACTTGCAATTTCTAAAGCTCCCTCTTCAGTAATTTTACATCCAAATACAGCCGCACTTCTTATTACAATTTCTTTCAATTGATTTTCATCATAATATTCCATTGCACAAAGTACACCAAATCTATCTCTTAGCGGAGATGTTAGCATTCCTATTCTAGTAGTTGCACCTATCAATGTAAACTTTGGCAAATCAAGTCTTATAGATTTAGCAGCCGCGCCCTTGCCTATAACAATATCTAATGCATAATCTTCCATAGCAGGATATAAAATTTCTTCAACACTTCTATTTAATCTATGTATTTCATCAATAAATAAAACATCATAATCTTTTAGTGTCGTTAATATAGCTGCTAAATCTCCTGCTCTCTCTATTGCTGGACCTGATGTTATTTTTAAATCTCCAGTCATTTCCTTGGCAATAATATTGGCTAAAGTAGTTTTTCCAAGTCCAGGTGGACCATATAAAAGTACATGATCAAGGGCTTCTTTTCTATTTTTAGCCGCTTCTATAAATATATTTAATCTTTCTTTTACTTTATCTTGACCTATATATTCATTTATTTTTTGAGGTCTTAAGCTAAGTTCAGAATTTCCATCTTCAAACATTTCAGCTGGAGTTACTATTCTTTCCATAAACACACCCCCACTTATATACTAAATACTTTATTTTATTCCATTAGTTTAACTAATGCACTTTTTATAATATTTTCAACACTTTCAGATTTATCCACATCTTTAAGTACTTTTTCTGCTTCCTTTTCTGTATATCCTAAAGAAATTAATGCACTTAGTGCTTCTGAAACAGCAAGAGAATTGTCTTGTGTTACATCATCAAATTCATCTATACAATTTAGTAATTCATCTGATTTTAACTTATCTTTTAATTCTAAAATAATCCTAGCAGCTGTCTTTTTACCTATGCCTGCACCTCTACAAAGATGTTTTTCATCTCCAGTAATTATTGCATACTTTAAATTATTTAAACGACTTATAGATAATAATGATAAGGCTGCTTTAGCTCCAACACCATTTATCGAAAGTAACAATTTAAACATTTCCAACTCTTCTAAAGATTCAAAACCATATAATCCAATAAAATCTTCTCTTACAATTTGTTCAATATATAATTTTATTTTTTCACCACAGCATGGCATTGAAGACATGGTTGCACCTGAAGTAAATATTTTATATCCTATTCCATTATTTTCAATAATGATATAATCTTTATTTATTCCCATATATTCACCTTTTATATATTCATACATCCAAAACAATCCCCCTATAGTTTAAAATAAAAAATCGTCAAGGCGACTTTTGAGCCATCGATTTTTTTAACCATACACCATTTCCAAACATAGTGCAGGAATAATGGTGTGGCGTATTATTATTTTTTTGCATTTGAAACCTAACTTATACTTTACCATTTTCTAAGAAATCTTTCAATTAAAAATACAAGCAAAAAAGCTATACTATTGTTAAAATAAAATTTAACAATAGTATAACCCTTTAAAACATAAATATTATGATATTAATTCAGATACACTTTCTTCGGCTTCATCTTTTGTATTGTATTTAAGTTCAAAATTCTTTATTTTAGACTTATCTACATCACGCAAATTTTCTATTGGCTTATTATCTAAAAAAACATCTTCACTCTTTTTTATAGATGCAGTACCTTTTTCATCTGTCTGATATATAGCTAAATATCCATCTTTTTCACCAATATAATATTTATTAGGTTCTAATGCATTTGAAGTATCTCTCTTAAACATAATTTGATTATTTGATGTAAGATCTAACGCATAACCACTATTTTTTAGTATTTTTATTAATTCCTCTTTAGTTAGATCACCATCTATATTTAACTGTTGTTTTATTTGAGCAACAGTCATGTCACTCTCTTTTTTATCGCCAGCAAACAGCGCTACCTTAACACTATCTTCTAGTTTATTTATCTCAACATCTGTGTTAACTTTTTCTTGTGAAGTTTGAAGTAAATTTTTATTATTAATAGATTTATCTACTAAATAATAAGTTAAAGAAAATATAATTGCTAACATTAAAATACATATAACAGATAACTTTTTCTTGTTGTATTTCATATTCATCACTCCTTACTAGGAGCATCGACCAAATTTATCATATTTATTCACATTATTGTTATTTTTAGATATTATGATATTTTTAATAAATATTATCTCACCCTATTTATAAAGCCACACTTTTTGCATAACTCTTCTACTGCAACTCTTCTTGAAAAACCATTATACATATCTTTAGCTCGTTTAGAGTTTAATATTTTCTCTAGATCACTTTCAAATATATTTCCAAGTGGTATGTTACCTTCACTATCTAGACAGCATGGTACAACTGTTCCATCTACTAATATCCCTATTTGATCTCTTAATCCATAACAAAAAGCTCTTTCTCCTAACTCCTCACTATTGATTGATGGCCATTTAAATTTTTCACCCATGCTTAAATATACATTTTTAGAAAGTTTAGCACTATTTTTTTCCCTTAGTATATCTTTTAAGTTGTAGTCTAATTTAAATCTTTCTTCAAGAACACTATATATGTCTATATTCATATTATTACTTGCTTTATATCTTGTATCTAAATTCCACAATCTTAATGAACAAATTATATTACTTTTTTCTGTAGCTTCTTTACAAAACCCTATTATATTCTCTATATATTCTTCAAATCTTATTTCCTTATTATTAGCTTCAAAACTATGAAGTGAAATATTTACTTGTCTTAGTGCTGGTGATTCAATCAATATATCTTTTACATTATTTATTAGTGTTCCATTTGTAGTGATATTCGCTTTTACCTTATACTCATCACTTAAACTTAAAAATTTTTCAAGATTACAATTTAAAAATGGTTCGCCCATTAGATGAAAATAAACATAATCACTATAAGGTTTTACAGATTTTAAAATATGTTCAAATGATTTTTCGTCCATAAATTTTAGTTTTCTAGTTGTTTTAGGACAAAAGTTACATTCTAAATTGCACACGTTAGTTATTTCTATATATACTCTTTTAAATTTTCTCATGAATTTTATTCACCTTTTCAACTCTATATTTTTATCTAAATTATTCATTATTAATAATACTAAAATATTAAATGAACAATTAAGTATCCTTATTATAAAATAAATTAGTATAGATGCTATTATACTAATTTATCTTATACATTTCTATAAATGCACATAAAATTCTCATTAAATATAAAAGGAATAAGACTTGTAATGTCTTATTCCCCTTAATTAAAGTTAATTTAATAAAAACTTTTTAAAATTCAATATTCAAATTTATTCTAAGTTTATAATTCAAATTTATCTAGTTTTTCCTTAAGATTATTTGATAAATCTTTTAAGTTATTTGAGTTTTCTACAAATTCATCTGTAGCTCTTGTAACTTCTTCTGCTGAAGCAGCTACTTCTTCTGAACCTGCTGCTGTTTCTTCAAGTATCGCCGATAAATTTTGTACTTGATCTACAACACCATTTTTCATTGTGTTGATGTATCCTACTCCATCATATATTTCTTTTACACTATCTGATAAATTTTCTACAGCTGCTAATATATCTGTAAAAATCCCTTGTGATGCTTGTACAGCTTCTTCTTGTCCTTTTACTGTATCACTAGTTTTAGACACTGTCTTAGCTGCCAATATAGATTTATCTTTTATATCTTTTATTATTTCATCTATTTGTTTAGCTGATCCGGATGTTTGTTCAGCAAGCTTTCTTATTTCCTCTGCCACTACAGCAAAACCTCTTCCTGATTCCCCTGCTCTTGCAGCCTCTATTGCAGCATTTAAAGCAAGTAAGTTGGTTTGTTCTGTTATTTGACTTATAGTTTCATTCATAGCACCTATTTTTATTACACTATTAGAAACCTCTGTAACTACATTTTTAACTTCTTCTGTACTTATCTTAGTTTCATAAGATTTTTGTATTACAGTTTCTACTGTAGCAATACCTTGCTTACTTAAATTATCTGTTGTCATTGCCATTTCATTAACATTGTTAGTAATTTTAGATATATTATCTATTTGCTTTGATAAGTTTTCTACCTTACCAGATACATCTTCAAGACTGCTTGAAGATTCCATTGTGCCTCTAGATATTTCATTAATAGTTTCACTTACTTGTAGCATTGATGCTGATACTTCTTCACTCATATTAGCTAAATTTATAGCTGTAGTATTTACATTGTTAGATGAATTATCTACATCTTTAATTAATTCATATACATTATTTTTCATATCATTAAAACTTTGAGCTAGTACTAAAAATTCATCGTTAGAATCTACGCTTATTTCTTCTCTAAAATCACCATTTGCTGCCTTATCAAGTCCTTCTCTTATTTTCTTAATATTTCCGCCTATTTTTTTTGAAATCTTTAAACAAAATAATGAGCTAATTATTGTTAATATAACTATAGCAACACAAATTAATACAACAAAAAATCTTTCAGTTTCCCTAAATTCATCATTTGGTATTCTGACTACTATTTTCCACCCTGTTTCTTCTGATGTCATAAAATATGCTTTATACTTTTTGTTATTATGCTGTACCATAGTTTGTCCAGAATCATTGTTACATATATAATTCCAAGTACTATATTTAGTTGCTTCATCTGTGCCTATTTCGCTAGGATCAATAGAAGATACTATTTTTCCTGTTAGATCAACAACTACAGTATCACCTGTTTGTCCATATTTTATATTAGATAATTCTTCAGATAAAGAACTTAAATCTATATCTATAGATATTACCCCTCTAAAATCATCATTAATAATAGCCTTTGATATTGTTATAACATTTTTATTAGTTATTATATCCACATATGGATTTTGAATAAAAAATTCATATGTATTTTCTTTTGATTTTTTATACCATTCCGTTTCTCTTGGATCAAAATCCGCAGGTATTTCATTGTCTAGTAATTGAACTATTTTACCATCAGTGTTAGTAAAATATATATTCAATATATTTTCATCCGATTGGGTTAATAGTTTAAATTGTTTTCTTAAAAAATCATACTCATCATCAATAGATGAGTATGAATTTAAATGGCTTAATGAATTTAAAATATCTTTATGATAATTAATTTCATCAGCTATAATGCTCTCACCTATATTGGCTAAAGTATTTGAATTAAATTCAAAATTTTTATTATTAGATTTTATAGTAAGCATAGTTGCCATAATTCCTAATATTATTATAGGAATTAATACCATTAAAGTTATATTTACAAGTAATTTCTTTTGAATGGTGTTTACCTTTATACTATTACTATTCAAAATAATCACACCTTTCTAAACATATTATTATCTTTAATCTATATAATCGTCATTTTTACATTTTTCTTTACATTTCTTGAGCTTTTTAATTTGTTCATCATTTTAAATCTTATTTTTTATTTATCTTTTAACATTTATTTTATTTTTAAGCTTTTATTAGTCAAATTTATAATTTAGCTTAATATTTTATTAACTTTTATAAGATATGTACTAAAAGTATTAAGAGTAAACTTATATTAAAATATTTAAATTATTAAAATTTGTAATATAAACCATATTTTTAATTATATATGATATACTATACTTATATTATTTCATATATTTTAGGAGGAGTAGTTATGGCAAATATCATCATTTCACCAAGTAAATATGTTCAAGGAAATGGCGAACTTGAAAATATAGCAAGACATACTAGTAATTTAGGAGATAACTTTTTTGTAATCATTAGTACCTCTGGAATGAAAAGAGTTTCTAATACTATAAAAGATAGCTTTTCTAATAGTGATTCAAATTTAATATTCGAGATATTTAATGGAGAATGTTCTGAAATTGAGATAAAAAGATTGCAAAATTCATTTCAAGAAAACAACTGTAATGTTGTCATAGGAATAGGTGGCGGTAAAATACTAGATACTGCTAAAGCTGTTGCATATTATGAAAACGTTCCAGTAGTAATAACTCCTACTATAGCTTCTACAGATGCGCCTTGTAGTGCATTATCTGTTATTTATAAAGACAATGGTATTTTCGATAGATATTTATTATTAAAACAAAATCCTAATGTTGTTTTAGTAGACACAAAAATTATTGTTAATGCTCCATCAAGATTATTAATTTCCGGTATGGGAGATGCATTAGCAACATATTTTGAAGCAAGAGCTTGTAGAAGAGCAAATAGCTTGAATTTAGCTGGAGGACATATAACATTAGCTGCTGAAACATTAGCTCACGCATGTTACAAAACATTATTATCAGAAGGATATAAAGCAAAACTTGCTGTTAATAACAATGTTGTTACTAAAGCAGTTGAGAACATAGTAGAAGCAAACACCTTATTAAGTGGTTTGGGATTTGAGAGTGGAGGACTAGCTGCTGCACATGCCATACACAATGGCTTTACAATTTTGAAAGAATGTCACGACTTATATCATGGAGAAAAAGTTGCATTTGGTACTATTACACAACTAGTACTAGAAAATGCACCTATTGAAGAAATCAGAGAAGTTATAAATTTCTGTAGATCAATTGGACTTCCAACTAATCTATCTGAAATGGGAATTAAAAATATCGATAAAGATGATATAATGAGAGTAGCTGAAGCTTGTTGCGCTGAAGGTGAAACTATTCACAATATGCCATTTGACATTACAGCATATGATGTATATGCTGCTATTTTAACAGCTAACAAATTAGGATGAGCTCAACAATAACTATACCTTAAGTTTTATATAAATTATAAGTAAAAAAATGTAGATTAATGAAATACAATTCATTAATCTACACTTTTTTTGTTTTAAGTTATTATTAATACATACAAAGTAACAATTCTCTTAATACTTTGCATGCTAATGCTGTTGAACTTCCACTCTGATCGTATATTGGACAAAGTTCATTTACGTCCATCCCCACTATATTCAATTTGCTTACTTTAAATATAGCATCTAATAACTCCACAAACGTAACTCCACCAGCCTCAGGAGTTCCTGTACCTGGGAATACTGATGGATCTAATACATCTAAATCCAATGTAAAATAGACAGGTTTTCCTTTTAATTTATCAACAATATCTTCAAGTTGATTAAAATTAAACTTATTCATAAAAACATGATCTCTTCCCCAATAGATTTCATTCCTATCACCAGATCTTATTCCAAACTGAAATATTTTATTATCTCCAACTATATCCCATACTCTATGCATAACTGTTGCATGAGATAGTTTTTGTCCCAAATAATTATTTCTTAAATCTGCATGTGCATCAAAATGTATAACATGAACCTCTGGATATTTTTTGCTTATAGCTTTAAATGCACCTAATGTGACTAAATGTTCTCCACCAATCATGCATGGTATTTTATTATCATTAACTATTTTTTCTGTGAATTTTTCAATATCATTTAGTGCCTTTTCTGGATTTCCAAAACTGAGCTCTAAATCTCCTCCATCAAAAACTGCTAAATCCTCTAAATCTTTATCTTGATGAACACTATAAGTTTCAATTCCAAAAGACTCACTTCTCATTGCTTTACTAGCAAATCGCGTTCCAGGTCTAAACGATGTTGTTGAATCAAATGGTGCACCAAAAACAACTATTTTTGATTCATCGTAATTGTTATTACAACCTATAAAAGTTTCTACATTTTTATTCATAAATTCTTAAATCCTTTCTACCATAAAACATAATTTAATCCTTTATAGCTTATAAATTTATTTATTAAATTTATATATTTCTATAAACGTGATTTAAAATCCTTATATCCAAATTTCTTTATAATTTCTATACCCTTTTCATCACTATATTTAACTATAGCAGGTAAATTTATTCCATTAAAAGTATTATTTTTAACCATTGAATAAATTGCCATATCAGAAAATACTAACTTATCTCCTACTTTTAAGGGCTCTTTAAAAGAATAATCTCCTATTATATCTCCAGCAAGGCAAGTTGGTCCACCTAATCTATATGTATAACCATATTGATTAGACATACCTGAATTTATAATATGAGGTCTATACGGCATTTCAAGTACATCCGGCATATGGCAAGCTGCTGATGTATCTACTATTGCAATATTCATTCCATTTTTTATTACATCTAAAACAGTACAAACTAAAAATCCACTATTTAGTGCTACCGCTTCACCTGGTTCTAGATAAATATCAACATCATATTTATTTTTCATATATAAAATTGTCTCTACTAAAATTTCCATATTATAATCTTCTCTTGTTATGTGGTGACCTCCACCAAAATTTATCCACTTCATATTTTTTATATACTTACCAAACTTATCATCAATAACTTTAATTGTTCTAGCTAATGTATCTGAATTCTGTTCACACATAGTATGAAAATGTAGTCCATCTATTCCTTCAAGATCTTCTCTTTCAAAATTCTCTAAAGTAACTCCCATTCTTGAATTTTCAAAACAAGGATTATAAATATCTTTTTCTATCTCTGAATACTCTGGATTTATACGAATTCCACATTCTATTTTTTTTCCACTATAATTTTTAACTCTATCTTTATATAGTTTCCATTGATTAAAAGAATTAAAAACTATATGATCACAATATTTCATTATTTCATCAAATTCATCTTCTCTATATGCTGGAGAAAATATATGTACTTGTTTCCCCATTTCTTCATATCCAAGTCTAGCTTCAAAAAGTGAACTTGACGTAACTCCTTTTAAATACTTTCCTATTAAAGAGAATGTAGAATACATAGAAAAAGCTTTAGTTGCAAGAATAACATTTGCACCAGTTTCTTTTTGAACATAATCCAATTTCGCTAAGTTTTTCTTCAAAAGCCTTTCATCAACCAAGTAGCATGGTGATGGCAATTTATTTAAATCTATATTATTTAACAATAGTATTTCCCCCTTTTCAGTTAAAATAAAAATGTAGTTATGCTAGAACAAAGTAGCTGCACTATCAATTTTTAACTAATATTTCACTTATCTTAGATTTTACGAGCCTTTAATGATTGAGAAATTCTATAAAATATGCAAATTCTTAAATTCTTTTATTATTCTAAAATATTCTTAGATAAATATATTTTTGTTTCTTATATCAAGAATGATGAAGAAATTTTTTTCTTCATCATTGCAAAAAAACTCTTTATTTTTATATATATTTCCAGATTAAAATTACCAAAATATGCTTTAAAAACAGGATTAATATATACAATAGGAAAAGTGGCATTGTAATTGGACTTTGAGAATTCCTAAGTTCAATTACTCAGCCCACTTTACTTATTCATATATTAATACTTCATTAAAACATAAATTATTTTATTAAAGTTGGATTAAAATCTTCTTGCCATGGTAATCCCCATTTATTTAATTCATCCATAAATGGATCTGGATTAAATTCTTCAATATTATGAACGCCTGGTTTATTCCATAATCCTTTTAATATCATGCTTGCACCAATCATAGCTGGAACCCCTGTTGTATAAGAAATTGCTTGTGAGCCTACTTCTTTATAGCATTCCTCATGATCACATATATTATAAACATAGTAAGTTTTTTCTTCTCCATCCTTTATTCCTTGGAATATACATCCTATATTAGTTTTACCCTTAGTTCTTGGTCCTAATGATGCTGGATCTGGTAAAACAGCTTTTAAAAATTGTAATGGAACTATTTTTTGTCCTTCAAATTCTATAGGTTCAATAGAAGTCATTCCAACGTTTTCAAGAACTCTTAAATGAGTTAAATATTTTTCTGAGAAAGTCATCCAAAATCTAATTCTCTTAATCCCCTTAATATTAAGCCCTAAAGATTCTAACTCTTCATGATGTAATAAATAAATATCCTTTGGTCCTATTTGTGGTAAATCATAACTTTCCTTTAATTCAAGTGGCTTTGTTTCTACCCACTTTCCATTCTCCCAGTAGCTTCCGTCAGCTGTAATCTCTCTAATATTAATCTCCGGATTGAAATTAGTTGCAAAAGGATAACCATGATCCCCGGCATTTGCATCAACTATGTCTATATAATGAATTTCATCAAAATAATGCTTTTGTGCATAAGCACTGAAAACACCTGTAACACCTGGATCAAATCCACTACCAAGTAAAGCTATTATTCCCGCTTCTTCAAATTTTTTCTTATACGCCCATTGCCACTTATATTCAAATTTTGCAGTATCAAGAGGTTCATAATTAGCTGTATCTACATAATGAGTTTTTGTAGCTAAACATGCATCCATAATAGTTAAATCTTGATATGGAAGTGCAAGATTTATTACAACATCTGGTTTAAATCTCTCTATAAGTTCAATAAGCTCGTCTACATTGTCTGCATCTACCTTAGCTGTTTGTATTTTTGTTTTTCCACCATCTAATTTAGCTTTTAAAGCATCACATTTTGATAATGTTCTGCTTGCAATACAGATTTCTTCAAACACATCAGAATTTTGACAACATTTATGAATTGCCACACTCGCAACTCCACCTGCACCAATAATTAAAGCTCTTCCCATTTTTCATTCCTCCAATTCATTTATGTAAACATATTTTTTCTATATCTTTATACCTATTCTTTATCTTCATTAAGCATATCTCTCACATAAGTAGGTAATGCAAAGCACCCTACATGAAGATCTGTATTGTAATACTTTGTTTGTATTCCTAAGCTATTCCAAGTTTCTGCATTAAGATCTTTAATTGGATCATATTTTTTAGAAGCAAATCCAAATAACCAGTGTCCTGATGGATAAGTTGGAATATGTGCTTGATATACCTTGTTTATAGGAAATAATCCTTGTATTTTTTCATGAGCATCTTTCATTGATTTTGCATAATACTCATAATATGGACTTTCATGTTGATTAACTAATATTCCATCTTCACTTAATGCCTTATAGCAATTTCCATAAAATTCTTTAGTAAATAAACCTTCTCCTGGTCCAAAAGGATCAGTTGAATCTACTATTATCAAATCATATTCATTTTCTTTATTACGAACAAATTTCAATCCATCTTCATATACAATATTTACTCTTTCTTCTTCAAGCTTGCATGCTGTTTTAGGTAGATATTTTTTGCATACTTCAACAACTCTCTCATCTATTTCAACCATATCTATTTTTTCGATATTCTTATATCTTGTTAGCTCTCTTATAGTTCCTCCATCCCCTGCACCTATAACTAAAACATTTTTTATATTAAGATTAGTTGCCATAGGAACATGGACTATCATGTCATGATAAATGAATTCATCTTTTTCTGTCACCATCATTAATCCATCTAAAGTAAAGAACCTCCCAAACTCTTTAGATTCTAAAATATCAATTCGTTGGAATTTACTTTGCTCTGTATATAACTCTCTATCAACTCTTATAGAAAACTTAACATCTTCAGTATGTTTTTCCGTATACCATAATTCCATTATTCTTCCTCCACAACATTAATATTCTCAATCTTTGCATCTTCTGTTCCAGTTAAAAAACATCCTTTTTCTTTTGCATAACTTATATAATCTAAAATTTCTTTAGTTATTTTTTCACCTGGTGCAAGAATAGGAATTCCTGGTGGATAACACATTACAAATTCAGCACATATTTTCCCTGAGCTTTCATTCATGGGTATAGAAATCTTAGGTGAATAAAAAGCTTCTTGAGGCGTAAATATAACTTCTGGATTTATATATTCATGATCAAACATACCTGCCTTATCTTTTGAGTGTAATCTCTTAATTTCTGATAACGCTGAAATTAATCTCTCTATAGTTAAAGCCCCATCTCCAACAGATATAATTGCAAGTATATTAGCAATATCTCCAAGCTCTATTTGTATTCCATATTCATCTCTTAAAATATCGTATACTTCTATACCAGCAAGTCCTATGTCTCTAGTAAAAATAGATAATTTTGTTCTATCAAAATCAAAAACCGCATCATTATCTATTAATTCTTCTGAAAATGCATAATATCCATCTATCTTATTTATTTCATCTCTAGCATACTGAGCAAGATTCTTTACCTTTTTAAAAATTTCTTTTCCATTAAGTACAAGGTCTCTTCTTGCTAAATCTAATGATGACATTAAAAGATACGAACCACTTGTTGTTTGCGTTAAATTAATTATTTGTCTCACATATCCTACACGTAAATCACAATTTAAAAGTAAAAATGAACTTTGTGTTAATGATCCCCCTGTCTTATGCATACTAACAGCTGCCATATCTGCACCTGCTTCTATTGCTGATACTGGCATATCTTCTCCAAAATAAAAATGAGTACCATGCGCTTCATCTACTAAAACATACATTCCATGTTCATGAGCTAATTTAGTAATCTCTTTTAAATTTGAACAAATTCCATAGTAAGTTGGATTATTTACAAGTACAGCTTTAGCATCTGGATTTTCTTTAATTGCTCTTTTTACATCTTCAACAGACATACCAAGAGGTATTCCTAATTTTTTATTAACACCTGGATTTATATAAACTGGTATAGCACCACTAATTACCAACGCATTTATTGCACTTCTATGCACATTACGAGGCATTATAACCTTTTCATCTCTTCTACAAACGCTCATAACCATAGCTTGCACTGCTGAGGTTGTTCCATTTACCATAAAGAAAGCATATTTAGAGCCAAAAGCATCTGCCGCAAGACATTCAGCTTCTTTTATAATTGATACTGGATGACAAAGGTTATCTAAAGGCTTCATTGAATTTACATCAACAGATAAACATTGTTCACCTAAAAATTCTTTAAGCATGGGATTTCCTCTCCCCTGCTTATGTCCTGGCACATCAAAAGGTACAACTCTTGCTTTCTTGTATTTCATCAAAGCTTCATAAATTGGAGCCTTTGAGTGAGATTCCTTATCTTTCATATCATTAATCCCCCTCATCAATATATATTAGTTCCACTGAAAATCTCTATCATCTCTTTACGCAAATTATTTTCAATTTCAAGCCTTTGTTTAGGTTTGATTTCATAAACATCTCTGTTAAAAAGGTAATTTTGAAGTTCAATTTCTTTAATTAACATTTTGGTATGAAATATATTTGATTGATACACGTTTATATCCATCGCATCATATTTCTTTAACGTGTTTTCATCAATATAATCTTGTATTGATGTTATCTTATGATCTATAAAGAGCTTTTTCCCATCAACATCTCGTGTAAATCCTCTAACACGATAATCAATTGTTATAATATCTGAATCAAAACTCCCAATGAGATAATTTAATGCATTTAGTGGAGATACTTCTCCACAAGTAGATACATCAATATCTACACGAAAAGTAGCAATTGAATTATCTGGATGATATTCCGGATAAGTGTGTACCGTTACATGGCTTTTATCCAAATGCCCTACAATAGTATCTCTTGTCTTTAAAATATCAATTTGTCCAAGATTACATGATTTATCTATTTCTTTCACAGCAAGGGTCTCTTCTGATATAAGTATCGTTACACTAGCACCTTGTGGATCATAATCTTGTTTTGAAATATTAAGCACATGAGCACCTATTATTTCCGTCACATCACACAAAATATTTGTAAGTCTTTCCGAATTGTATTGCTCATCAATATAAGCAATATACTCCTTTTGCTCTCGCTCACTTTTTGCATAGCATACATCATAGATGTTAAAGCTAAGTGTTTTGGTGAGGTTGTTAAAGCCGTATAGTTTCAGCTTATTTTCCAACCCTAACATCACAACCTTTCTCTATAAAAATAACACTTTATTATTTAATTAATTATAGTCTTCTATTTTAAGTAAGCATATATAAAAAGGCTAAAAATTTGTTTTAAAACTTGTATGTTTTCTTAGAAATTCTTACAAATACTTAACTTTTAGTTTAGCTATCCTTAATCTTATGCTATTGTACATTTTACTATATTTTTATTTTAATTGCTACTATTTTTTAGATTTTTTACCATTTTTTCTTAAATAACTTGTAACAAGTTCAATATTTCAAAAAAATTTTTTGTTGTAAAAAGTACTTATAAAATGTATAAACATCTCATTTAAAAGAATTTTATCAATGAAAAGTCATCTTATTAATATACTAATTTTTAAAATTTAATAGAAAAATATACTTTTATAAACCAATGATTTTTTATGTTATATATTACTTTATGTGTATGCTAATAACATGAAATATAACTTTTTAAGTACTTTCTATATAATATTTTTAATATTTTTATAATGCTATATGATATAATATCTTATGTATTTGTAAAAACATAAATAATAAAAAGGGGATAAATTTATATGGATAAAAATTATATTAATGCACTAGATGCTGCTAAAGAATATAATTTATATTTAAAGGTAGTTACATCAGTAAAATCTTTTGATACATACAATAGCTTTTTTAACATATTTGATCAATATGATGATGCTTGTAGAAGAGTTGTTGTATTAACAAAATATGAAGAATTAGAAGAAGTTTATGAAGAGGATCCAACTAAAGAAGTTGATTCTAGTAAAATAATAGATGGATGTATATATCTTAAAAGTGCATCATTACTTACAAGACCTGATAAAATTGACTGTAGTGATCTATTAGTAGATAAAAATTTAGTTAAAGAATTGGCTAATAAATAGTTGATATTTTAGTATTCCTAAATTTAATTACTCAGTCCAGCTTTTCTTATGCATATATCAACATTTTGCTAAAACATAACCTAATTTTTAATAAAAAAGCACCTTTAATATCAATATGAATTCTTGTTGATATTAAAGGTGTTCTTATTTCAATGTAATATTACTTAGCATTTTATTAGAACAAAATCTAAATAAGTTCTATTCTTCCCATCCATCAGGGAACTCAGCGTTGTGATACACTTCTTGAACGTCTTCATCATCTTCAAGCAAGTCTAACATCTTTTGGAACTTCTTAGAATCTGCTTCATCTATTGCTGTGTATGTATCTGGAATCATTTTAACATCTGCTTCTAAGAACTCAATTCCTGCTGCTTCTAAAGCTTCTCTTACTGTTCCGAAATCTTCTGGTGTAGTTGTTACTACGAATACTTCTTCTTCATCGCTATTAAAATCTTCTGCGCCAGCATCTAATGCAAGCATCATCATTTCATCTTCGTCTTTGTCAGCTTTTTCGATTACAAGTTCACCTTTTTCTTGGAACATGAATCCTACACATCCTGATGTACCCATGTTTCCGCCACCTTTTGTGAACGCACTTCTTACATTACCAGCTGATCTATTTTTATTATCAGTAAGTGTTTCAACAATTACAGCTACTCCACTAGGGCCATAACCTTCATAAATTATGTTTTCATAATTAACTGATCCTAATTCACCTGATGCCTTTTTAATTGATCTTGTTATAGTATCATTAGGCATGTTCGCAGCTTTTGCTTTTGCAATAATATCTCTTAATCTATTATTTATTTCTGGACTAGGTCCACCATTTTTAACAGCTACCATTAATTCTTTACCTATTTTAGTAAAGATCTTACCTCTTTTTGCATCTGTTTTACCCTTCTTAGCTTGAATATTATGCCACTTTGAGTGTCCTGACATATTGTTTTCCTCCTTACTTTAATTTAAGTATATAAATTGTATTAACAAATCTAAATAAACATTAATTATTAATATAGATTTTCAATTACAATAATATAATTAATCTACCTTTATTTTAATATATACTTTAATATAAAAATCACCAAAAATTATATCATAACAACGATTGCTATTCAAGCAATTGCTATAATATGTAAACTAAATACACTTATATAATCTATTTTCTTCTTTAAAATATATTTCTTCATCGCTCTTAGATATTATTATTTTTCCACTGCTACATTCAATCATTTCTTTTTCCATATTTTCTATAATATCTTTTTCCGCTAATATATGAACTATCACTTTATCTGTATATTCAGTATCTTCTATATGCCATAAATTTTGTGCACATATATATTGAACTTTTCCAAATAAATCATAATCCATTTCTAGACTTAATTTTAATCCTACAACTTTCTCAACTACTCCAGCACACTTTATTGATATACTTGCACCTTTAGTATAAGCTCTAGTAAGTCCCCCTGTTCCAAGCAAAACTCCACCAAAATATCTGGTTACTACTACAGCACAATCAGTTATACCGCTCTTTTTCATAACTTCTAATATAGGTATTCCTGCTGTTCCCTGAGGTTCACCATCATCAGAATATCTTTGAATATTCATATTTTCACCTATAACATATGCCCAGCAATTATGTCTTGCTTGTTTATGCATATTTTTTATTTCACTAACAAAGGCTTTAGCTTCTTCTTCGCTTTCCACACGTTTTGCATATCCTATAAATTCAGATTTCTTTTCTTCAAATCTGTCTTCACCAAAATTTCTTATAGTTATATATGACACTTAATTAACTCCTCTCTTAAAATATTGAGCCCCTTTATAATTTTATTTTCATCAGTTTGATAAAAACCTATTCTAAATGTATTTTTTCCATCTTTGTGAGATGTGAAAAACATTATTCCTGGGGTTATATATACCCCTTTTTTTCTTAGTCTTAAAAATAATTCTTTAGAATTCATTTTACTATCCTTTAGGGTTAGATAAAAGTTTAATCCTCCTTTAGGATCAACATAACTTACCAAATCTTTAAAATCATTATCTAATATTTTTTGCATTGTCTTATATCTTTTACTGTATTCAATATTTAAAGCTTTAATGTTTTCCTTCCACTTGCTTTCATATATATATATATCTAGAGCTCTTTGCATTAGACTTGAAGTAGTTATATCTGTATTAAATTTGGAATTTTGAAGACTTTCTCTAAAAATTTCAGGTGCAACTAAATATCCAAGTCTTATTCCAGGTAAAAATATTTTAGAAAAACTTTTAATATAGATAACTCTTTCATTTCTATCTAGCCATTTAAAAGGAATGTATTTTATTGATTTTTCATATATAAGTTCAGATAAATAGTCATCCTCCATTATATAAAAATCATATATTTCTGCTAATTCTAAAATTCTCTTCTTTTTTTCTAGACTGTAACTAACTCCTGTTGGATTTTGAAAATAACTCATAGTATAAAAACATCTTATATTATTTTTTTTAAGTATTTTTTCAAACTTATCTAAATCTACTCCATCTTCTTTTATTGGCACTTCAAAAATATTAGCTTTTTTCCACTTAAATACCGATAATGCACCTCCATAAGTAGGTTTTTCTACTACTACATTATCATTTATATTTAAAATACCTTTTGAAACTATATCTATACCTTGTTGAGCACCAGATACAATAAGTATATCTTCTTCATTTAATTGATTGTCCCAGAAAACATTATTTATTGTTGATATTAGATTCTTATAACCATATGAATTATTAGATATAAGTGCATTTGCACCATCCCTATCTAAAACCTTATCTATAATTTCTTTTAAATCTTCTATTGGAAATAGTACCTCAGTATTAGTTTCCCCTGTGAAATCAACTATATTATGTAATTCATCTATTCTTAATTTTTTTAATGTATTTAAATACTCTCTTCTAAATATATTAGGTAATTCCTTTACTTTTGCATATGTTCCACTGCCAACTTTTTGATAAGCATATCCTTCAGCTTTTAGTTTTTTATATGCATTAACAACAGTAACTGAATTAACTCCTAAAACCTTTGATAACTCTCTTATTGTAGGCAATTTTTCTTTATCTTTTATTACTCTTTTCTCTATTAAACTTTTTGTAAAATTAGATATTTGCATATACTTAGGTATCTCTTCTTTAAATTCCATCTCTTTATATAATTTAATATATTCCCCCATTATCAAAACCCTCTATAAATCTAAAAATTATAATTTTTGCATGAATATACATTTTCATTGATTAACTTTTTACTATTTTCTATATCTAATTTTCTTATATCTTTTTTTACTAAATTTCTCTTTAGTAATTCTTTTAATATATCTTCTATTTTTATATCAAACTCTTTAAATCTCACATCATTTTTTATTTCATATGAACTTAGAAAAGTTCTTTTTTCATTTAGAAATTCTAATAAAGCTTTAGTTGATGCAACTATGTTTAACTCTAAAAATCTTTCAATATACACTAATGTGTTTTCTATACTTTCCTTTGACATTGGCTCATAAAATAAATCATTTATAATATTATTAAAATCATCATTTAAATTTGTTGCCATCCTAACAGCATCTTTACTCACTGTATATCCATTTAAATTTAAATATAATTTTGAAAAGCTATCCAAAGCTCTTATTAAAATTTCATATGAAGTAAATACACTGTCATTATGTAAATATTTTTTAGTTACTCTAAGATCTTTTATAAGTTTTCCTAAATAAACTAAATTCCATTTTTCAATATGTTTATCTAAACTATATCTTGCTTCATTAAAAGTTGAAGTTATTTCATCATCTCTTGAAAATACAATTTTAGAAGATAATAATATATTTCTTGCAAAACCTTTTTTTCCATCACTTTTATATAAGTTTAGAAAGTTCTCTTTGCTTAATAACTTCATATGAACATCTATTCCTAATATTTCTGAATATACATCCCTAATTTCATTGAAATTATCTTTATATAAAACAAATAAATCTATATCAGACTCATCCCATAGATCTCCACTTACTATACTTCCGAAAGCAAATATAGCTAAAACTTTCTTATTAACTTTTAAATCATTTATTAACTTTTGAAATGACTTTTGATATTCTAATATTAATTTTAACATTATAATTCGCTCCTTTTCTCCATTTAATTATTATAACTTAAATGAATAATCATTTAAAGAATTGTTATATTTTATAATTTCTTAAAAAACAAAAAAATTCTTAGTTTTAAAATGGAATCTTTGCATAAAACATTTTAAAATAGACTTATTATTTTTTATATCTATTTTTAGATTCCATTCTATTTTACCTAAGAATTTTTTAATAAATCAGCTCTTAAATTTTATGAATTATTTACTAGCTTAGTACATTTAAAACATATTCCTTAGTTTTGTTATATACTTCATCATCAACTTCAACAATCATAAATGTTCCATTATCTCTATAATCTTCTTCTAAGACTCTACCATTTCTGTGTAAAAATGATTGCATATTACTTTTATCATAAGGAATTAAATATTCTGCCTTTTTATAATTATAAGGAAGTTTTTCTTCTATTAATGATAAACATTCTTCTAAATTTATTCCTTGCTTAGCAGATATTTTTATCATTACTTGTTCTTTATTAGTTTCATCATTTTCTATAAATTTAATAAAGTTATTTATTTGTTCTTCTGTTGCTTTATCTATCTTATTTAAAACTAATATTGTTTCTTTATCAATTGCCTCTAATTCTGTTAATACTTCATTTACTGCTTTATACTGTTCTATTGCAGTTTCTGAAGATACATCAACTACATGACATAAGATATCAGAAAATATTACTTCTTCTAATGTTGACTTAAATGCTTCAACTAAATCATGTGGTAATTTTCTAACAAACCCAACTGTATCTGTTAATGTAATTAACCCCTTATTTTTTAATGTTAAAGCTCTTGTTGTAGTATCAAGTGTTGCAAATAACATATCTGCTTCAAATACTTTCTCTTTTCCTACAGTATCTTTTCTTGCTGATAAATCACAAAGAACATTTCTTAAAGTTGATTTTCCTGCATTAGTATAACCTGCAAGTGACACCTTAGGAATACTTTCTTTATTTCTTTTTTCTCTTTGTACTTCTCTCGTCTTCTTTATTCTTTTTAGCTCTTTTCTTAAGTCATAGATAGTTTCCATTATATGTCTTCTATCTGTTTCTAGCTTCTTTTCTCCAGGACCTCTAGTTCCAATACCACCACCTGTTCTTGAAAGTATTGTACCTAATCCATGTAATCTACTTAATCTATATTTAAGTTGCGCAAGTTCAACTTGTATTTTTGCTTCTTTACTCTTAGCTCTTGTTGCAAATATTTCAAGAATTAATGTAGTTCTATCTATAACTTTTGCTCCTAAAGCTGCTTCTAAATTTCTAACTTGTGATCCTGTTAATTCATCATCAAATATTATTACATTAGCTCTTTCTATTTGTCTGATAGAAGCTATTTCTAATACTTTTCCTCTTCCTATAAAGAATGAAGGATCAATTTTATTTCTGCTTTGAAATACAGTTTGCAACACTGGAATATTGCAAGCTTTTGTAAGTTCCTCTAACTCTTCTAAGCTTTCTTTTGTATCAGAACCTACTAATATTGCCTTTTCACCAGTTTCTTCTATAACATCATTAACTTTTATTAGATTTTCTATAAACTTAATCTTATCCAATATATTTATAGACGTAATTTCCTCTAAAGATAGATTCATACTTTCATCATATTCTAACTTATTGTTATAAAGTCTAAGAAGACCTAATGAAAAATCTCTTATTTCTCCTTCTTCACTTATAGCAACTGATACAATAGCATCTAATTTTAATTTTAAAAGCGCAGTCACATCTAATGCAGAAAGATTACAATAGCCATTAGGATGAGTATGTATAACTCTAACCCCTGATAATCGCTTTTCACTTATGTCTATTAAAGGCACTTCAACCGATGTAGAATCTCCAATAGCCACTGACGTAACATTACCCTTTCTATTTATTGCTACACTTACTTCTCTTTCAATATTTGCTGATACCCTAGCAATTATATTTAAGATTTCTATGTTACATACTTCATCTTTAGAAGTTCTAATAGAATGTATTTTTTCTAATTCACTTAAAATAGAATTTTTTATTCCATCAATATTTCCCTCTATCATTATAATTATCACCTCAAACTTTAATTTTATCACTTTGTTTTTAATGTGTATTAGAGTAACACTACTATGCTATTCTTTGTTAGTGGAAATTCAATATTGCTATGTGAAAGCCAATTAATTTATTCCTTAACCTTTAAATTCTGAGCTAACTTTTCGTATAGGATTACATTTAATTCTTCCTTTAAATTTTAAAAGAATATATAATTTCTTGTACAACAACAAAGTGAATTTTTATATTTTATGCTTTTTGTTAATTTCCACATTATCATTATAACTTATCATATATACAAGTTATCATCAAATTAACCTTACTATAATTTCATAAATAATAAATTAGTTCAATCTTATCTTAAGAACTTTCATATAATTTTATACTATTAATATTTCCTTGTAAATAAACCATCAAAATAATGAGACATCCATCTTGACAATATTCCTAATATTTTATACTATTAAACTACTTTAAAGAAACATAATGAGATATATTAGAGGAGGTGACCTGTTGTTAAATCTTTGTTATGATTTTAGATTTTAACAACAGAATGGCATGGATAATAAAAAGCGTAATATACTTTTTTCTAAAGAAAAAATTGATGCTAGAATAGAAGAATTAGGTAAAGTTATCACTGAAGATTATAAAGATAAAAACCTTTATGTTTTATCTTTATTAAGAGGTAGCTTTATATATGCAGCTGATTTAGTTAGAGCAATAGATACAAAAACTAAAATAGGCTTTATGACTACTTCAAGCTACGGTCATGATGAAATATCTTCAGGAAAAGTTAAAGTAATTAATGATATTCCTGATAATATTGAAGGATATGATGTTCTTATTGTTGATGATATCATCGACACTGGTATAACAATGAATTTTGTTGTTAATCACGTAAAAATTTTAGGTGCTGCTTCAGTTAAAACTTGTGTTTTACTTGACAAACCATCAAGAAGAACAGTTGAAATTGAACCTGACTATTGTTGTTTTACAATTGAAGATCTTTTTGTAGTTGGTTATGGATTAAATTATGGAGATCATTACAGAAATATTCCTTACGTATTTAACTGGCAATAAATTTATAATCCTTTTTACATATTAAAAGATTATAATCTAAAAAAGAAGCCTGTATTTATAAAATGGACCCTATGTCAAGGACATTTAAAAAGAGGATTAAGCAGCTAAAAGCT
>NZ_CAURTC010000038.1:0-36967 GCF_963527835.1 uncultured Clostridium sp. | reverse complement strand
AGTTCAAATATGGGCTTTTTTTTTAATGTCGCACTTGATTATACAATTCATCATAAGAAAAAGTGATAAATCTTTTAGTTTCATATGTTCACTGATTAATACATGTAAGAGATATGATGTGAAAGTAATAATCATAAGTGTTAATAATATAAAAAATTTAAAATTTGAACTAAAAGGAATTAATGTTTTGTTACAAGAAAGTAAAAACTTAAATAAGAATGATATAATTAAAATGCTTAAAAATTATACACTCGATTATAATGATATTCATGTAAATTTAATTTATGCTATTACAGGTGGAAAACCTTCTTTAGTTTACGCATTATTTGAGTATTTAAAAAATAATGATTGGAGTATAATGAATAAACTTGGAGAAATATTTAAATTGAAATTTACTAATGATTTACAAGAAGATATTCAAGATAGAATCATGGATTTAATTGAAGATGAAGACGCAAAAGAATTGTTGTATAGAGTTGCTTTAATTAGTTTTCCATATAACTTTCAATTAATAGAAAAAATAGCTCAAATTACTCCTAATGTAGTGCATGTAAATGAAAAAATAAGAAAATTAGGAGGTTGGATTAAAAAGGATGATCAAATTTATTGTAATGTATCTCTTTTAGATAAAGTTGCAGAGAAAAATTTAGATCATGAAATTCAGATAGAAATACATAGAATAATAGTAAAAAGTATATTTGATGTTACTAAGACATTAGATTATATTAATTTTAATAGAACATTTATACATTTAGTAAAAGCTGAGGAAAACAATCAAGCTGGGTTATTATTGTGCAACGCACTGCACAGTTTGAAAGAGTCAAATATAGATGATGATTATTGGCATATACTTGATTTGTGGAATGAATTGGAATGTCCACAAAATATGAATATTGAAATTAAGCTTTTGATTTGTGTGCTTCAAATAATATGTTGTGATAAATTTGAAAAAAATAATAACCATCTATTTATCAGATTAGATGGTTATATAAAAGATATAATTAATATTGGATGTAACAATAAACTAATAGTTATATTATTTTTATCAGTACATTATTCTTTGAAGAATGTAAAATTATCAATGAAGTATTTAAAAATATTAATGGATAATAATACTTTTAATATTTTTGAAGAGTACAGAGAGGTAATTGATATAGATGAACAGTTAGGTGTAGAAAAAATATTATTTTTGTGTTCAGCAAATATAAAAACAAAAGAAGAGCGACAAATATTTTTTTTAATTTATAATGCAATGAATGATAAGCAAAAAGAAGAGTTTAATTCTTTAAGTGATCAAGATTTATATGATATGTCATTAGCAATATGTAGTAAAATATGGCTAAATGAGCTAGAAGGAGGAAAGAATTTTAATAATGCACTTAAAGAATTAGAAAGTTTAGAAGATAGAAGTGTTTTTAAGGATAATAAGTGGTTTTTTATTAATAACAAAAAGTGTCAGATAATTCTATATGGAGAATATTTAAATAATATAGATAAAGCAGAAATTATAGCAAAAGAGCTTTTAGAAAGTGATTTATGTAAAGAAAGACCAGTAGAATTTCTAATACGGGATGTAATTGGAAGACAATTTTCTATAGCAAAGAATGCGGAAAGAGCTCAATTATATTTAAATAATCTCTCTTTAGATTTTGAAGGTTTTGAATTAGAAAAAATAGATTATTTGACTCAATATAGTATTATTAAATCGAAATATAATGAACATGAATTAGCATTAGAGGAATTAGAATATGCATCTAGATTAATTGATAAAAATCAGTTGCCATATATAGAAAAGTTGAAAAATTTAGGGGAGCAAATTATAGAATATTGGTTTGAAAAAGATAACAATAGCATGTATGAAAAAATAAAAGAATATATAGATTTAATAGAAGAATATAATTCTGAAGAATTAAATAATGAAGCAAAAAGTTTAGTTTTGTGTTTAGGGCACTGTACTGGATATTATTCAAGTATTTTGACTAGAGGAAAAGCCCCAATAAAAGGTTCTGATGGAAGTCCATATGTAGAACCATTTAGAGGAATATTTATTAATGATGATGGAAAAAAAGCCCTTATGTATGATACAAATAAATTCGCATTAATCTATTCTCATTTAGCTTCAATAGCAGAAGTATTAAAAAAATATAATGAAGCAAAAATATATTATAATAAAAGTGCTAGCTTATATAATTTAAAAAACGGAATAAAGGGTGTAATTGAGAGAAATCTGTTAAAATATGAGATAATGAATGGCAATTATGATAAGAGTTATGATTTAACCATTAGCCAAAGTGAAAATATATATTTTAGTATGAATAAAGAGATGAAAGAGGATACTTTGTTTAATATAGGTAATGATATATTTAAGTTTTTCATAATACCATCAATATTTAATGTATTGAAAAAATATATTATGAATGATGCAAGTTATATTAATGATTCTATAAAAATAGTTGAATTAATAAAAAAGCAAAATTATATTAAAGAGGATGATATATTAATAATTAGTGAAATAATTAATCAGAATATAATTAATGAACGCTATGTAAATAAAGAAATTTCAAAATCAAATAAATGCAATTCAAGCCTATTATTAATAAAATATGTATCATTAGTAAAGTTGGATTTAAAAAGAAATTTGAGAGAAGCTTTGAGTCTTCAATTTGCGTTTGAGGATTATTTGAAAAAATTGTATGATGATGAATTATTTATATATAATATAATAAAATCTACTTTGCAAACTTTTTGGATTTATGCATACTGCAAATATAGAGATAATTTTAAAAATACTGATAGAATTGACAAGAATTTAAAAGAATTATTGAATAACAATAATTATGAATTGAAAGAATTATTAAAGTTAATGAATTTTGGATTAAATTAACTATGAAATATAATTCGAAAAAAGATTCATTTCAGCAAAAAATACAACTAACACTGTACCTTATGTTCTATGGGGGAGTGGCTAGAAAAAATGCATCTCCCCCATGATTAATGAATAGCAATATATATTATATAATGGCAAGTGATTGACAACATAATCTGTCTACTGTAAACTGGCTACATTACTATGTTTGAGACTGAGTGACAAGGTGACAGTATACTTATATAGGATTATAAAAATTAATAGTATTTTCATACCCAAGAATATTATAATTAATGAAATAATATAAAGTTTAGTGGCAGAGAATAAAAATGCCACAAATTTGCCACTAACGTACAAGCTGTATAAAAATGTAATTTATTTTATTATAAGCATAAATACGTTTTTAGTTCTATTAAAGCAAGATTTTTAAAAGTTGATATAATGCAGTAAAAGGTATGATATTATGCTTTAGAATTAAGTAAATACACACACCTCATGAGGAGAAAAATAGATACAAAAAATATCCCCACCGTATATATAGAATAAAAGCATTATATTATCAACTTATAAGTAAGATTAATTTAGTTAAGTAGTGAACAAATAAGAGACAATCAATAGCTTTTAAAAAGTATATTGATTGTTTTTTATATTTAAATTAATTCCTATTCATAATACTCCAAAACTTTACATATAATTACATAATATAGTACAATTATTATAAAAGTATAAAATATGATAAATTATGTAATGGAGGGTGAAATGCAACTTAATGTAGAGCAGAAAAGAATAATTCAGAGTAAACCTAATGGTCATTCTTTAATAAAAGGTGTAGCAGGTTCAGGTAAAACTACTGTAGCTGTAAATAAAATGCCATTGCTATTAAGGCACTATTGTCCCTCTGAAGATGATAGAGTTCTTATGGCAACTTATAATAAATCACTTCAAAAATACGTCTCATTTATATATGATAACGTTAAAGATGATATTAATGATCAAATTAATATATTTGATGAAGGTAATAGTAATAAGTTATATATTAAAACAATAGATTCAATAATGTTTAAGTATTTTAATCAATATAAAAAATATAATAACGTTAATTTAGAAATCGCATTTCAAAAAGAATGTCAAGATCAATTAATTGATGCAATAAACTTTGTTAGCAAGAGTTTTGGGGATATTAAAATCATTAATCAGAAATATTTTCAATTTATAAAAGAAGAAATTATGTGGATAAAATCTTGTAATTATATGGAGCTTGAAGAATATCAATCTGTTGATAGAATAGGGAGAGTCAGAAAACTTAATAATGATGGGCCACAAAAACTTAGGAAAAATTCTAAGCAACGAAATGCCATATTTGAAGTTTTATTAAGATATAATAAAAATTTAAAGAAGATAAATAAAGTGGATTTTCAAGATATGGCTTTGATTGCATTAGCTCAAGCTAAGAAATATCCTATTGATAAATATACGCATATTTTAATAGATGAAAGTCAAGATTTAACAAGAGTTCAATTACAATTCTTAAAAGCGTTATATAATGAAAAAGAATACTCAAGTATAACATTCATTTCGGATGTAGCTCAAAGCATATATCCTCAAGCTTGGCTTGTTAAAAATCGTTCATTTACAAGTTTGGGATATGATATGAAAGGAAAGTCTAATTCCTTAAGCAAAAATTATAGGACAACTACACAGATAGCACAAGCTGCTTTTAGTTTGATTAATAGTGATGAAGATTTGATTCAAGATGATAATTTTGTTAAGCCTAATTTAATAGACAAGCAGGGAGAATATCCAGTATACAGAAACTTTAAAAATTCAAGTGAAGAAGCATCATATATATCTAATTTAATAACTAGAACTTTAATGAAAAGGTATAACCTTAAAGACATTGTTATAATTTCAAGAGTAAAAAATCAATTAAAAGGAATTAAAGAAATTTTAGAAAAGCACAATATTCCATGTTCTATATTTGATAAAAACAATGAATTTGATTTTTCAAATGAAAGTGTAAAACTTGTAACTATGCATTCTATTAAAGGTCTTGAATTTAAAGTTGTTATAATTGCTGGTTTAAATTCTAAAGTAATGCCTTTATGTCCAGTTAAGAATGAAGAAGAGGATATGGACATGTTAGAGTCTAGAGAAAGAAAATTACTTTATGTTGGGATGACAAGAGCTACAGAAAAATTATTTATAACATCAGATGGTATACCATCTAAATTTATTAAAGATATAGATTATAAATATTTAAGAATAGAAAGTAATTGCTATATGAAAAGAATTTCTTCAATAAGTTTAGAAGACTATTTGTTTAAAGAAGAGATTTCAGATATATATTCTAGAGAAGAAAAAATAAGACAATGGGTACTTCGAGAATTGAGAGATACTTATGGGTATCCTACAAACTTATTTACTATAGAGCAAAAAGTAAATATAGGATCTCAAATTAAATTTGCAGACATTGCAGTTGATATTTATAGGAATAACACTAAAGGTCCATATATATTGATAGAGGTAAAAAGTTGGGGAAGTGGTATAAAGGATGCATTATCACAACTAAAGAGTTATATGGCTAATACTCCAAGTACCCAATATGGAATAGCAACTGATGGAAATGAGATAGTTATAATAAATAAGGAGTTAGAAGAAGTAGATGATATACCTAAGTTCAATTCTTCAATGTTTCCATTAGAATTAGAAACTATTGAATATATAGATTTCAAAAGAGATATAAGTCATAAATTTATAAAAGATTCTTCAGCAATAGGTGAATTATATATAGAGGAAAATGGATGTGAAATAAAAGTAGATAATGTAAGATCTGTTCCAATATTTAATGAGATAGCAGCTGGAGTACCTATATTAATTAATGATAGTATACAAGGGAAATATTATTTGCCAACAGAATGGCTTGGTAATTTTAAAGATGTATATATTCTTAAGATTAAAGGTGATTCAATGATAAATAAGAATATAAATGATGGAGATTATGTTGTTATAAATAAACAAAATTCAGCTGATATCGGAGAGATAGTTGCAGTTGATATTGAAGGGAATTGTACATTAAAAACTTATAAAACAATTGGAGGAAAAATCCTTTTAATGCCTGAAAATGATGATTATGAACCAATTATGCTTGAAGAAGATCAATGTAGTATTCTTGGTGTGGCTATTGGATTAATTAAATAAAGATTGAATTTGCTTATAAATTAAGAAAAAATGCTAATAAAGCTTAATTAAGTTTAAGTTTTATTAGCATTTTTAGTGCAGTTTTAAAGAGGAAATAGTTAAGGTGTTTGATTTTTTAATATTGTGACATAGCACATTCTATGGTTTTAGGTTTAATAATAAGAAGCTTTTGGATATAATAGAGATAATACAATTGATTACTATAATGTATAAGTTAAAAAATGGAGGTTTGTTATGAATTTAAAGGCACTACCAATAGGAGTAGATAATTTTGAAAAATTAATAACGAGAGATTATTATTATATAGATAAAACATTATTAATAAAAGACTTACTAGACAATAAAGCAGACGTGAATTTATTTACAAGACCAAGAAGATTCGGAAAAACTTTAAATATGAGTATGCTTCAATATTATTTTGAAAAGAGAGAAGAAAATAATTCTTATCTTTTTGAGAATCTAAATATAATAAAAGCAGGAGAAGAGTATACTTCTCATATGGGACAGTATCCTGTAATTAATCTTTCTTTGAAATCTGCAAAGCAACCTAATTTTGAATTAGCGTATATTTCTATTGCAAGAAGAATAGCAGAAGAATATAAGAGACATGAATATATATTAAAAAGTGAAGATTTAAAAAATGAAAAAGAAAGGTTTTTAAAAATCTTAAAGGAAGAAGGCGGTGAAGGAGATTACACTGACTCAATATTTTTTCTTAGTCAATGTTTAGAAAAGTATCATAACAAAAAAGTAATAATACTTATTGATGAATATGATGTACCTCTTGAAAATGCGTTCTTTGAGGGCTTTTATGATAAAATGATAGCATTTTTAAGATCACTTTTTGAATCAGCTTTAAAAACAAATTCTTCTTTAGAGTTTTCTGTAATAACAGGTTGTTTAAGAATTAGTAGAGAAAGTATATTTACAGGACTTAACAATTTAGAAATTATATCAATTTTAAATAAATCATATGATGAATACTTTGGATTTACTCAAGAAGATATAAATAAAATGCTTGAAGATTATAATTTAAGAGATAAGGGAGCATTAATAAAAGAATGGTATAATGGCTATATTTTTGGTGATGCTGAAGTTTATAATCCCTGGAGCGCTGTACGATTTGTAAAAGATTTAAAAATTAACAATAACGTATTTCCATCATCTTATTGGGCAAATACAAGTTCAAACAGCATCGTTAGAAGTTTAATTGAAAGAGCTGATAGTGTAACAAAACGTGAAATAGAGTCATTAATTGAGGGGAAAACTATAGAAAAAAAGGTTCATGAAGATATAACTTATAATGAAATGTATGATAGTATGGATAATTTGTGGAATTTTATGTTCTTTACTGGTTACTTCAAAAAAGTAAGTGAAAGAATGGATGAAGAAGATAATCACTATATAACCCTTAAAATACCTAATAAAGAAGTTAAGTATATTTTTAAAAATAAAATATTAAAGTGGTTTCATGATAAAGTTAAAGTAAAAGATTTAGCTACAATGTATAGTGCTATTTTTAATAAAGATGCTCAAACCTTCCAAAAAGAATTAAATGCAATGCTTAGACAAACTATAAGTTTTAATGATGCTTATGAAAATTTCTATCATGGATTTACTCTTGGGGTATTGGCTAATATGCATGACTTTTTAGTAAAGTCTAATAGAGAAGCCGGAGATGGCAGAAGTGATATATTCATAAAATCACTTTCAATATTTGAGCCATGCGTCATATTAGAACTTAAAGTATGTGATAAACCTAAAGATATTTTTAAGAAATGTGATGAAGCATTAGCACAAATTGATGCAAAAAATTACGAAGAAGAACTTAAAGAAGAAGGATATGAAAACATAATAAAGTATGGTATTTCATTTTATAGAAAAGACTGTGTAATAAAAGTTAAAGAATAGAATTTGTGGAATATATATAAATAATATAAATTCAATGAAACATCTGAGAGATTAAGAAAAATGCTAATAGAGCTTAATTAGTTTTAAGTTTTATTAGCATTTTTAACATCTTTTATAAACATAAGTAATTGATAATGATTTATTTATTATCATCAATATATAAGTGATTCTAGGAGTTATGGTTTAATAATAAGATATTTTTGGATATAATAGAGGTATGAAAATAATTAAAGAGGTGTAAAATGGATAACTTAAAAGAAATTAGATGGAAGCAAAGATTTGAAAATTTCGATAAATCATATAAATTATTAAAAAAATATTCTAATAAGCCTATAACAACTGAACTTGAAAGAGCTGGGATAATACAATTTTTTGAAATGACATTTGAACTTGCATGGAAAGTTTTAAAAGATTACTTAGAATCTGAAGGATATATGGTTAAAAGCCCTAGAGAAACTGTAAAGCAAGCATTTCAAATAGGATTGATAGATAATGGACATATATGGATAGATGCGTTATCAAATAGAAACTTAACAACACATACTTATGATGAAGAATTAGCTAATAAAATGACTAAGGAAATATTGATATCTTACTTACCTGAATTGGATAAAATGTATAATAGATTAGTAGAGGAATTGTAAAATGTTTGGATTATTAGAAAGAGACATAAAGTATATATATGAAGCTTTAGAGAAATTTCAAGAGATAGAAAAAGCAATAATATTTGGAAGTAGGGCTATGGGAAATTATAAAAAAGGTTCAGATGTGGATATAGCTATAATAGGTAAAAATGTAACGAATAAAACTATTTTTAGATTAGATGATTATTTAAATGAAGTTTATCCACTACCTTATTTTTTTGATGTTATACAATATTCTTCAATTTCAAATAAGAAATTAATAAATCATATAGACAATGAGGGGAAGGTAATATATACAAAAAAATTGTAATGTTTAATTTTTTGTATATGTATATTTAACTTTTAATCGAGCGGATAATAATTTTATAAGATTGATTCATATAATAAATGTTCTAAATAGTTTAAAGGTGATAGCGTCAAAATAAACTTGGTGTTATCACTATTTTTTTACAATACATTTATTATTTATAATAGCTTTTAATATAAATGGAATGATTAATAACTTTAAGATTTATTTTTATAAAAATTTGATAAATTTAAAATATATTGTAAGAAGATATAGCATTGGTACGTATAGAGGATAAGAAAGCTTAAGGGGGGGAGATATTTATGCTAGATGACAAGCTTATTAATAAGATTAAAGAACGAAAAAATGAAGGTTTAAATATGCTTATTGATGAATATGGCAAGCTTTGTTATGGAGTTATTTCATCTGTACTAGCACCTAATAATATGAATGAAAGTATTGATGAGTGCTTTGATGATGTTCTGATTACTGTTTGGTACAAAATTGAATTGTTTGAAGCAGTAAAGGGAAGCTTAAGAAATTGGATTATATCAGTATGTAAGTTTAAAGCATTAGATTATCTTAGAAAGAAGAGAGAAAATTTAGAGATTAATAATGAAAAAATAGAAGATGAAATTAATATTGAAAATCACATTATAAAAGAAGAGGAAAAAGATGAACTTCTAAAGGCCATTGAAAGACTAGGTGATATGGATAGAGATATATTTAAATTAAGATTTATAGAAGAGAGGGATATTGAGTATATATCAAATAAATTAGGGATTGAAAAAGGAAGTATTTACACTAGAATTTCAAGAGGTAAAACAAAACTAAGAAAGTTGATGGAGGAGTATTATGAGTAATTATATTGAACTTAACTTAGATGATTTAATGTATGAAGAATATAGTGATGAAGAAGTTCAAAAATTTGAAAATAAGGGAATGAACTTTTTGGGGAGAATAGCTGATAGAAGGAAAAGCATAAAAGAGAAAATAGTAGAAAATAATATAGAAGAAATGAAACAGGCGATGTATGAGGAATTGGAAGTTGAAGAATTAGTTGAGCAAGAGTTTGTAGGAAGTGCTGATGGAAGAGGATATATTTCAGCTATCTCAAGCAGTGCAGATTATTATGTAATGCCATTGGCTTTTAGAGATGTTGGTACAAGTTTTAAATGTGTTATGACTGATAGAAAATTCATTATATTTGAAATTGGATCATTTTATAGGATATATAGGACGTATGTAATAGATTATAAAGATGTAGATAGAGTGCATGTCAATGAAAAAACTAACCATATAGAATTTTTTGCAAAGAAAGATAAATATAATTCTATAAGAGAATGTTCAAACTGGCTATTATACTACTTTATACAAGGAAGATTTGCTATGAGTATAACAGCAGGTAAGAAAGATGAAGTATTTAAACTATTTAGAGATAAGTTTAAAATAACTAGAATGATGTATTATTTATGGATTGCTATGTTCGTAATTATAGGAAGTTTAGTAGCATATGTTTTAATTGATATAATAAACAATTTATATACAAATCCATAACACGTAATAATATACAATTGTTTAAAAACAAGATAAGAGATAATAATTTACAAATTAAATGTGCAAGAGAAGCAGTGAAACTTATAAAATATTATATTGAGAACGGTATATCATTTAACCAAGAAACTACTTTATCAGGAAAGAGTATTATTAAAAATAGCGTAGTAATCTGTTTGTTTATTCAACTGTAAAATTATTCAAGTGAAAATGCACTATTATAGTAATATATACAATATGGAATAAAATTCATATAATTCAAGTTAATGCAATATTGAACGATATATAAAGAGTTATAAAAATAATATACTGTTTTAATATACTAATGACACTATGTCTGCAAGAATAGAAAATATTATAAATTCAGTGCCGGAAAAAGTGGATGAAACATTTAAAAAAGCTATAGTTATAGACAAGAATAATGAGTTTTATTCTATGAAGAATATACAAGGTGCTACTAATATAGAATATGCACGAAAAATTATGAATACTTTTGCAAATGTAGATTATTCAAATGCAGAAAGTTTTGAAAAAGCCATAAATGAATATAGAACTCTTATAAAACCTGTATTAGAATCAGCTGGTGTTAAAAATATTGGAAGAAATCAATCTTTAACAGATACAACTAATTATCATATTAAAAAATTGAAATCTTTATTTGATGAAAGTTATAAAAGAGTTTTTTTATCAGCTGCTGAAGTTAGAAAAATGTTTGGAAATTCAAAAAATGTTATAGATGTTTGTAGATAAATTTTAAGAATTTGCTAATATTACTTATAGGTCGTGCACTTATTAATAAGCCAAGTATTATATTAGCAGATAAACCTACAGGAAATAAAAATACAAGAGCGGTTATTGAGTTACTTAAATTTACTGCTCGTAAGTTTAACCAAACCCTTATATTAATTACTCATGATACCAAGATAACTTCTATGGCTGACCGTGTAATTACAATAAAGGATGGGAAAAATACAAGAAAAGAGCTTATAAATTGTAAACCAGATCAATTAGTATACAATACTAAAAATGAAGAACTAGTAATACAGTTAGTAAGGCATGTGGGAATAAGAAGGAGTGTATAATACGCGCCGCCGTAATTTTGTTTATAAATCAGCATTAGTGGTATATAATAACACTATAGAAGTCAATTATATGAGGTGTAGATATGAATTTAACTAAAAGTAGTGATTTATATGGGAAAGATGAAATTATAAATATTCTAAAATCTGTACAAAGTATAGAATTATTTAAAAAACAAAACATAAATGCTATTATTTTATTTGGAAGTATTGTTACGGTTAATTTTCAGGAATATTCAGATGTGGATATTGCTATTTTAAGTAAGAAAAAAAATACTCTTAATGATATTATGGATTTAGAAGAAACATTGAGAAATATGTTAAATAGAGAAATAGATATTATCGATTTAAATAATGAGGAATTGGATTTAAGATTTAAAGTATCTGTATATGATACTGGAATGTTAATATATAATGATGAGTTAGACTTGTACACAAAGGATTATAATAAAACAGATATTATATATAGAAACAATGAGGAATTTAGATTCTTTAGAGAAAGGGATGTGATATATGATGAATAGAGAAAGACTATATGATATTATAAAAAATATTAGAGAAACACTATCTCTTTTAGATAAAGCATTAATTAAATTAGAGGTTATAGATGATGAAGATATAAAAGAACTTATTAAATCATCAGTGAAACAAAGTTTTTTAGAATATTTTATTTTGATAGAAAGTTTTACATCGTTATGTTTAAAGGAGTTAAAGCTATATAGAATAAGTGATGATATGGAAAAATCGCTAAAGAAATTATATGAAAATAATATTATTAGTGAAGAAATATATATTTTTTTAAATCAATATAGAAGATATAGAAACAGAATAGCACATGTATATAAACAGCCATCTGTAGAAGAAGTTATTGAGTTTGTAAAAGATAATAAAAACAATATAAATGAAGTTATAAATATAATAACAGAAATTTATAAAAAATAATAACTATAAATATGATGTAGAATTAATATTAGTAAAAAAGAATTTAATGAAATATCGCAGGGATTATATGAGCAAGTAATAAATAAAGTTAATAAAAGCATAGTTATATAATGTATTAATTAGAATGTTGAAATAAATGATTATTAGAAAATAGCCTAAAGTATGATATAAGGTACTTTAGGCTTAGAAATCTAGTTCATAATTTATTTCTTTGTTTTTCACTTTTACAGAATGTACGAGGCTGTAAATATTTTTGTGTATTCTGATTTTCCTCTTGGAAATAATGTATAACTTAAATATTTAGATCAATCTTTAATTTTGTCTAATAATGTATATTTATAAAGATTAAATCATTTATGCTTTATGTATATTATCTCCAATTGATGGCAATAATATACATGAGCAAAATATTTTTAAGGAACTTTAATTTTAGGAATCTCCTAATTTAAAGTTCTTTTTCTTATGATGTTTTATCTAAAATATTACTAAATACAATTTTAAGCTGATTAATAACTAAATCCCAATCTGAATAACTTCTGGTCCATTTCTTTGCTACGCGTTCAACGGCTAAATATAGCATCTTTAACAGACTATCATCATTAGGAAATATCAGTTTAGTCTTTGTCACTTTTCTAAATTGACTATTTAAGCTTTCTATAACATTGGTCGTATATATTATTTTTCTTATATTATCTGGGAATGCAAAAAATGTACTTAGATTATCCCAATTATCTTCCCAGCTCTTAACTGCATTAGGATATTTATTAGACCACTTATCTTTCAATGATATTAAATTTTCCATGGCCACATCTTCATTGACAGCTTTATAAATTCCTTTTAAATCAGCTACAAAAGCTTTTCTATCTTTGTAAGGAATATACTTCATACTAGACCTTATTTGATGTATTATACATCTTTGTATTTTAGCAAATGGAAATGTAGCTCCGATAGCTTCTTTGAAGCCGTTTAAACCATCAACACAGAATATAAGCACATCGTTAACACCTCTATTTTTAAGATCATTTAATACAGATAACCAGAATTTACTGCTTTCATTAGCACCTATCCATATTCCTAATACTTCTTTTTCACCATCTAAATTTACTCCAATTACAACATAGGCTGCTTTAACTATAATCTGTTTATCTTCTCTAACTTTATAATGTATAGCATCCATAAATATAAAGGAATAGGTATTTTCTAATAGTCTATTTTGCCATTCCGAAACCAAAGGTAATATTCTATTTGTTATATTTGATACAGTTTCTGCACTTACATCTACCCCATATAACGCTCTTATTTGCTCAGATATATCTCTTGTTGTCATTCCAGTTGCATAAAGTCCTAATATTTTATCCTCGATACCGTTAACGGATCTTTGATGTTTAGGAACTATTTTAGGTTCAAAATCACCATTTCTATCTCTTGGTATATTTAGCTGTACAGGTCCGAGCTCTGTTTTCACAGTCTTTTTTGAATATCCATTGCGACTATTATCATTGTTTTTTTCAATACTATCATACTTTCCGTATCCTAATGCTTCATCCATTTCAGCCTCTAAAGATTCTTGTAAAACGTCTCTAAACATTTCTTTAAGTCCAACTAAAATTTCATTAGCGTTACTAAAATTTTGCTCCTTTATGTATTCTCTTAATAATTCTTTCGACACATTTCCCATATAAAAAAACTCCTTCTTGTAATAATTTGTTATCTTAATTATTTCCAAGAAGGAGTTCATTTTATTCAGTTTACACAAAATTATTTATAGGGCCGAATGTACGTAAGTGCAAGTCATCATTCTTTTATATTGTTAACAGTCTTTAAGATTTTCTCTAGTTTTTCAACAGATATAATTCTTTCATTACACTTATCGCTATCTAAACATATATCAAATCCTATGGATTTATAAGCACCTTTGCTAGCGTTATCTGTTTTACATATAGGTGAAACAAAAGCTACTTCATTTTCACGACCTATATGATTGCAAAGGGCACATATGTGAGTATTGTTAGAAGCATAATTTTGAAGTCTACATGACATACCTATAAGTTTACCATTCATATTATAAGCTATAAATAATTTTCTAATTGACTCATCAACCCAACCTAAATAAACATTCGTTGAATCATGCTCAGTTAAGTCTGGTACTTTTAATTTCTTTTCTTTTCTAAACAATTTACTAATTTGTGCATTTGTTATATTTGGCATTTCATATACATATTCTTTCAGCTTATTTAAATACTGTTCAATGTATAATGGGTCAGTTATTTTACTGATATCAAGTAGCTTTTCTTCTTCCTCAGATAAATCTGTAAAAAGACGTAATATCTTTCCCTGTATATATGCTTTGTTTGTTTCAACGATATTAGGATCTACACAATTTCTGAAAGTATTATTTAAATCGAATAAACATTTTTTTATATAATTATATTCATATCTTTTTATAAAGGCTTTCATAAAATTTAGCACCTCTTTTCTGTTATTTTTATTATTCATTTAAGTAAAAAAGTCATCACTTTAAAGTTTATTTTGGCTTAAATAAAAAAGATGATTATTATTACTCCAACTGAAAGTAACAATAATCATCCAAATTTAAAATACATTACATACTCACAATAATTTTACTTAAGAATCATATTTTAAATTAGAAATGATAACTTTCAGTGGATCCCCACAATGAAATCATAACATTATTTAAAATAGAAACTCAATCTAATAAATAATTCTGTAATAATTATGAGCAAATACGCTTTTTTTCACCTATTATTCTTCTTATACTTTTTTCAGACAGATAGTATTCTTGAGTTAGTTCATTAATAGTAGTCCCATTAAGGTATTTTTTATAAATTTCATTATTTCTAAGCTTAAGACTACTCTTTATACCACTCTTTTCTCCCCAGGCTTTATGATTTTCATTTTTTCTAGGTACATAAAGATATTTTCCGTCTACATACTCTTGTATTATTTTAACGATTTCCTCTGGTAACACATCGTGTGCTTTTGCATATTTCATTTCTTTACTCCTTAACATTTATCATAGTATTAAAGCAAAGAATACTAAAAAAGCTATGTGTTACAGAACCTAAGATATATGAGCGTTTCAGCTAAATTAACAGCTTAGGCTCCATACAAAGCATAGCTTACTTTGTTGTAGTCCTTGCAAGGAGCAAGCTGATTTATAGTTGAATGTATCATAAACATTCATAAAATACACCTCCAATACGTTAGATTTATTATATCACAATTAATTAGTATTTATTTAACATATTTATTAAATTTATGAATTGCTATACAATTATAGTATAAGTTTTTTATAGGGGGAAAATAATGAAGAGAATAAGATTAAAGAAAGTAATGGCAAGTGCACTAATAGTGACTTCAATATTAGCACTAAAACCAATAGGAGCAAGTGCAGAATGGAAGAATGATAATACAGGATGGTGGTATAGTGAGGGAAATTCATATTCAGTAGGATGGAGATTAATTGATGGAATTTGGTATTATTTTTATCCTAATGGTTATATGGCTAAGGATACAACTGTTGATGGATCTATTTTAAACAGTAATGGTGCTTATGATGATGAAACTCAGAGTAAAAAAATTTCAGTCGTATATCCTTCGAATTGGTTAAAAGTAGTTGAAGATAGCAGGGAGATTCATTATATAGATAATAAAGGATCAAATGTAATTTTAGGAGCAGTGAATATGGGTGGACTTTCAAAAGAAAATTTCATTGAACTTGAAAAATTAAGTTTAGGACATGATTTTGGTATTAGTAAATTAGAAACAGCAGAACAGGTATTTAATAATAAAAAAGCAGATATTATTCATTATTTTCAAAAAGATAAAAATAATAGGTATATAACAATATTTCATGTTGTTTTTTATAAGGGTAATGTTGCATATGTTTTTACTATTTCTGAACTGGAAAGAATTTCAGATGAAAATATGGCTTCTTTTAAAAGTATGCTAAATACAGTTGAATTTGTAGATTAATATAAATTTTTTTATTTAGGCTGTTGATAAACATGTTTTATCAACAGTTTTTTAAAAAAATTTTAAATTTTCTTAGAAACTTTTCTTTTAATGCATATATATTAATTAGAACATTAAAAATACATAATTTTTATTTAGTATATGTGAATTTAAAAATAAGTAAGTGTGCAAGTATGTGCACTAGATATTAAAAGGAGAGGTTTAGAGATGAAAGAAAGAAAATTTGTGAAATTAAGAGTGGATATGTATGGTGATACTAAGTTTAAGATAATTGATACTATGGAGGAAAGGGATCTTATTCATTATATATGGACTAGGCTTTTAACTTTAGCGGGTAAGGTGAATTTAGAAGGAGAGTTATATATGTCAAAAAGCATTCCTTATAGTGCAGAAACTCTAGCAATAGAATTTAATAGAAGTGCTAGTAAGGTTCAATTAGCTTTAAATGTGTTTAAGGATTTAGAAATGATTGAATTAACACAAGATAATGTTTATAGGGTGAAAAATTTTGCTAAACACCAAAATATTAAGGTTAAAGAAAAAGTAGAAAAGTTAGATGAGAAAAAAGAGTTTAACGATAATGAGATTATAAGTAATAATCTAAACTTACAAGATTGTAAATCAGAATTCAATGATGAGAAAAATTTGATGAATAATGAGGGTATGACAAAGAGTGCAACTTGTGAAGACGTTAAAAAAATATCTAAAAAGATCAATAAAGATAAATTAAATAGTGAGTTGAAAGATCAAGAATATAAAGCAAAAGAAACTAAAAAGATAAGTGAAAAAGATCTAGATAAGAATAATGACGATCTTGTAAATAAAAATTCTAATATTAATTTATCACCTACTAAGGAGGCAAATAAGAAGAAAAAAGCTAAGAAACCTAAGAAAAAGTTTGAAGATATTGAAGAACTATTTTTTGAAGAAGATATAGTTGAGCCAATAGAATGGAGTGATGAACCTATTTTAAAAGGCAAGCTAGTTAAGGAATTTAATTTTTAATATGGTGACATAAGTGATTCTGTGGTTTTAGGTTTAATAATAAGATATTTTTGGATATAATAGAGATAATACAATTGATTACTATAATGCATAAGTTAAAAAATGGAGGTTTGTTATGAATTTAAAGCCACTACCAATAGGAGTAGATAATTTTGAAAATAGTAGATGAACTAAAGGGGAAACTGATATGAATATAGAAAATTTTGAAGAGTATATAAACAAGACTATTTTAACTAGAGGTTATGATTATTATTGCGATGATAATATAACAGAGTATTATACTGAAGGAAAAAATGAGTATGTTTTTATAATTCAAGGTAGTGATGAGTATGAAGTAGTAGTAAAAATAGATGAGTTTGGAGAAATATTATATTCTGAGTGTGATTGTCCATATGATTTTGGACCAATATGTAAACATGAGGTAGCAGCTTATTTTAAATTAGCAGAAATTTTGGATAATGTTAGTAATGATGATGAATATAGAAAAACAATTCTAAAGCAAATACCTATAGAGGAAGTATTAAAAGATCTTTCTAAAAAGGAATTGATAAGCATTATATGCAATATAGCTAAAAATGATAAAACCTTAAAAAACAGTATTATTGTTAAATATTCAAAATGTGATGATACACAACAAATAGATGGAATTAAAAATTTAATAGAGTCTATAGTGAGAAAATACACAGGAAGAGAAGGATTTATAACTTATAGAGATGTTAGCGCATTTACAAATGAGATGGAAGACTTGTTAGAATTAGTAAGACGTGAGAAAAATATATTATTAAGTTTAGATATTGCATTTTTATTTTTGTATGAATGTATAGAAGCATTTCAATATGCAGATGATTCTAATGGTGAAATTGGTGATTTAGTAACAGAAACTTTAGATTTAATAGAAGAAATTATAATTAATAGTGATGATTCAGATATAAACTTAAGAGAGAACCTGCTTAATAAATTATTATTAGCAGTTAATAATACAGTATTTGATGGATGGGAAGAGTATAGGGTCGATTTATTAAGAATATGTGTTGAATTTTCCGATGTTAAGGAATTTAGAAATAAGTTAAAAATAAAAATAGAAGACTTAATTAACCAAAGTTCTAATAAAGATTATATGAAATACACAAATGAAAGTATGCTAGAAATAATTTTTCAAATGTTAGATAAGTATTCTACAAATGAAGAGATAGAGAGTTTTATAAAGAAGAATATTCAGTTTACATATTTCAGAGAAATGCTTATAAATAGATATATGAACGAAGGAAATTATTATAATGCTATAGATGTGGCATTAGGTGGAGAGGAACAAGATAAAACATATATAGGTTTAGTATTAAAATGGAAAGAAATGAGGTATATAGCCTATGAAGAATTAGGGCTTAAAAAAGAACAAGAAGCATTAGCTAAAGAATTATTGTTTCATGGAGAATTTAAATATTACAAGAAATTAAAAGAATTAGCTGAAGAAGATGAAGTGATATTTTATAATAATTTAAAAAAAGAGATTAAAAACAATAGAAATTTAAATAGGGGTAATATATATCTTAAACTTATACTAGAAGAAAATGATTTGGATGAATTAATGGAATTTTTAAAGAGCAATCCTAGTCAGATAGAAGTTTATGCCGATAAATTAATACATAAATTTAAAGATGATGTTATAGATATTTATAAAAATTTTATAATGTTATCAGCAAGCCATTCATCAAATAGAAAAAATTATCAAGAAGTATGCAGGATAATTAAAAGATATAACAAAATAGCAGGTAAAAGCAACAAAGAAACAATAGTAAATGATTTAGTTAAAATGTATAAAAAAAGACCAGCATTTGTAGATGAATTAATGAAAGTATAATTATAATTGAAATTTGTTAACATAAGATTCTAGAATATAGGACAGTTTAAACATCAATACTTACAAAATAGTATTGGTGTTTTTTATAAAATAGTGGACACATTAAGATTTTTAGGTTTACTATATTGACATAGATTTAATATGCTAGGAGATGATTAAAACATGAATTTAAATACAATTCACCATATAGCAATAATAGTTTCAGATTATGAAAAGTCTAAAGATTTTTATGTAAATAAGCTAGGTTTTAATATAATTAGGGAAAATTATAGACCTGATAGGGGTGATTATAAGTTAGATTTAAAGCTCGGAGACTGTGAACTTGAGATATTTGGTATGGAGAATAGTCCTAAAAGGGTATCAAGACCAGAAGCCTGTGGATTAAGACATTTAGCCTTTAAAGTGGAATGCATAGAAGATATAATAAGTGAATTAAATGAAAAGGGCATAGAAACAGAGCCCATAAGAATAGATGAATTTACGAATAAGAAAATGACATTTTTCTTTGATCCAGATGGACTACCTTTAGAATTACATGAGTAAAAAGTTTGGTTACATAAAAAATCATAAAAACATCAGTATTAAATAAGCACTAGTGTTTTTTATGTATTAGAAGATACTATTGAGATACATGGATTAAATATAGATTTTAATGAAATAATAAATTCTTAGAATTTTTTTAAGTATTTTGTATTGTTTTAGTAAATACAAAAACTTTAAAAGTATATAATTAAAATTAGGTTTATGATCACTTTACACTTTAAAATATATTTACTTAAGGCTATAATGATAAAATGTGGAAGTATGATTTAAAAAAGTGAGGAGATACATATGAAAACTGTGGAAGTAGTTGCAGCAATAATTAAGAAAGAAGATAAAATATTTATTACACGTAGGGGATACGGTGAGTTTATCGATATGTGGGAATTTCCTGGTGGAAAAATTGAAGCAGGGGAATCAAGAGAAGATGCACTTCATCGTGAAATTAAAGAGGAATTAGAGTTAGATATAGATGAATTAGAATATTTAACTACAATAGATTATGATTATCCAAATTTTCATTTAACAATGCATTGTTTTCTTTGCCAAATAGCTGGTGGCAAATTGAATTTAAATGCTCATAATGATGCTAAGTGGGTTACTTTTGATGAGTTAAATAATCAAAAGTGGGTTCCAGCAGATATTTTAGTAGTTAATGAACTTAAAAATAAATAATAAAGTCTATATACCACGTTTTAATAAGCAATTAACAAAGATTATTCATTGTTAATTGCTTATTTTAATATATCTCAAAAAACACAAGTTTAATTATAATATTAAACTTGTGTTTTTATATACGTTCCTATTTCTTACATCAAAAGAGTGTATATATTAGATGTAATGACCTATTTATACACCACAAGGCATAGGTGGATCAAAAGAGTATATATATTAAGACGTAATGTATTCATAAATATCTTCTCTAACAGGGGTAATTAATTGATATTTTATTTCTACAGCTGTTTTTGTAGTATTTTTCATTGTAAATTCATGTGGTATATCAATAGTTTTGATTTTCCCAAGAAAATAGAATTCTTTGGAAATCTTATCATCCTTATTTTTCCTAACAAATAAGCTCATTTCAACACCATCTTTTTCAGAATTATAAGCTTGGACAATATCTTCAGAAGAGATTGTTCTACCTGATTTTGATATAGCAATTAATTGAGATTCACATAGAAATCTGTCTTCATAATTAATAGTATCTGTAATATCTTCTGATTTATCATAGTTAATAAATACTGGGTAAGTCTTAGTTACTTTATCATATTTGTATCCACCAATATTAAGGGCGACTTCACCCTTTTCCCATTCTAATAATCTACACACATCTTCATATGTATATTTTTGATATAATTGAAAACAAGTATTCATATATCTATTGCTATAATCTTTGTTATATCTATCTATACCAAATTTGATTAGCTCAAGAACCATATTCTTAAAATATTTATTTTCAAGATGTTCTTTAAAGATTTTAGAGATAACATAATCAAAACCTTGTTTTTCTACAAACATACATTCAGCGTATGTCTTTTTACCAGTTCCAGTTGGAAATTCATTTGTTAAAACATTGATTACATTAGTTTCAGTAGTGCACGTGAAATCAAAATTATAAGTTTCTTTTAATTTTGATTTTAATTTACTGACTAAATCAGTTTCGTTATTTATTGCAGATTCAATTAAAAGAAGCTCATGAGGCCTTTTACCAGAAGCTAATTTCTTTGAAATAAATTCTATAAATAATTCCTGAGAATTATTAAGTTCTATTTTATATTCCTTTTCGTATTTTTTTAGGAATTTATAATAAGAACCTAGACTCTTGCTGTTAAAAATTCTTAATGGATCTATAGAATTATATGTATCAAAATCACTTAAAGTTGGGATTTTGCCAATCTTTTGCTTAAGTTTATTGTAGCTTTCTTTAATTAGCTTAATATCATTGAAATTAGCTACATCTATTGATTCAAAGATTTTCTTTTTAGATACTTCATCAAAATTAATAGTAGAGCAGCCAGGAATAAGTCTAGTGCCTTCCACAACATATTTTCTTAGGGTATCTTTATTAAATGTTCTATCTCCTGATAAGGCAATTGGAATTAAAAAGTTATTGTTGTAGTTTCCTACAAAGTCTATAATAACAACATATTCTTTAAATTTACTTTTTCTAAGGCCTCTACCTAATTGTTGTACAAAGACTATTGAAGATTGAGTAGGTCTTAACATTACCACTTGATTTACAGTAGGGATGTCCACACCTTCATTAAAAATATCTACCGTGAATATATAATCTAAACAATTATCTAATTCATCTTGTTCTAATCTTTCAATAGCTTTCTCTCTTTCACTTTGAGAGTTTTCACCAGTTAAAGCAACAGTTCTATATCCATGAGCATTAAATATACTTGAAAGTTCAATAGCTTCTTTTTTATTACTACAAAATATTAGTCCTTTGACTCTTTCACCACAATGACCATAGAAATTAATTTTATCGATAATATGCTTAACTCTTTCTTGTGCAACTAAATATCTAAAATCAGATTGTTCATTAAGAGGAAATCCATCTATTGTAATGTCAGAAATACCAAAATAATGGAAAGGACAAAGCAAATCTTCTTCTAACGCTTGCTTAAGACGTATTTCATAGGCAATATTGTGGTTAAACATTTTAAATATATCAAAATCATCACTTCTTTCAGGTGTAGCTGTCATTCCTAAAAGAAACTTAGGATTAAAGTAGTCTACTATTTTTTGATAACTATTAGCACCAGCCTTGTGAACTTCATCAATGACAATATAATCAAATTCATCTTTAGTAAAGCCATATAATACATCATCCTTAGATAACGTTTGGACAGTACAGAAGATAAAGTCTTTATCTAAATCTTTACTAGTACCAGATAAAATTCCCATACTTTTTGTATCGCCAAATACATTTATAAAACTATTCAAGGCTTGTTTAGCTATTTGCTCTCTATGTACAATAAATAAGGCTTTTTGGGGATTGTAATTTCTAAGTTCAAAGGCAGATAAATAAGTTTTACCAGTACCAGTAGCAGAAATTAGTAGTCCTTTATTTTTACCGTTTTCTCTAAGTTTATTTAAGCTTTGTATTGCAGCGACCTGCATCTTGTTTGGTTTTAGTTTATATTGTGCAAGGCTTGGAACAGTACTTTTTCTAGTATATTCAATTTGTTTTTTATAGATATCTTCATAAGTATCTATCCATTCTAAAGTTAATTCATCAGCTTCATTCCAAAGGTCATTGAATTCTGAAATTACACCTTCAGTTAGAGAACCTTCTTCTAATGAAGAAACTTTTAAATTCCATTCTTTATTTTTAGTTAATGCAGATTGAGTTAAGTTTGAGCTCCCAACAATCAATTTATAATGGTCAATATATTTGAAGATATATCCTTTAGTATGGAAGTTTTCTTTACTATATAGCTTAATTTCAATATTAGGGAACTCAAGAAGTTTTCTTAATGCTTTAGGTTCGCTAAAATTAAGATAGTCAGTAGTTAAAATCTTACCTTTAATACCTTTTTTATTTAGATTCTTTAAGGTTTCTAGAAGTGGAGTTATACCACTACTTGTTATAAAAGCAACTGATATAAAGAATTCTTCACATTTATTTAATTCTGATATTAGTTCATTTAAAACTTTACTTCCTTTAGAATAATCATTAACTATTAATTTGGGAATTAAAGCTAAATTGGAATTTATCATACTATTGATTAAACCAGCTTTGTTAGCTTTAAGTATTTCATCTTCTATTATATTTGTATTATAAGAATGAATTGGTTTAAATTCAATATTATTTAGTGATTGATCTATTTCTTTATTTATTAAAGTGGTCATATTTACCTCACATTGAAAAATTTAAAAGTATTTTTTATATTATTATAGCATAGGTGTATCAACTAAAAGTATAAGTACAATATCAAATTTTTTTAATTTTAAGAGGATATTTTTTAAAAAATTCTATTGTGGTTGAGAAAATAGATAATTTTTATCCATGTGGTTAAGGGAAAAATATATACGAAAAATTAGAACTGTAGGAGTAGGTATAATTAGCTTCTACAGTTTTATTAACTTTAATAAAAATAAAATAAATTTAAAAAATATAAAAATTAAAGTAAAATTCCATTGAAATTAAAGTAAAAAGTATTTAATATAACATTAAAAGGTTTACAAAAGGGGGAGGGTGTAAAAAGATGTTACAACGAAATTAGCATTTATAATTAATTAGATTTAATTTTAATGTAAATTAATTTAAAGTGTTATATTAGTTTTAAAATTTATTCACTGTTCTTTGTAAATTAAACTTAAGGAGGAATTTTAATGATTAAATTAACTAAGATTATTTCTACAATAATATTATCAACAATGATGGTTACATCACTTACAGCATGTTCAGGCGGTAAAAACGGAACTGTTTCATCAGGAGATACAATAAGTGTGAATTTCTGGACTGCTCCTCAAAAAGTTCAATATGATTACTGGACAACCAAAGCAGAAGAATTTAATAAAACAAATACTGAAATTAATGGAAAAAGTGTTAAATTAGTAGTTCAACAAATGCCAGAAACACCATCTTCAGAAGCTGGAATTCAAAATGCTTTAGCAACTGATACAGCTCCAGCTATTTCAGAAAATGTAAATAGAGGATTTGCATCAACATTAGCAGCCTCAGATGCAATATATTCATTAGAATCAGAAGAATGGTTTAAAGACATAGTTAAAAATAGGGCATTAGAAACAGTGATGCCAGGTTGGCAAATAGGTGGAAAACAGTTTGTATTACCTCAATATGTTAATCCAATGGTTTTACAGTGGAATGTGAAGGCTTTAAAAGAATTAGGAGTAGAAAAAATTCCTGAAACTAAAGCTGAAATTGAAAGTTTAGTAGTTAAGTTTAGAGAAAATGAAGCTAAGATGTCAGCTATGGGAGTTAGTCATGTATTCTATAGAAATTCATTAATTAGACCAGATCAATGGTGGGATAGATGGTCAGATTTCCAAAACATATACTTAGCATTTAGTGATGGAAAACCTTGGGTAGAAGGAAATAAATTAGTTTTAGATAAAAATTTAACTAAAGAAACTTTTGAGTTCTTTGGATCATTAGGTGATACGTTATTAACATCAGAAATTCCTAATGTTTGGGCAGAAGAAAACCCACCAGTGTTATTTACAATAGCAGCACCGTGGGAAATACAAGCTCTAAGAGAAGGCGGAAAGAAATATGGTGAAGATTTTGAATATGGCCCAATGATAGTTAAAAATCAAGGTGATACATCATACAACTTTGCAGATTCAAAGGGATTAGTTTTATATAAAGATAATAATATTACAGACGAAATTCATGAAGGTGCAGTTGAATTTATTAAATGGTTATATAATGAAGAAAATTCAGCAAATACAGATTTAGAATGGTTACAAGCAACTACAATGTTACCTGTTAGAGGTGATTTAGTTACTAATGATACATTTAAAAAATACTTTGAAGAAAATCCAGAAATAAAAGATCTAGCTACACATGTACCAAATGCAATTCCATGTATGGCACATGATAATATGACACCAATACAAGAAGCATTAGGAACTCAATTAGCAAAATATTTAGAAACTACATTATCATCAAAAGATGTTAAAGCTAACGATGCTACTAAATTTGTTGAAGATTCATTCAACGCTATGAAACAAGCAGGCGGATTAGAATAGTTTATTAAAATAAAGCAAAGATGACATTGTTTTATCTTTGCTTTATTTATAAAGGAGTGACACTAAATGAAGAAAAAAATAGATACTTTAAAAAATAGTGATGGATTTTTAGGGTGGATATTTAATGTACCATATCTGGCATATTCAGTTGTTTTCTTTCTAATACCATTAATATGGGCTTTTTGGCTATCAACAACAGACTGGAATTTGATGTCAAATAATAAGAACTTTATTGGAATGGATAATTTTATTTCATTAGTAAATGATCCAAGAGTTAGAGCAGCATTTATGAATTCGTTCAAATATTTAGTACCTATTGTTTTACTTACATTTGCTGCAGCAATGATAATTGCATTATTAGTACATAAGCTTCCAGAAAAGTTAAAGGGCATTACATCTGTGTTATTCTTTATACCTTATTTAACTTCAGGTGTTGCAATTTCAGTAGTTGTAAGATATTTCTTTAGTTATAATTCAGCATTAAATATGTTTTTAAGAGAAAAGGGCATAACAATAGATTGGTTTAGAGATCCTAAATGGGCATTTGTAATTATAATTGGAATAATAGTTTGGAAAATGTCGGGATATTATGCATTGTTTATTTTATCAGCATTGGAATCAATTTCAGATGATATACATGATGCTTGTAAAATTGATGGTGTAAAAGGAATAAAGAAATTTATTAAAGTAACGTTACCGATGATTATACCAACATTAACAACAGTAGTAGTTTTAACAGCAGGACTTGCTTTTGGGATATTTACAGAGCCATACCTTTTAACAGGTGGTGGACCTAATTTAGCAACAACTACATGGCAATTAGAAATTTACAACACATCATTTACTAACTTCCAATCAGGATATGGAGCAGCTATTGCTATTGCTAGTGCAGTTCATATATTTATAACTATAAAAATAATCACATTTACAATGGGAAAAGTAAATAAAAAATATGGTATGTAAAATATAACACATTGGAGGTTATGAATATGAAGACAAAAACAAAATTAAAAGGGATTTTTGTAATAGTAGCTACTATGATAATTTTAGGAATATCATTGTTTCCTTATTACTATATGATAATTCAGTCATTTACACCTTGGGAGCAGGTAGATAAAGTTATGATGCCTGAAAGCTTTACTTTAAAAAGTTATAGTTATTTATTTGGGGGCAGTGGTGGAGCTACAGCAGGAATGTGGATAAAATCACTAATTAATTCATTTATTGTATCAGTACCAACAGCAATTATTTCAGTAGTAATCGGATTATTAGTTGGTTACTCAGTTTCTAAAATGAATAAATTCAAAGGTGAAAAATTCATAATGAATACTTTGTTATTCCAAATGTTTTTCCCTGTAATAATACTATTAGTACCTAGATATATAATATCAAAACCTTTGACTAATACATATTTAGGAATGATATTACCATTATCAGTTTCAGTTTGGGGAATATTTATGTATATAAACTATTTTAAATCATTACCAAATGAAGTTTTTGAAGCGGCTAGAATAGATGGCGCATCAGAACTAAAAATACTTTGTAGTATAGGATTTCCTGTAGCTAAATCAGTTACGACTATAGTGTTTTTATCAACATTTATGACAAGATGGTCTGAACTTATGTGGGACATGCTAATATCACCTAAGATTGATATGCAAACATTAAATGTTCTAATATCAACACAATTCAAACCAATGGGTAATTTACCAGGTCCAATGTATGGAGCATCAGTAATATTAACTATACCAATAGTAATAATGTTCTTATGTTTCTCAAAACATTTTAAAGAAGGAATTAACTTTATGTTAAAGTAATTAGGAGGCAATTATGAATAATAAATTAAATGTAATAAGAAGTGCAAAAAATCCATTAATAAAACCAAGTGATGTAAAACCAAGTAGAGAGGACTTTAAAGTTGATGGTGTATTTAACTGTGGAGTTTGTAAATACAAGGATGAATATATATTATTATGTAGAGTTGCGGAATCAGTGAAGGTAGAGAATGACGACGAAGTAAAGATACCAGTAGTAGCAAATGAAAATGGAGAAGATATAATAAAAATAATATCATTTAATAAGAAAATAGATACAGAGTTTGATTATTCAGATTCACGTTCTTTATGGAAATTAGAAAAAAAAGGAACTAGAAAGATAGCTTATTTAACTTCATTATCACATATAAGGATTGCAAGGTCTAAAGATGGAGAAAATTTTGAAATTGATGATAATGCTTTTATTAAGCCAATTGCATCAGAAGAGGAATGGGGTATAGAAGATCCAAGAATAACTCAAATTGATAATAAATATTATATAAATTACACATCAGTAACTAGAAATGGAGCAGCCACTTCATTAGTTTCTACAGAAGATTTTAAAAGTTATGAGAGACATGGAATTATATTTGCACCAGAAAATAAGGATGTAACTATATTCCCTGAAAAAGTTAATGGAAAATATCTTACATTTAATAGACCAGTTCCATGTGCAATTGGTGCACCGGATATGTGGCTTGCAGAATCACCAGATTTAATACACTGGGGAAAGCAAAAGCATTTCTATGGTGGTTCAGATGAAGAGTCATGGGACTCTGGAAGAGTTGGTGGCGGAGCAGTACCATTCTTAACAGAAAAAGGATGGTTAAAGATTTATCATGCAGCTGATAAGGAAGATAGATATTGTTTAGGAGCATTTTTACTTGATAAAGATGATCCAATGAAAATATTAGCTAAAACTAATGATCCTATATTAGAGCCAGAAGCTGTTTATGAAAAAGACGGATTCTTTGGAAATGTAGTATTTACTTGTGGATGCTTATTTGAAGATGGAATTGTAAAAATATATTATGGAGCTGCAGACGATAAAATTTGTAGAGCGGACATAAAAATAGAGGACATATTTGCTTTAATGGATAAATAATACATGAGGCTGTTAATTAGTAATATTAATTGATAGCCTTTAGAGTATATTAGAAGTAGGAGATTATCATGGGTAAAGTAACAATGAAAGATATAGCTGCAAAGTTAAATATATCAATTAATGCTGTATCACTGGCGTTAAATGGTAAGCCTGGAGTCAGTGAAGAAACAAAAAAATTAGTACTAGATGTAGCAGAGAAAATTGGTTATTTGGACAGATCACCTAAATTTATCCAATCATTTGCAAGTAAAAATATTTGTGCACTTATAAAACAATCACATTTTGAAGATAGTACATTTTACTCAAAAATACTAATGAGTATAGTAGAAGAGGCCAGAAAAAAAGGTTATGATGTTATAACTTGCATAGTAAATGAAGATGAACAGAACATTCCAAGTTGTATTGAAAGTAAAAAAGTATGTGGAATAATTATAATATCAGCAATAGATGATGATTATCTAATAAAACTTAAAGAATTTGAATTACCTGTTGTACTAGTAGATCACGCATCGTTATTAGAAAATACGGATAGTATTTTAACAAATAATAAACTTGGTAGTTTTAAAATTACAAAATTGCTTTTAGATAAAGGATATACAAAAATAGGATTCTTTGGAGATTTAGAATATTCGTTAAGTATTAAAGAAAGATTTTTTGGGTATCAAGAAGCTATAAAAAAATTTATCAAATTTGATAATAAAGATGGAATTACAGATTTTATAAATGATTATTCAATATTAAGCGATTTAGAAAGTTACATTATAAATCAAGATTCAGAAGGAATACAAAAGAAAATATCACAAATGGATAATATACCAGAAGCCTTTGTATGTTCAAATGACAATGCTGCAATTATGTTAATTACTTCACTAAAGGAATTAGGATATGAAATACCAAAGGATATATCAGTAGTTGGTTTTGATGATATTATATTAAGTTCACTTGTAATGCCTAAGGTTACTACAGTAAGAGTACAAAAGGAACTTATGGGCAAAAATGCTGTGAATAGATTATTATGGAGGATTGATCATAAGGATGCTCCTAATGAAGATATAGTAATGGGTGTTGATATTGTTGAAAGAGATTCAGTTGGAATAAAAAATATTATGAAGAATGAACAAAAGAATTAATAAAGAGAGCGAGATGAAAGATATGAAAACTTGTGAAATATTATTAGCTGAATATTTAAAGTCAGAATCTAAAATATATGGTGTAGAAAAAATAAACTTTATTAATGTAGGTGAAAATGATGTATATAATATATCAGCCCCATTTGTAGATAATGATAAGACAATTATTGCTGGTAGAGTTGAGGCTAGAGATAGTGAACATTCAACAGTATATTTCTTTGAAAAAAATGATGAAGGATGGTCACCAATTGATTCATATCCGACATTTTCACTTCAAGATCCCTTTTTTACAAAAATAAATAATGAATTAATCGTTGGAGGAGTTGAAATATTTCCGCATCCAGAAATAGAAGGAACTTTAAAATGGAGAACTATATTTTATAAAGGAAAGGATGTAGCTTCATTACAAAGATTCTTTGTAGGCCCAGATGGAATGAAAGATTTAAGATTAGTTCAATTGTTAGATAAGAGAATAGGAGTTTTAACTAGACCACAAGGTGAAAAGGGTGGTAGAGGTAGAATAGGATTTTCAATAATAAACACCTTAGAAGAATTAAATATAAAAGTTATAGAGGAATCTCCATTATTAGATGGATTATTTGTAGACGAAGAATGGGGTGGAGCTAATGAAGCTAGACCCTTAAATGAAACAACCTTAGGTATATTAGGACATATAGCTTGCTTTGATAAAAATGGAAATAGACACTACTATCCAATGACATTTGAGTTAAACATAAATACATTAGAAGTAAAAAATCAGAAGTTAATAGCTGTAAGAAAAGATTTTAAACCTGGCCAAGCTAAAAGACCGGATTTAGAGGATGTTGTATTTAGTGGAGGATTAGAAATAAAAGAAGATAAAGCAACATTATATGCAGGTATAAGTGATGCTGAAGCTCAATTTATAGTAATTGACAATCCATTTAAATAGAGGGGGTAAAAGCTATGCACAAAAAATGGTGGAAAGAAAGTGTATTTTATGAAATATACATGCCAAGTTTTAAAGATGGAAACAATGATGGTATAGGTGATTTTAAAGGTATAACATCAAAACTTGAATATTTAAGTGATTTAGGAATAAGAGGAATTTGGCTTACACCATTTTATCCATCTCCTAAAGTTGATAATGGTTATGACATATCAGATTACTATAATATTGATAAAGACTATGGAACATTAGAAGATTTTAATGAATTTTTAAATAAGGCACACAGCTTAGGGATAAAAATAATAGTTGACATAGTTTTAAATCATACATCTAGTGAACATCCGTGGTTTAAGGAATCAAGAAAATCTAAGGATAATGAAAAAAGAGATTTTTACATATGGAAAAAAGAAAAGCCAAATAATTGGGAATCTTTCTTTGGTGGAGAAGCTTGGGAATATGATGAGTTAACAAAAGAATATTATTATCATGCCTTTGCTAAAGAGCAGGTAGATTTAAATTGGTCAAATCCTAAAGTTTATGATGCCATGAAGGATGTACTAAAGTATTGGATTGGCTTAGGGGTAGATGGATTCAGATTTGATGTAATTAATTTTCTAACAATTAAAAATGATTTAGCACAAGATAACCCATATGATGAAAAAGGTGAACAAATACATAAATATGATAAAGACCAAGAAGGCATAATTGAAATAATAAAGACTTTAGTAAAAGATATAAGAGAAATAAAAGAAGATGTGTTTCTTGTAGGTGAAGTTGGATCAGAAGACTTAAATGAATTAAAAGGCTATTCAGGAAAAGATTTATTAGATGTAGTTTTTAATTTTAATTTAGGTAGTATTAATGAATTTTCAGCAGAAAAAATATATAAGGAAATTAAAAATATGAATGATAATTATGATTTATATCAAATACCTACAATATTTTTTAATAGTCATGATATGGGAAGAAGTATCTCAAGATTTAATCCAGATGGTAATAAAAATGGAATAGAAAAAGCTATGGCCGCTCTATTATTAACATCTTACGGTGTTCCATTTATGTATTTTGGAGAAGAAATAGGAATGAAAGATTTAGTTTGCTTTGATATAAATAAAATGAATGATATTCAAGGCATTACTAAATATAATATAGAAATTTCAAATGGAAAAACGCAAGAAGAAGCATTAATTAGTGCTAATAAAAGTTCTAGAGATAAATCAAGAAGCCCAATGCAATGGAATAATTCAAAATTTTATGGATTTAGCAATACTATGCCTTGGATAAATATAGAAGATAAGAATGATAATGAATTAGTAGAAAAACAAATTAAAGAAGAGCGTTCTTTAATTAATTTATATAAAGATTTAATAAAAATAAGATATAAGAATGACGCCTTATTATATGGTAAATATGTAAACTTATCATTTAATGATGAAGTTCTAATTAAGGAAAGAGAATTAAATAATGAGACTATAAGAACTGTAATTAATTTTGGGGATAATGAGTATATAGAAAATAATACTGAAGAAATTATTTATAGCAATATAAAAGTACAAGAAAAAAGAACTTTAGGTAAATTTGATTTTATAATACAAAGGTATAAAACAACAACTAATTAACGGTTTACAGAAATTGCATTTTGAATATGATTTGTTGCATAGATTAAAACAATAATTAATGGGGCTAATGCAGAGTAATAAGTGGATCGTTAAAAATAATAAGAAATGTAATGTTAATTAGAAATTTAAATAGTTTTCCATTAAATTTTACAACTACATTATACAAGGAGGACACATATGAAGTATTACATAGGTATAGATATAGGCGGAACAAACTTAAGGGCAGCAATATTAGATGAAGAATGTAACTTAGTAGATAAGTTTAAAATATCAAATGAAGTTGAAAAAGGACCAGAATATAATTTAGACAAGCTAATATTAGAAATTAAAGAAAGATGGTTAGATAAAGAAATTATTTCAGTAGGTGTGGGTTGTCCAGGACCACTTGATATCAGAAGTGGAACAATACTAGTTACTCCAAATTTAAGGACATGGGAATATTTTAAGTTAAAAGAATATCTAGAAAATAAGTTTGATTTACCTGTGTTTGTAAACAATGATGCCAATGTAGCAGGATATAGTGAAGCAATGGTTGGAGCAGGAAAAGGTGAAGAAAGTGTTTACTATATGACACTATCAACAGGAATTGGTGGAGGCTTTATATATAAAGGTGAAATTGTTTCTGGCTTTAATAGCATAGCAGCTGAAATAGGTAACATGATTATTAATGAAGATACATATAAACATTCTAATATGAACTATGGTGGACTTGAAGGTCAATGCAGTGGAGTAAATATAGCAAGGATATCAAGTGAAATTATAGGTCGAGAATTAACTACAAAAGATGTCTTTGAGGGTGCAGAACAGGGCAATATGGAATTGCAAAAGATGTTAAGTGAGTGGGTTATAAATGTTTCAAAAGCGATAGCAAATATTATAGTTACAGTTGATCCAGAAGTTATAGTTCTTGGTGGGTCAGTAATTATAAATAATCCATCTTACCTTAATAAGATTAAAGAAGAAACTCAGAAAAGAGTCTTTGATGGTATTAAAATTAATATTAAGTTAGCTGAGATTGGTGATGACACTGGACTTATAGGTGCAGGGTTATTAGGTAAGTTAAAATAAAATAATTGAATTGGAAGGCTACTCCATATGTATTTTACAAGGAGTAGTTTTATTAATTTTGAGAAAATATAATATTAATGAAATATGAGGTTTGATAAAATGTTATGAAGAATATAAGTTTTAAATTAAATACAATAAGAAGCTTTTCAATGAACCTTTTATTTAATTCATTTGGTAATTCAGTTGTAGGAACAATATATGTTTTGTTTTTGAGCCAAGTGAAAGGTTTTTCAGATAAAGACGTAAGTTTAATGGTTGGATTAATACCTATGATTACAATACCAAGTTATATATTATGGGGTATTATAATAGATAAGACTAAAAAAGTAGTATTGACAAATAAGATGGTTATTATAGCTAATATAGTAACATTAATATTATTAATATATGTTGACAATATATATGCATTTTTTATTATAAATTTAATACGTACAGTTTTATTACAACCTGGTGGTATGGTTAATGATGAGTATCTTTTAAATTTAGTTAAAGACAATACGGGGAGTTATGGGAGTATAAGAACTTTTGGAACTGTTGGATATGGATTAGGTGGATTAGTATGTTTATTGCTTATGGACTACATAGAAATTAGTGGATTATTAATAATATCTATAATGTCCTTAGCTAGTACACTACTATTTATCTCGAAAATGCCTGAAATTAATATAGATAAAAGTTTGAAAAAAAGCTATCATAAAACAAAGTTTAAAATAGAGCAACTTGATTTATTAAAAAATATGAAGTATATGAGATTGATGATTATTTATGTTTTGATGAATGGAACACTGGCTTCAGCAAGTAGTTATGCAATCCCGATGATAATGATAAAATTAGATGCTCCACAGAATATAATAGGAGTAATGCCATTTATAATGATAGTTTTTGAATTAATATTATTACTTCAAAATAAAAGATTAAATTTTCCTAAAAAAAGAAATAAGTATTTGTTAATAGGTTTAATATTATTAACAATAAGATGGATAGTTATGGGAACTACTGAATCTTATATTATAATAATTCTAGTAACAATTATACACGGTGCTGTTGCAGGAATATTATTACCAATACAAAATGATATGGTTGAAAGATTTGTTCCACAAAGTCAGCAATCAACAGCAATAATGTTACAAACTTTGTTAAGTACTACAATAGTCCCTTCTATATTAAATATTATACTTGGCTTTTTATTGGAACCATGGGGGGTAAAGTCTTTTGGCATTGTATATTTAATATGTAATTTAATTACGTTTGTTATGTACATAATAAATTTATTATTCAATAAATATGAAGAAAAGAGAGTTATATTTGATAAATAATCATAAGTGCGTACAAGTTAATATTAAGATATAAAGTAGAGTCTATTTTAAATAGGCTCTTATTTTTATATTAAAATGTAATTAAAGTTTATTGATTTTTTACTGAATTTCTTGTGCCTAAATATGAAATAAATATCTAAATTTATACTATCTTAGAATATTTATAGCTAAATTGTAAAAATAGTGTTGACAATTTATATTATGTATTTTATAATAAACAAGCAGTCAAGTTGCAGGGGATTTAAGTCGTGAATAACTTAAGTATTAAAGTTTAAAACTTGATTATAAGATAAATATTTTAAATTATGCGTTTTTAGCTCAGCTGGATAGAGCAACGCCCTTCTAAGGCGTGGGCCAGGGGTTCGAATCCCTTAAAACGCACCATTTGGTTCACTAGCTCAGTCGGTAGAGCACATGACTTTTAATCATGGTGTCCCGGGTTCGATTCCCGGGTGAGCCACCAAAATATTGTCCAAAGTAGAAATGTAAATTTTTACTTTGGATTTTTTTATTTTGAAAGAATAAAATGAAATGTAATATTAATTTTAAAACTATAGATGTAGAAAATTTAAATCGAGAAAATATAAGTGAAGATAATCCATTAAGATTAGTATTTAAAATGGCAAAAAGATTATTAGAAACAAAACAAAAAGATGAAGATATTTATGAAGCAAAAATAAACTTAGCAGAAGAATTAGTAAACTATGATAAGATAAAAAACAATGAGCAAATAAAGGTCTTAGTAGATTTTTTAGAGTATTTATTTTAGGTACATGAAATAAAATAATAGACCAAAGAGGCGTTGTATATTCTGCGTCAGACAAGGAAAAAAATTCAGTTAATAGCGAGCTATTAGCTAAATTTGATGACGCAGTATGACACAAAATAGATGAGCATACTAGTCTATTATTTTTTTTGAATGTGCCTTAATTCAAAGTTCTGAGATAGAAAAGAAATATGATGATTATAAAAAGAAAAAAGGAGGGGCATTGAAAATGACTGTTGATGAAATAAGAACATTGCATTATACACAAAAAGGTAAAGAAGAAGGCAGACAAGAAGGTAGAGAAGAAGGCATTAAGCAGGGGAAATTAGAAACAGCAGAAAATTTACTAGATATTTTAGATAATAAAACCATAGCTGCAAAAACTGGATTAACAGAAGAAGAAGTAGATGCTCTTAGGAAAAAAGAAAGTAATTAGTATTTTATAGAAACACTTAGGATTTAATTATCTTAGGTGTTTTTTCACGCAATTCTAAAAAGTGTATAATTTGTATAAAGTCATAACTAAATAAGTAATAAAAAATTGTTCTTTGAAAATTGAATAATGTTATATGTGTCAATGTGTTATAATTTGTTAATAGATAAATTAAAAATTTGTTAGAGAGATTATATATAATGTAAGGAGAAAGAAAATGACTGAAATACAAATGTGGAATCAATATATTAAAATTAACACTAATGCTAAAGATTATAAATCATGGTCATTTGGTGGGAATACACCTGAAATGCCAGATTTGTTGGCTGAATTAGTATTAAAGGGGATTAAAACTGCAACAGCTAGTGCGTATCCTTGTTATATTGCAGAAAATGCTCCATTGCCACCAGTTGGAGGATATAATTTGATATTAAATACAAAAGGTGAGTCTGTTTGTATTATAGAAACTATAAAAGTATATACAATACCATTTAACCAAGTTAATGAGGAACATGCATATAAAGAAGGTGAGTTTGATCGTACACTTACATCTTGGAGAAAATGTCATTCTGAAATTTTCTCGATGGAACTAAAAGAGATTGGTCAAGAATTTACAGAAGATATGCTTGCAGTTTGTGAAGAATTTAAGGTTGTATATCCAATAATATAAGTATAACAAATTAATTTTAGTATGTACAAGGAGAACTGCAAAATAAAGTAAGCTAACTAGAATACTAAATATTCTATTTTACCAGCCATAAATTTATATAAAACTTCTTAATGCATTGAAATTACAGAACTAAAGTGAACTTTGAAAATTTTTCTTAGAATTTTATAATCGGCTGGGAAAGTTTCCTTGAAACCTTGAAGTTTCAATGTCCTAGTGATATTATTGATTTTAGAGAATGGCTCTTTAACTATGATTTAACCTTAACATGAGATGTATTTAAATTTTAACTTTGTATCTCTTTTTTCAAGTTCTCCAGTTATTTAACCTTAACATGAGATGTATTTAAATTGGTATATCCAGGAGGACAATGCTAATGATTAGTATATTTAACCTTAACATGAGATGTATTTAAATGGCGGAGCGTTAGTGTGGTTCTTGAGTTGGTGTCATATTTAACCTTAACATGAGATGTATTTAAATGATCCACCGTACGTAATTGTAATGGTGATGGG
>NZ_CAURTC010000037.1:0-37504 GCF_963527835.1 uncultured Clostridium sp. | reverse complement strand
CATTACGGACTTTCACCGATTAGTACGTGCCCATGCTGGGCACACAATAATAAAAAAGATAACCCTTATAAGATTATCTTTTTTCTAAACATCCAATATTTATTTATCATTTACTTTTATATCAACTACCAAATTAGTATTCATAGCCACTTGACCCTCTATCCCCATAGAATACTTAACATCAATAGTTCCACCCTTTTCATTCATATCTATATCTAAATTTTTAGTATCTACATTCAATTTAAGAATTCCATATGGAGTTTTATATAAAGATGTTGTTTTCATTCTTTTTTTAAAATTCATCTTAGTTGTTGTTGATCCTTGTCTTTCTAATGTAAAAGAATTATTTCTAATAAAAATTGTTGTTTTAGTTCCTTCCATTCCTGATATCTCAGTTTCATCATATTCAACTCTAAATTCATTATCATCTATATAAAATTCGCCAGGTGATATAACTTCTATTAGCTTGTTATCATCCATAGAAGCATTACTTTTAACCGTTATAATAGCCTTCTTTTTCATATTCGTCTCCCTCTTAATTATAATATGATATTCCATCATACTATTATGTAAATAACTTTATATTATTATTTGTTTAAATTATATTCTTCTAATTCTTTTTGAGTAACAGAATCTACATTTTTAAAATTTTTAAATTCAGTAGATACATTTCCATATTTAACCTCTACAGATTCCTCATCTTTTCCCTTACTATATCTAACTGCAAATCTACAAGCCAAAGTTAAATCTTCTTCTGTTGGATTATTTCCAGCTGGAATTATAACCATCGCTCCATTAAATTTAGATGTAAGAAATACTAAATCTTCTTTTATTAATAATTTTTTAAATGCTTCACCTTCATCTGCTGTTCTAGAAACTATAATTTTAATATTATTAGGAGTAATAAAATGTCTTCCATATTTTAAAAGATCAATTTCTCTTTGAGTAACATCAGACTTTCTATTTACTAATTCTCTAAGTCTAATAGAATAGTTAGGTTCTGTTAATTTACATCCACCTGCTGGTGATGGATAATCTTTTATCCCCCAATTTTCAGCTAATTCCATTTGAATAGCTCTACTTCTACCAGATATTTTTAATAATTTTTCTCTATCTACTAAACCGTCAATTTCCATTTGAGTAGGATTTAAATTTTGAGCACATAAAGGACGTAGTATTTTATCAGAATACCCCGATTCTTTTTTTACTATATTAAGAGCTTGTCTATTTTGAGACATTGGACGCTGATTTAAAACTTCACCTGTAATTATGAAGTCAGCATTAAATTTTTCTAATAATTTTCCAGAATAATTCATCATCATTGAATGACAATCAATACATGGGTTCATATTTTTTCCCCAACCGTGTTTTGGATTTCTTACTAAATCAAAATGTTCTTCTGAAAAGTCTATAACTTCTAATTTTATACCAATTTGTTCTGTCATTCTTTTGGCATTTTCTTCATTAAAGAAATATGATTTAAAACAGATCCCTATAACTTCTATACCTTGTTCCCTTATTAACTTTGCTGCCAATATGCTATCAAGTCCCCCTGATATCATAGCTAATGCTTTTGCCATATATTAATCCTCCTATTTATAAAGTACTGTTTATTACTATTTGAATAAATTATCTATAACTTCCACTACTTTAAATTTAATTTTTATACTATCTTTTGAATCCTTTTTATTAACTTCTTCTTTTATTTTATTTTGGGTTTTTTCGTATTCAATTTTTGCTTTTGACTCATCTACGAAACATAACGGTGGGAACATAACACACCACCAATTTCTTCCTTCTCCACTTCCTATTATAATTCTGAAAGCCTCATAGTTTCCTTGGGGCAATACTATATTTCCATAAGCTTTTTCCGGAAAATTTTCTCTAGATAATTCAATATTAACATCATAATTATAATTATTTTCTTTAATCACTTTTTCTGCAATTGATCTTACTTCTTCAATATTATTTTTTATTATTTCTCTAGACTCATCAAGAGAATCAGACTTATTTAAATAAGGATATAGATAATTTATAACTTCATCCCTAACTTTTAATTTTAAACTTTGATCTTCATTTGTATCACTGTTTGCTATAACATGAAATCTTATTAAAGAATTCTTTACCTCTTCATAATTTAACTCTTCCGAACTGTTATTATCTACCATAGTAGAACTTGTACACCCCAAAACCAATGTAGAAAAAATAATTATAACTACTAAACAACTTAATACTTTTTTCATAATCTCACACTCCTATACTTGAAATATTTTCCAATTATAGAGAGTTTTATTCAACTTATTTTTAAATTGTTCTAGTTATAAATACATCTACATATTTTTCTTTCATTTTTTCATAACATTTTTGAGCTTTTAACATGTCATCAAAGAAACCAAATACTGTTGGGCCGCTTCCACTCATCATGCTTCCTAATGCCCCACATATATTGATTTCCTCTTTTATTGTAGAAATAATTTTATATCTACCTAGAGTAACATTTTCAAGTAAATTTTTCATATTATTTGCTATAAAATCAATATTATTTTTTTCAATATTTGATATTAATTCATTAGTTTTAGGATGAAAAATAACCTTTGATAAATCAAAAGCCTTATAAACTTCTTTAGTGGATACTCCAAATGGAGGTTTTACCACCACTAAAATTTTATCTCTAAACGGCTTTAATTTGGTAACTTTTTCTCCAATTCCTTCACATAATGCAGTACCACCACAAATACAATATGGCACATCTGCACCCAGCTTTAATCCTAAATTCATTAACTCCTGCTGAGGTACATTTATATTAAACATCTTATTCATAATTTTCAAAACTGCAGCTGCATCGGTACTTCCACCTGCTAATCCAGCCGAAACTGGTATATTTTTTTCTATATTTATATAAATGCCACTTTTTATATTATAAGTTTCTTTAAATAATTTAGCCGCTTTATATGCTAAATTTCTTTCATCTGTAGGCACATAAGATTTATTACATTTCAGTTTTATTCCACTCGGAATCTTTTCAACTTGAACTATATCATATAAATCTATATTCTGCATTATCATTTTTAATAAATGATACCCATCTTCTCTCTTACCAATTACATCTAAAGAAATATTTATTTTTGCATAAGCCTTAACATTCATTTTTCTTTGCCCCTTCTAAGTACTTTAGGCACTTTAAAGAAGATAATTTATATTCAGTTATTTAAGTAAAATAAAAAAATATCAAACTAAAATTACTGAATGCTTACGTTCTTTCAAATGCCTTAGTAACATTCTATCATAGGGAAAAAATCCTGTCTAATTAAGAATAAAATATTTCTTTTATAAATTAGATAACTTTAAATCCAAGGAATTATTTGAATCTTTCTTGTTAATATATTTTACTATCGATTCTAAATCTTCAAAAAATACTACTATCGTATCGCCTTTTTTGCTTATCATTAATGCCTTTTCTAAAGCTTTTATTTCATCTAAACATACATGTATTTTAGAATTTTTATTTTCCTTTAATACACCATTTTTTAGTAATGAAGCAATCTCGCCTTGTTCTCTTCCTCTTCTATCTTTGTCTTCTTTTATTATTATTTTATCCAACATTTCAGAACATATTTTACCTATTTCTATAGCTATATCATCACATCTGTCACCTGGAATTCCTATTACACCAATTAAATCTTTGTCTTCTTTTATTTTACATAAAGATGATAATACAGCTTTATATCCTTCTATATTATGACCATAATCTAATATTATTTTTCTACCTTCCATTTCATAAATATTAAATCTCCCATTATTGTTATTTAAATTAAAGCTCATTATGCCTTTTGAAATCATACAGTAATCTATATTCATACCTACTAAAGCTCCACAAGCAGCCATTATATTTTCTAAATTATATTTTAATAAACCATTATAAGAAAGCGGTACGTCATTTATAGAACATATTAAATACTTTTTATGATTGTTTACTACAACTATATTATCATCTTCTATAAAGACAGATATTCCACCATCAATTATATTTTTTTGTATTAATTCATTATCTTCATATTTTGAGAAAAATATTTTATTAGCTTTAATTCTATTAATTATAGTTTTACTCCATTCATCATCAGCATTTAATATAGTGAATCCATTTTCTTTTACCGCTTCTCCAACTAATGCTTTAACAAAACTCAACTGCTCCATAGAATTAATACCATCCAAACCTAAGTGGTCATTGGTTATATTAGTTATTACAGAAACATCTGCAATATCATACGCTAATCCTTTTCTAATTAATCCACCTCTTGCAGTTTCTAGTACAGCTATATCTACATCTCTATTTAATAATATTGTTTTTGCACTATTAAAACCCGAGTCATCACCTTTATGAATACATTTGTTATTAACATATACTCCTTCAGTTGATGTCATTCCTACACTGTACCCCATTTTGCTTAATACATGATTAATCAACCTAGTTGTTGTGGTTTTACCATTTGTTCCTGTTACAGATACTATTGGTATATTTTTAGGATTTTCACCATACATCATATTAATTATTGCCTTTCCAACATTTCTTTCAATTCCTTTAGACGGAAAATGATGCATTCTTATTCCTGGTGCTGCGTTAATTTCCATAATAACACCATTATTTTTAGCTATATCACAAGATATATCATATACACATATATCTATTCCACATATATCTAACCCTAATGTTTTAGCAGCATTTATACAATGATTTATATTTTCCTCACATATATCATCTGTACAATCAATAGCTATGCCCCCTGTAGAAATGTTAGCATTTTCTCTTAAAAATACTTTTTCCTTATCTTTAGGTATATAACTAAGAGATAAATTATTTTTATTTATATATGAAATTAATTGATCATCTATTTTTATTTTAGTTAAAGGTTTTTCATGATCCTCACCTCTTAGAGGATCCTTATTAATATTTTTTATAAGTCCCTTTAAATTCTCTTTTCCATTTCCTATTACAAAAGGTGGTATTCTTAATGATACTGCTACAACTTTATAATCAACTACACAAACTCTATAATCATTTCCTTCAATATATTTTTCAATTAATATATCTTTGAACTTATCTTTCAAATCATTATATGATTTAATTAATTCATTTTCATTTTTTATATTTAAATATATTCCATTACCTTTACTACCATATTGAGGTTTTAGAACTACTGGATATTCAATTTTTTCAGCACACTTTAATAAATCAATTATATTATGAACTTTTCCACCTAATGCTACTGGTATATTTTGATTTTCTAGTAATTGTTTTGTTAAAAGCTTATCGCAAGAAATATCTACTGCAACACAACTTGTTGTTCCAGAAATAGCAGCTTCTATTACTTTTCCTTGTTTACCATATCCTATTTGATAAAAACCACTGTTGCCTAACTGAGTTATAGGCATATTGTATTCTTTTGCAGCTTTGCAAATAGCATTTGTACTAGGTCCTATTTCATCTGAATTTAATATCTCTTTTATTAAATTTATTCTTTCTTCAAAATTTATTGGGGATTGAGCTATAAGAGCATTTATTAAATCAACAGCTAATCTAAAACATTCCATAGCTGTTTTAGCATACTCATATTGAAAAATTATGTAATATCTGTCTCCTTGTATCTCTCTAGCTTTTCCATAAGCTACTTCTATTCCTAATCTATTTTGCAATGCAATTGTTATATGTTCACATATATGTGCTAAATAAGTTCCTTCTTTAAGCCTTGTAACAAATCCACCATCCTCATCTATACCACATCTATGTGCATGCAATTCCGGTACAAGTTTTAACAAATTAAAGTTAAAATTAGGTATATCTTTACTTGGAGTTTCACAATATCCCTGTAAGTCCACATCTATTCTTATGCATTTTTTATGAGAATATATATTTTTCCCTTCATATATCCTTTCCTGTACTACTTTCATTACTTAATTTATCCTCCTCAAAAGGTAACTTTTTTATAAGATCAAATTTTTTACTATTAGTTAAAATATGTAATTTAACATTATACATACTTAAAATGTCTTCTCCATAAAGTTCTGAAACATTTGTATATGTGATTTCACTTCCATCAATAAAATATACAGCACCTGCACCTATTACTTCTACTTTTCCTTCTTTATTAACTATTATCGCTGTATTTTCATCTATTCCTATACCTAATACTTCTGGATTTTCTGCAATACCAGTTAATAATCTACCAATTCTTCCTCTTTGAGCAAAGTGCTGATCGATTATAACATCTTTTATAAGTCCTAGACCGGGAGCCATTTTCAGAGTACATTTTCTTGGAGATTGTTCATCTGATCCTTCAACTATCATCGTATCACTCATAACTGATGCTCCAGCTGATGTTCCTACAATAAATATTCCTTTTTCGCACGCTTCCTTTAATGCTGAATATATAGGACTTCCTCCAATTAAGCTAGTTATTCTTAATTGATCTCCACCTGTAAAAAATATTAAAGATGAATTTTTTATAAGCTCTACATTTTCTTCATTAAAAGAATCCATTCTTTCACTAATATCTAATACTCTTATATTTTTAACTTTTAATTCTCCAAAAGCTTTTTTATACTTATTCGCTGCTTCTTTTGGATACTCTGTTGCAATGGTCGCAATTAATAAGATATCCTTATCTTTATCTATTGAAGCACATACTCTTTTTAAAATTTCTTTCTTCCCCTCTTTGTCTTCTCCTCCTCCAATTATTATCAGATTTCCATTTAAATTTTCATTCAAATTTTATCACCTCATATCATATGCATTAGATATTGTTTCCATCAAAAAAATAATTATTCAAAAAAATAGAAAAAGGCTTCATTATTGAGCATAATGAAGCCTTTTTCTATTGTTTCAATCTACATTTTAGTACATTCTTTATATCTTAGTATACATATCAAATAAAAGTTTAATTTTATTTATTTCTATATCATAAGCTTTATATCATAATATTAGTATTATTTTTAGAATATGGCTCTTCCAGGAATTATAAGTTTTTTGCCACATTCAATATTATCTTGATCTTCTATCTCATTTATCTTTATTAAATTATCTACTGTAGTATTATACTTTTTAGCAAGATCCCATAAAGTGTCTTCTTCACCTACAACATATATAGTGACACTAGATTTTTTTTCTGGTACTTCTCCTTCTTGCTCTATAACATCACATATAAATTGTTTTTTAACTTCATAGCATATCTTAGCACATAACATTGCAGAAGCCTTTATAGCTATTGTATTTGCTTCTATAGTTGCTTCTATACTCTCAAGATTGCATTTTATTATTGCTTTCATTCCCTTTTTAGCACCTTGCATATCTATTATTGAATTTAATGGTATCTCAGCCTTTACGTTAGCAAGGTACTTATCTTGATCGCTTGTTTTATATAACACATCAACTTTTAATATACCTTCTACAATAATTTTATCAGTTTCAACTTGTTTATCAGATATTAATATTGTTCCATTAGAACAGATTATTTGCTCTGGTATTAAATTATTTTCATTTAATGCTATATTGTCCTTAATAATAATTTCTGAACTATTTGTTCCTTGTATAGCACCTAATTCATACTCTTCCTTTTTCAATTCTATTGGGAAATTAGGACAATATGCATCTTTTATTACATCAACATTTTCTTTTGAAAATACCTTCATATTTGCTTTCACCATAAATTCATTATTTATTATTCTTACTTCCCCTAAGTCATCTTCTTCTAACATCAAGTCATTGTTTTGAATATTATATGATACAGAATACATCATATCTGAATTAACACCTTTTACTTCCTCTTCTTTTGATAAATAAACATCATCTTCAATACAAATTATCTCTTTAGATTCATCACCTTTATAAAGAATATTTAATTTACAATAGCAACTTAGATATACTTTATCTTCCAATATTTTTATTTCTTTCTTATGAAGTAATAATGAACATTTTAGAATTTTACTAATTTGAGGTTTGTCCATTCCTACTCTAATATTAGATTTTCCAACTAATTCAACTTCTTCATTTGCACTAATTCTATTAATTTTTTCAGTCTTTTTTAAAATTTCTATATCATCTGTTCCTTCTATATCTTTAACGAATTCAAATTCACTACTTTTATACATTTCCCAATATATTTCAAAAACACCTTGGATAGATATTTTTCTTTCATTCATTATAGTAGCTTCAATATGTTCCACTTTGCATTCTAATTCACAAACGATTTTATGTTCTTCTTGGTTCAAATCAATATTGCTACTAAATTTTTCTGTATAGCTAACAGAGTTTACAACCATCCCCTCTTCTCTAGCTAAATACAAAACTGTATATTCAACTCTTCCTTCTAAAGCAATTTTATCACCAACAAATTCCTTACTAACTATTACAGGTCTAGCTTCAACAGTTAATATCTCTTGAACATCTGGATGCGTATCTGGAATTAAATACTCTTCTTTTAAAACACAATCTGAATTACTCTCTTTTATTAGTTGTTCAAAGCCTATACTTTCTTTTATTGCATCTATTTGTGACATAACATATCCCTCCTATAGAATTTCTACTATTATTTATATAACACTTAATATGATTTTATGAATAAATAATATATTTTTTTCTAATTTATATTTACCAATAAATTTCAGAATCTTTAAATTATTTGTCGTAAAAAAAAATTTTATGTTTTTTGTTGATAAATATGTTGACATATATTATATTTTGTCGTATTATTGTAATTGGTTATTGACCATATAACCTCTCATAAATTCTCAATACCCTTTTATACCATAGTTGAAAGATGGAAACCCACCATCTTTCTTTTTTTATGCTTTTAAATAAATCTATTGCCTATCTTGTTATCATTTATACAAAAAAAATTTTACTATAATATGTTACAGTTCAAAACTTCTGTAATTTTAAACAAAAAAAACTTCGATTTAATCGAAGTTTATACTGATTGCGGAAATACCAATTGTACCGTCTTTGTTAATACATCTGAGTAACTATATGTCACAGTCCTTGGGGTGTCAGTCTTTAGTTTTATTACAAATATGCTATCATATACGCTGTCAATTACTCCATCATTAACTAGAATCTTTTTTCTTCCTCCATTAGCTCTTAAGGTTACTTTATCACCTACGTGCTTTTCTATGTCTTTTTTTATTGAGGAAATTGTTTTTATTGTTTCCATTTAAACACCCTCTTTCTAATTTTAAATTATACATGGAAAAGAGGTTTTTGTCAAGTAAAATTTATATTTTATCATTTATACATACGTTTTGTCAATGTAAATATATTGAATTCTCCATTGTTTTTTTCTCTTCTTGGTCTTATTATTTAGGTTTAGGTCTTATTTTATTCATTTTTTATAAATTATTTCTAAATGAATGGTGATTTAGGATAACCTTCTCTATATTTTCCTCTTGTTTGTAATCCTCCTATCCCCTTTGTACCTGTTATTGTATTCTCTATAACATCTCTAATAGAAACTATTTCATCTATTCTTGTATAAGCTATTTTTTCACAAACAAAAACCGGATCTAAGCAATGAATTAAAACTCTGCTTGGAGATGATGCAAAATTGGCTCCTGCATCAAGCATACATTCATAACAGCTTTGACATGCTCCTGCAAATATAACCAACTCATCATAACTAGAATTGTAGTCTCTTAATGCCTTAATTGATTCCAAATAATATTTAGAATTTCTATAATTATTTAAATCTAAATAATTTCTAGAGTCTTTTAAAACTCCATCATGACCTGTTAAAACTACTATATCCGGTTTTATCTCCCTTACTAAATCGACTATAACACCAGGTTGTTTACTCTCAGGAATACACCTTCCAACTGCATCTAGTGATAATTGCTTGTATACTTTCAGGCAAGTCTCCATATAATCGCTATCGCCATCTACATGAAGTATTTTTCCTGGTCTACCAAACATAAGTTCATTATCATGCTTTATCTTTGGTGCTTTATTGGTTTTTTCCCTAAAATCAGTCCTTACAGATAATGCTTTTTTTATTGCATCATTTACTCTTGTATTTAAAATTTTATCTTGTGAAGCAATAAATTTATCATTAACTTCCTCTAAATCTTCTTCTGAAGAATCAGCTATAATTCTTATACTTATTCCCTTTAAAATAAACACATTTTTTCCATCTTCATCTTTAATATCTATTATTTTAAATGTAACATCTTTATCATAAGACTTTCTTACTACTACATCTCCTATATCCATTTTTTCTCCTAAAATATTAGTATAATTTATATTATGATGGTAGAATTAAAAGTTTCTTATGTAGCAAAATAAAAGCAAAGTACCTACACCACGCTTCAATGGACAATTGACAGTTCACACTGAACAATCTTGGTATAAATCTCTACGAGATTTTTAAAAATATATTTTACCAAAAATTCTATAATTTCTTTTACAATAAGCTATATTTTAAATATGTGTTGATATATGCAATAGGTAAAGTGGCATTGTAATTGGACTTTGAGAATACTTAATGAGTAGTGTTACATTTACTGCTTGTCTCATTTTTATATTGGGAGCAAGCTAAAATGGGACTATACTTATTTTAGTATTCCTAAGTTCAATTACTCAGTCCACTTTGCTTATGCATATATCAACACACTGCTAAAACATAGCCTTACAATAAAATAAGTCCTATTAATATAAGAACAACTTATACTAATAGAACTTTTTCCTATTATATTCATCACTCAATATTATACTCTTTTTTGAATTCATTTAAGAATGATAAGAATTTGTCTTTTTCTTCTATTATTGAACTTAGCTTATTAGTAAATGTATTTTGTCCCCAATTAACTTCATTGTAATAATACCTATTCGCTAGTCTCCAATATCTTTGCGGAAATTGTAAATATGCATATAAAACTTTATATTCATCATCTCTAAGCTTAGATACTGAATTATATGATTCAATAATAGCTTTAGCAAAATCAATATTCCAATCTACTCTTTTTAAAACTTTTATCATAAAATTGCTTATATCAAAAGTTCTAACTTCTCTCTTGCAATAGTCAAAATCTATTATATGTGGTTTTTCATTATTATCTATAATGATATTATGATAAGTAAAATCATGATGGCAGAATGTTTTTTCTTGTTCTGCAACCATACACAATTCATAGTAATTTGACTCCTTTAATGTTTGTAGGGCTTGTTTACCTAATTCTCTGTAAAATTCTACCGATTTTAGATACATCATATCAAAATCATTTTTTATATTTTTCTTTCTTATAATGTCTTTCATTTTGTCTAAAGATTTTGTTCTCTTTTCCATTAAATGGGGCCATCTGCCTAAATCACTCTTTAGCTTTGAATTTTCAGGTGGATCATATCCTTTAGAAGCTTCATGCATACATGCCAAAGTTTTCGCTGCCATTTTCACCTCATCAATATTTCTAAAATCGCACTCTCTTCCTTCTAACCATTCTGATAAAGTATATAAATCCTCATTTACTAGTGCATATGGTTCATCATTAATATTTAAATAATATCTATCTAAATCACTAAAACCATTCTTTATTAAATGTTCTTTTGCACCATATACAAATAATAATTTTTGAGGTCCATAATTTATCCTCTTTAAACATCGTTCACCTTTGTTAGTCTTAAGATAGTAAACACCCTTATTAGCCTTAATTATTTCTATCTTAATATCAAACTGCCTTTCAATTTCAAATTCCCTCATCATAGTGCTCACCTCCTTTATAATTTATATGTGCATATTACTTCTTTTATTAACATTTTTTATATTCTTTTAATATAATAAATTAACATGAATTCTTTGAAAGGATTAAATAATGCGAATAGGAATAGATGGCAGAGCTGCGAAATGGTATAGAGGCACTGGTATTGGCACATATACTCATGAATTAATTAGAAGCTTAAATACTATTGATAATACTAATAATTATTTGATATTTATGCCAAAGTGTGATTCTCTAAATAATCTAAATACTAACTTTTCAATACAAAATGTAGAATCAAGTGACTCTTATGATAACTTCTGGGATGAAATTAAAGTTCCTAATATCTTAAATAATTCAGATATGGAAATTTATCATGTACCTCAAAATGGAATTGGTATTTCTAAAAATATTAATTGCAAAAAAGTAATTACACTACATGATATTATTCCACTTAGAATGCCTGAAACTGTTAGTGATAGATATCTTAGAATCTTTAATGACGAATTACCTGGTATACTAGAAAATTGTCACGGTATAATTACTGTCTCTGAATTTTCTAAAAATGATATAGCTAACGAGTTTAATTTTCCAAAGGAGAATATATACGTTACACCTCTTGCAGCAGAAGAAATTTATAGACCATTAAGTAAATGCCAATGCAAAAAAATAGTTAGTGAAAAATACCACATAGATGATAACTTTATTCTTTATGTAGGTGGATTTAGTCCACGAAAAAACATATTAGGATTAATTGATGCATACTCAAAACTACCTTATAGCACAATAGAAAAAACTAAACTTGTTATTGTCGGAAAGAAAGGTCAATCATATTTTAAATATAAAAAACGTGCTGAAAAATTAGGAGTATCCTCTAATGTAATATTCACTGGTTTTATTCCTCTTGAAGATATGCCTCTATTTTACAATGCAACTGAAGTTTTAGTTTATCCATCATTCTATGAAGGATTCGGACTTCCTCCCTTAGAATGTATGGCCTGCGGTACACCAGTTATAGTATCTAATGTCACATCCCTTCCAGAGGTATGCTATGAGTCTGCTCTATTAATAGATCCTAATAATATAGATGAATTGTCTTATGATATTCAAAGAGTATTAGAAAACAGCGTTTTAAAATTAACTATGGTTAATAAAAGTTTAAAAAGAAGTTCTAAATTCTCATGGAATAAAACTGCTTATGAAACTATAAATGCCTATAAATCAATATTAACTGAAAATAAAACTTCAATAAAGTAAATTGGTTATATCTAAATTTAATGTTGATATTGTAATTAAGTTTCTTTAATATTTTTTTCTTAAATTGAAATTTATATTATACAAACTTTTTACAATATCAATAATATTTTTAAACATATATACTAAAAAAGCTGCCTCAAATAATTTTGTGGCAGCTTTTTAGTATTCTAATCTCAATTACTCCATCCATTTTTCTTATGCATATATCAACACTCTGATAAAACATAACTTTTATATTGTTCTATAAATTCTTTTCTAAATTGTTCATTATTTAATTTTGAATTAAACCTATTTAAATAAACTTCATAATCCCATTTCTTTCTCTTGTAATAATAATCTCTGGATATATTATAAAAATCTCTCGGAAAATATAATAATATATATAATATTTCCTTTTCTTCTTGCATCAAAGGTAAAACTTCTTCATAGGAATTTATTGCTAACAACATCTTATCAATATCAAATGCAGAATTTTTTATAGATTTTAATATGAAATCTGCTATATCTATTATTCTTAAATCTATAGTTAAAAAATCAAAGTCTATTATACTTACATTCTCTTTCTTTATTAAAAAGTTATGATATGCCAAATCATTATGACATAATGATATGGTTTGTCCTTTTTTTCTTAAATCAGTATATTTACTTCTTGAAAGTAATTCTTTAACAGCTATAATATCTTGCAAATATTTATCAACATTATTAATAAATAGATTATCAAACTCGTTCTTATATTTATATTTACTTACTAGCTCTTTAAAGAAACTAAGTTCATCATATGCTTTCCTAAATTTTATCTCTAATGATTCATCTAAAAAATCTTCATTTAACTTTTTTATTAATTCTTCTCTAATACCACTAGAAGCCTTATGCATTAATGCAATATTCTCAGCACATAATTTTATCTCTAAAGGGTTTGTAAAGCATGCTTCTCTTCCGTCTAATAAGTCCATTACAACATAAGTTTTATCTTTCCAGGTCTTATATATTGAACCATTTTCAAACTCACTATAAGCTATTATATTATTATACTTATCTTTTATATAATTTAATGATTCATTAATTAAAATTAATTTTTTTTCATTACAGTCTACTTTTTTTAAAATTTTATTACCATTATCGGTGTATATTATAAATACATTTCTTACTGGACTTATATCGTTTATGTTAATCCCTAATTCATTAAAAAATTCGAAACTCAAGTCATAATCACATAGAGAATTCCTCTCAGCATATCTAATCCTATTCATTTACATCCTCCCTACAAATAAAGAAACAACTCCATTATTGTATCTTCTAGCATTCTTGCTTAGTAAAAATTAAAATATTGTATATATTTACTATCAGATAAATATTTTACTTTCATAATCTATACTATTTTTAAATTCTTTTGAAAATTCTTCATATGTCTTTAATTTTTTATTAACTCTATACTTTTCCCATATTTTTAAAGTATCTCTTGGAAAGCTACACAAGGCTCTCAAATAATTTATACTATAATTAGATAAATGTGATTCATACACAAAAACTTTTATTAATTCTTCTTCATTTATACAATTATTTTTTCTTTTAATTCTTTTTATATATTTATATAAATCTTCTTCTACTAAGTTATATGATATATACTTCAGACTTCCTATTTGAATATTCTCATTGAATCTTAAATTTCCTTGATCACTCCTTCCAATACATAATTCTTCTCTATTCATGCTTCTTTCTATAATTCCAAAATAATTATGAGAGTATATATAATTTATTGACTCATTTGCTTGATTTAATAATCTTCTACCATCTGAAATAATTAGTTTTTCAAAATCATTTTCTATTCCTATATTCATTATATTCTCATAATCCTTTTGTAATTTTCTTATTTGAACCTTATAACTCTCTATTTCTTTTCCTATAGTACTCTTAATTCTAGTTAAAGACTGATTATTATATCCTAATAAAATTTTTTGGAGATTAACCATTGTTTTTACTTGATCTATAGCTTTTTTATTTGTTATATTTTTATCATATTCAAAATACTTTCCTGCAATATCTATTCCCTTACTATTTAAATATTGCATTATATCTAACTCTTCTATTTTAATCTCCTCCTTTGAAGTAATCATCTATAAATGCTTCTCTTTCATAACAATCATTTAAGTATTTATTTAATTTATTAATAAAAAATTCTTCTCCCCAAGATCGCTGTTCCCAATATACTTGTATTCCTAATTGCCAAAAGCATTGTGGAAATCTAATAAATTCTCTCATTAATGGAATTTCTTCTTTTTTCAATTCAATTATATCCTCATAATTTTTTAATATTAAATCGGCTTTCTTGTCTTCCCATTTTCCATATTTCATGCTTCTTATACAAAGAGATGATAAATCGTGCAGATGAGAATCTAATATGCAATAATCAAAATCAATTATATTAATTTCATTATTGTTATCAATTAAAATATTGTGATTTGCATAATCATGATGACAAAATCCTGATTTAAATACTTCTTTCTTCATTATCTCCATATAATTATTTCTTTTTAAACCTTCAATGCTTTTTTCAGCCCTTTTTAACTCTTTATCTATATTTTTTAAATATAATAAGTCAAAATCTGACTTATTAGCCTTTTGACTTATCCTATTTTTAAAATCTAATATTTCATTAGATCTTGTTTTAAATACATCTTCCCAAGAAAACCAACCTATTCTAGGTTGCATCCTATCTTTTATTGTGAAATTTTTGCTACACTCATGTAATTCTGCTAATTTATTAGACACCTTAGCTAGTTCCAATGGATTGTCATAATTACTTACTCTAGACGGTATCCATTCTGTTAAATATGCATACTTTCCATCTAAACTAATATATTCTTTACCATTTTTAGTCTTAATAAATTCAGGAATCTTACTAAATTTATTTTGCTGTAGATGTTTAATTGCAGACAAAATAAAATAAAAGTGTTCAAAATTATAATTTATAATTTTTATAGAATAACCTTTATCTTTTGCTATTACTTTATAACTATTTTTAACTTTCTCTAAATTATCTACTTCTATTTCATAATTTTCTTCAATATAATTCTTTATTTTTAATACCATATCATTATTTCTCATAAAATTCCCCAAAAATATTATTCTTTTTATTGTATGTTATTTAATAATTTATTGTGATTTAGGATATCTAAAATAACTAATTTTGTATTCACAAAAACCAAGCTAATTTAATATCTTAGTTATATATGTATGTTAAGAGGTGTTTTATGGAAATTGCTATAGATGCTCGTAGTTCTACATTACATCAGGGGACAGGTATAGGAACTTATACTAACAATCTAATATCTAATATGTTATCTGTAAATTTTGAAGATAATTTCACTTTATTTTGTTCTGGAAAATTTAATAAAGACTTTATTAATGAAAACACAGATATTATATATTCTTCTGGAAAACATTCTGGTTTTTATGAAAAATATTATATTCCAAATATGTTAACAGAAAAGAAAATAGATCTTTATCATATTCCTCAAAATGGAATTGGGTTAGAAAATTCTAATGCATATAAAAAAGTAGTTACTATACATGACCTAATTCCTTATATAATGCCCGAAACAGTTGGGAATGGATATTTGGAACGCTTTCTTAAAGATATGCCTGAAATTATTTATAATTCAGATGGTATACTTACAGTTTCTGAATATTCAAAGAAAGATATATTAAAGTTTTTTAATGGTTATCCTGAAGATAAAATATTTGTAACCCCACTTGCAGCTAATTCTAAATTTAAACTTTTAAATAAAATAAATTGTAAAAATTATTTAAGTACAAAATTTAATATAAATGAGCCCTTTGCTTTGTATATAGGTGGATTTAGTTCAAGAAAAAATGTTTTAGGACTTATCAAAGCCTATATAAAAACATATAAAGATTTTAAAAAGCCTTATAAATTAGTTTTAGTTGGTGGATTAAAAGATGAAGGTGAAAAATTATTAGATTTTGTTAAAATAAATAATTTAGAAGATAATATTATTTTCCCTGGATATGTAAGTGATGATTTATTACCTATTTTTTATAATGCATGTGACGTATTTGTATATCCTTCCTTTTATGAAGGTTTTGGACTTCCTCCATTAGAAGCTATGAGTTGTGGAGCTCCTGTAATATCCTCCACGCTCTCTTCAATTCCTGAGGTAACTTCCAATGATGCGATACTTATTGACCCTTATAATGAAGAAGCTTTAAAAAATTCATTGGTTGAAGTTCTGAATAATGATAGTTTAAAATCTGATTTATCCAAAAAAGGATATAATAGAAGCCTCCAATTTACATGGAGGCAAACAGCAATAAAAACATTAGATGCTTATAAAAAGATTATACAATCTTAAGTTCAATTTAAAAGTTCATTTTTTATTTTAATATATTTATCATATTGTTTCATAATTGGAGCTCTCTCTTCTATGTTGCTCATTACAACGAGAGGGCTTTTTCCTGTGAAATTTTTAATTGTATCTTCTGTTTTTATATTTTTATAAGTATAAAGAAAACTAGAAAAAAATTTTCCTTCTTGAATATAATCCATTGAAACTTTCGTATTAGTTATTAAATATGTTATGAATTTTTCTACTAATTCAGCATTTTCTTGTTCATCATCTAAAACTATTAAATTATCTCCTTCTTCACAATAAAATCTATTAGTTCCTAAACTTATGCTTGGAGGATTGATTGCAGTCCATTCGCACTCTACATCCAATGCCTTAAGTTCTCTCATTGCATCGATTGAAGATATCCTAGCTAAGAATTTTCCATCACTATTTAAATTTAATATATTATTATTTCTAAGAGTATCTATTCTTTCTTTAACTTCATTTTTTATAACATCTTCCGTCTTGTCCTCATCTATATATTGCATAATAATTAGACTAATTAAATCTTCATAATCATTTCCTGTAGCGTTTAATATATGTACTGTTCCATTGCTTCTGTTATATATATCAATACCTAATTTTATAAAATCATCCCAAGTATTAATATCATCACTACTATATCCATACTCTCTTAACATATCAGTTCTTATATATAATACAATTGGTTTAGAATTTAATGGAACTCCTATTGATTTATCTTCTATTCTAACTTGATTTATTCTCGACTTTGAAAAATTTTTAGAATATGTATCTAAAATTTTTCTCATATCCTTATATTTAATATTATTATTTTCATTTAAATTTTCAAATTCTAATCTATTTAATAACAATATATCACTTGATTTATACTTGCTATATTTTTCTTTATTGAGTGATTCATTATAGTCATCAATAGACTTTATTTCTATATGGGCTTTATTATTATCTTCCATAAATTTGTCACTGCATTGTTTTAAATATTCATATGAATCTTCTTTTACAAAAACATTTATGTAACCCTTAACTTTTGGAGTATTATCATCTTGTATGTACAGTACGCAAGATATTATAATAATTACAGTTACAAAAAAAGTTAAGCAATATTTAAGTATATTTCTCATTATTTACACCTCTAAATATTTAACATTATTTTTTATACTTTTGCTCATATTTTAAATAAGTTAAAGCGAAAAGTACTGCTAATATGCCACAAAGTAATTTTATAAAAATATATATAGACAATACTTCCGGTGCTACACTTGATACATATCCCATTTGACCGCCAAGAACATATGCACCTCCAACTGAAAATGCTGTACAAATAATTTTGCCTCTATCATCTAATTTATCGAAATTTGAAAATATAACAATTGCTGATGCTAAACTTCCAATAAGTGCAGCAATAGAATTCAAATTGATATTAAAAAGTTTACTTATTCTGCTTAAAGGTTTCATCAATGCTCTCTTTATTACTTCCAACATGACATATGCACCGCCTAAAAACAGAGCTATTCTTCCAACAATAGTAAGCACTTCTTCAATAGGCATAATATTATTTAAAAGCTTTATTCCTGAAATAGAATAAACCCCTTGTATGATTAATCCTATTATACTTATAAACATTATCATTTTTCCTAAATATTTAAAAATTATTATTAATTTTTTAGGTCTAAAAATTATACCTAAAGTTAAAATTATCGAAAGCAATATTACAGGAAGTAAGTTATAAATTAAAGTGTACATCTGTACCTTTAACATTATTCCTCCAGCAAATAAACCTATAGGCATTGTTATAATGCCACATAAAATTCCCTTGAAGACTATTTCCATCTGTTCTTCCTTAACTAAACCTACAGCTAATGGCAAAGTAAAACTAATAGTACAACCTAAAATTGATGACATTAATATCCCTGAGAAATTCCCCATAGAATTGGATAATGCTAATTCACTAGATAAATTAAACCCACCCATATCGATTGCTATTAAACTTGCTGGAAATATAGATGCATCTAAAGATAATTTTTGTGCTATTGGAATTAAAACTTTAGTTAAAATCTGTGTCAAAAATGGTGTCAACGATAATATACCAATCATTGATATAGCTAGTGATCCCATTGTTTTTATACCATCTTCAAAATAAGTAGATAACTTCAATTTATCTCCTTCGATATAGTCAATAGCACCAATTAAAAAGAAAAATGCTATAATACTTAATACTATATTATTCATATTTCTCCTCCATATTTAAATTAAATAACAAAATCCATATTACTCTTTATTATATAAATTCTTACTAAGAGTATCTAAATTATACACCTCTAAATTTTATTCACCTTAATGGTGTAACTAATTAAAATTTAGATATGATAAAAAGTCAATTTAGAACTTTTTATATGAAATCAATATTAAGTATAACATAAAAAGCCTCCTTTATTATAAAAGAAGACTTTTTATAAACAAAACTTAACTATATTGATCTATTTCCTAGCATAATTAATAATTAATAATTAATTATCGGTTAGTTGATTAATTGCAATTAGAAAATTCTTTCTATCTGTAGCGACGATCATGATTTCTTCTACAGCCGTCTGAATCTTCTTCTGAGTCACTTCTTATATCATTTCTTGTATCATTTAAGCCTATGCAAGATCCTTCATAACATTCAACATCTAGTGGAGCATATCTAATTGTAATATTATCTTTGTATACTTTTAACATATACCTTTTACCTGGGCATAAAGGTCCAAGTAAAAATTGACCATATTTATCAGTGAAAGTGTGAGTTAATGGCACTGGAGTTCTTCCTCTACTTCCAGTAACCTCTAATAATTTAACTACAGCATCAGGTACAGCAGCGCCATCTTCATCTATTACTGTTCCATAAATACAACTTCTTCTATCTTTTGATAATTTAATTACTGCATCAATTTGCTCATTTTCTCTAGGACAAATAGAACATACACTTATTCTTCCGCTCATTATTTTTACCTCCAAAAGTTTATTTATGATAATAAAATATGAGTCTAGCTTCCATTTTGTGAATCTTTTATACAGTATTTATTTTTTTCTCTTATAAAACAAACAAATATATTAAAAAATGCTCTGTTTAATTCTTAAATTAAACAGAGCATTTGAAATAAGCTAGTTAGATTTTTCTTCTAATGTAATTTCTAAATCAACATTTTTTCCATCTCTTACGACTTGAATTTTAACTTTATTTCCTACTTCTTTTCCTGATTTTAATTCTTTTAATTCATTAAATGTTGTAATATTTTTTCCATCAAATTTAGTTATTACATCTCCAACCTTTACCCCTGATTTTTCTGCTGGTGAAAATTCTTCAACACCTGCTACATATATTCCTTCTGGTAAATCATATCTTTTAGCAAGATCATTATCGATTTCTCTTACTTGTATTCCTAAATTTAAGATAGGCTTAGATAATGAATCTATCTTTTCTTTTACTTCATTTATTGGAATTGCAAATCCCATACCTTCAACACTAGTTCCACTTAATTGAGTACCTATTTTCATAGAATTTATTCCTATAACTTGACCTTTAGAATTAACTAATGGTCCACCACTATTACCTGGATTTATAGCTGCATCTGTTTGTATAAGATTAACACTAGTTCCACTTTGACTTGCTACATTTCTATTTACAGCACTTATAACACCTTGTGTAAGTGTTTGTGCAAATTCTTTTGAAAGAGGTGTTCCAATTGCTATAACTTGATCTCCAGGGAATAAAGCCTCTGAATCTCCTAGTTCAGCAACTGCTGGAACCTTAGTTCCATCTTCAACTTTAATCATAGCAACATCTTTTGCTTCATCGTAATTTACTACTGTTGCATTAACTTCTTTTCCATCACTTAATGTAACTTTTACCTCATTTGCACCTTGTATAACATGATAATTAGTTAATATATAGCCATCTTCATTTATAATAAATCCTGATCCAATTCCTTCAACTTCTTGTGGGAAAAATCCAGAATTTGATAATCCTTTTGTAGATACAATTACAACAGCAGGTGCTACTTTATTAAATGCTTCCGTTGTTGAAAGTGTCTCTGAAGATGTTTCTTGAGTAAATATTGATGGAGAATAATTTTTATATTGTGCAACAGAAATATTATCTTTAATTAATAAGTACGTTATCCCACTACCGAAAATTCCACCAACTAATGCAATTGCTAATGAAGTTGCTACACTTGCAATTATATTTTTTCTTTTTTTCTTTTTTTTCTGCACATTACTATCTATAAAACTCTCATCTGTATATTTAATTTCATTTTCATTTACATCTATAAAATTTTCTTTATTATCCATAATAAATTCCTCCTAATTTTTTTTATATTTATCTTACACTCTTAGTATAAAGTTATTTTGTGTCAGAAAAATGTCAATATAAAAATACGGGATATTAATATATATGCACTATATATTAATATCCCATAATTTTCATTTATTATTTAATAATTTTAACATTAATTTTATGAATTAACTTTTTCTATTTTTTTTGCCTTTTTTATTATATTATTAACACCATCTATAATACTATCTTGATCATGTAATGCATATGGGCTACTTAATATTGAAGACTTATATACTGTTAATAAAGAATTTTCTAAAATATCGTCCATCTCAGATGTAATTTGATTACTTATTATATAAGTTGGCCTACTTTTTATTATGTTATCAACATTTATTTTAATGTCTTTTTTATATAAGTTTCCTACTTCATCATATATTGCTTTAGTATAACTTTTCTTATTTTTATGTATATTAATCTCTTCCTTTGCTCCATTTGGCAAATCCTCTACATCAATATCACTTTTTATTAATCCTAATTTATCACTTAATTCTGTAATATAAAAATAACTTCCTAAAAATCTTAATTTAGATTTATAATATTGCCATTTTATAGATTCTGAATATTCTTTGCTATTTACTAAATCATAGGATAAAGGATTTATTAAAACAAGTCCTGCTACTAACTCTGGATATTTTTCTGTAAAACTCATAGAAATTAAACTTCCATATTCCTCACTAACAAATATATATGGTTCAGTGGCACCAGATTTTTTTAATAAATTTTTCAAATCTTCTGCCTGATCATCTGGTGTTCTTCGTTCTCCAGAATCACTAAATCCATATCCTTTTCTATTATATACAAATGTTTTTACATCCGAATCACGTTCTAATTTTTTACAAACTTCATCCCATTGATATATATTACTTCCAATTCCTCCGTCAAAAACTATAGTATATGATCCTGTACCCTTAATTTTATATTCTAATTTTTTGGTCTCTACTCTAACATACTTTAAACTTGCATTTAATTTTTCATTAGCAATAAAGTTGCTCATGGATTGCACTAAAAAGCCAGTTATAAGAAAAACAATTATAATAATTAATGCTCTTCTTAAAAAATCTAATAAATTAAATTTAGGTGATTTAATTCTTTGAAATCCATTCGAATGAGGCAATAAATTCATATTTAACGTTCTCCCAACTTCAAATTAGGCTTTGCATTTATATCAAAAGAAGAAACATAATTTTTTTCATAATTAAAATATGCTGCACTTCCTATCATAGCTGCATTATCTGTGCATAATACTGGCTCTGGAAATAAAATTTCAATATTTCTTAATGTACCCTCTTTTTTTAAAGTTTCCCTTAAACAAGAATTAGATGCAACACCACCTGCTATAGCTATTTTATTAACATTTTTTTTCTTACAAGTTAAAAATACATTGTCTTTTAAAACATCTATCACTGCTTTTTGGAATGAAGCAGCTACATCAGCATTATTAACTTCAATCCCCTTCATCTTAGCTTTGTTTAAATAATTTAATACAGCAGATTTTACTCCACTAAATGAAAAATCTAGTGTGTCTTCATGAAACTTAGCTCTTGGGAAAGAAATAGCATTAGGATCTCCTTCTTTTGCTAATTTATCAATTTTAGGACCTCCTGGATATCCAAGTCCTAAAGATCTTGCTACCTTATCATATGCTTCCCCCACTGCATCATCTCTAGTTTTTCCTATAACTTCAAAATCACAAAAATCATTAACAGAAACTATAAAAGTATGTCCTCCTGATACAACTAAAGATATAAATGGTGGTTTTAAATCCTTATATTGTATAAAATTAGCGCACATATGACCTTCTATATGGTTTACTCCAATTAATGGTTTTTTAGCTGCAAAAGCCAATCCTTTAGCATACTGAAGTCCAACTAAAAGTGCACCTATTAGGCCTGGTCCATAAGTAACTCCTATAGCATCAATGTCACTTAAAGAAACACCTGCATCATCTAAAGCTTTTTTTACTACATAATCTATAATTTCAATATGCATTCTCGATGCAACTTCTGGTACTACTCCACCAAATTTTTTATGAGTATCTATTTGTGTAGATATAACATTAGATAAAACTTCTCTTCCATTAACAACAACTGCCGCTGAAGTTTCATCACAACTTGATTCTATTGCTAAAATTAATTTTTTATCCATCATTAAATACCTCTTTTATTTAATTCAATTACTAAATCTATATTTATTAGTTATGTTTTATTAGAGTGCTAATATATACATAAGCAAAATAAACTGAATAGTTAAGCTAATATCACTTTTCTTATTGCATATATCAACATATACTCAAAACATATTCTATTATTAAAATATTATGTTCAAATACAGATTAACACAAATATTATACTGTATATAGCATATATTATCAATTTTTCATTATTGTATAAGTTACTATTATACTATATATTTTTATATAGTATAATAATACTTTAATAAAACATATAATGAGGAGCTTTTTTATGACAACCTATGCTAAAGTAATTGTTAATGGTTCACCAATAACAAAATCAAATTTTAAATTACATAATACTAATGGACGTGCTATTTTACCTAGTAATTCTGGAAAATATCATGATAGATATGCTATCTATGAACAAGAAATTGCTCTTATTGCTAGAAGTCAAAATCCCGATGTTATATTAGAAGAAAGTTTAATAGCTATACTTAAAGTTTATTATAAAAGTGAAAAACGTCATCCTGATACAATAAATATAACAAAAAGTATATTTGATGGAATAGAAAAAAGTGGTCTTATCATAAATGATGCTCAAATTACTAGAATAATAGTCGAGGAATATTATGATAAAGAAAACCCTCGCTTTGAATTAGAACTCTTTGCAGAAAGTGAATACGAGATTAATTATTCTATAAATAAAAAATCAGTTTTAGGTAACCCTAAATTATATTCTCCAATAAGAAAAAACTTATTAAATCCAAATACTAACAAGAATAAAGATATGGAAATTAATAAAAATCTTTGTACAATTTGTAATACTATGCTAAAAACAAATGATTATATAAAAGCAGATGGTGGAAAAACATTGATATGTAAAAAATGTTTTAATAAATTATTTTAAAGGTGGATTTATTTGATGAATAAGCATATAGATATAATATTCTTAGGTGATAGTTTAACTTTTGGATATGGTGTTCCAAAAAAAGATTCTTGGGTATATAAAATTCAAGAGAACATAAACTTTACATCATTAAACAAAGGTCACAATGGGGATACAAGTACAAGTATTCTTACTAGGTATTATGAAGATGTAATAAAATATACTCCTAATAAAATATTTATTATGTGTGGTAGTAATGATTTACTTTTAGGAAGAACTGTAGACTCAATAATCGAAAATATAGAATTGATGATAAAAGACGCTTTAGAAATTAACTCTAATGTTATTATAGGAATTCCACCTTCAATCATAGGAGATATGGCAAATAAATTATTTTCATATTCTCCATTTTATAAATATGCTGAAGAAAATTTAAGCGAATTAAAAGAGGCAATAATTAATTTAGCTATTAACTACAACCTCTCTTATATAGATTTTTATTCAATTACTTTAAATAATAGTGATATATATTTAGATGGAATACATCTTAATTCTTTAGGTAATGAGATTATGTATAAAAATGCTGTGTCTTATTTTTAATTTATGTTTTTAATATATCCTGCTGCTTTTATTCCACAATTAAGTCCATCTGTTTCTTCCATTATAAGAGCTAACTTTCCATAAATTAAATTACCACAAGCAAAAACACTTTCTTTAGAAGTCTTAAAATCTTTTGTTTCTGGAACAAATGTATTTTTATTAATATCTACTTTTAAATTTTGAGCAAGTTTATTTTCTGGTCTAAATCCAACTGATAAAATTAAAGAATCACATTCTATTTTAGAAATTACATCTTCTTTTAAATTTAATATTTTAATTTTATTTATTCTACTATTACCATAAACTTCTATAACTCTAGAACTTTCTATAATTTCTAAAGAAAATCCATCTATTAAATTTTCAATTTCTTCATCTATTAATTCTTTAATTTCATCTTCAATTATTATAGCTTCTACGCTTCCACCCTCAATTAAAATACGTCTAGCAACTAAAAATCCCCATTTATTTTTAGCAATTATTACAGTCTTTTTGCCTGGTAGATATCCTTCTAAATTAATCAATCTATGGGCAGATCCTAATGTAAATATTCCTGTTAATCCATGAGTTGGAACCATAACACTTCCTGTATACACCTCTCTTGATCCAGTTGCTAATATTATTGCCTTTGTATTTACTTCTTTACTTCCTTCTGTTGAATTAACATAAGTTATTTTATTATCCTCTGTTACTTCTATAACATTAGTGTTAAGCTTAATATCTATATTTGATTTTTTCAATTTTTCTTCAATAAAATATATATATTCAGGCCCTGTTACTTTTTCTCCTAAGAACTTTTCACCAAATTCATTATGAATACATTGATTTAGTATTCCCCCTAAACTATGTTCTCTTTCAAATATTAATATATTTTTTATTCCTTCTCTTGCTGCACCTAAAGCTGCAGTCATTCCAGCTATTCCTCCGCCAATCACAACTAAATCATATTCTAACATTATATTGCCTCCAAATATACTAATCACATATTATAACTTTATTAAGTTATTAGATTCATTTATTATATCTACTATGTCACTCATATCGATAATCTCTGAAAAATTATTGGAAATCTCTAATTTATAATATTCTAAAGATTTATCATGTACTAGTATGTTTACCCCTTCTTGAGATAATAATTTTATATTTTCTAACCAACTGATACTATCTGTAATATCCTGAAAGACTTTTACTCCCTCATTTAAAAATATAATATTTTTAGGAAGTTTTATTGCATCACTTAATGCATTTAAATAATCATTCAATAATATTTTTCCTAATTTAGAATCACCTGATCCAAATTTATTCGATGTTATTAAAACTGAAAATACAGTTTCATCTATTGCTTCTAAACAGCCTCTTTTTTCTATAAATATATGAATATTTTCATCATTTTCTTCTACATCTACATGGTATCCTAAATTCATAGCAAGATTAGCAATATTAGAATTATCCGCTTGTTTTTCTATAATAACTATTGCTTCGCCTTCTCCAATAGAATTAAAATATTTTTTTACCATTCTTATAGTTTTAGGAAAAGACAAACCTCTACAATCTATTTCTTTCATAAAATTTCTCCCCCTTAGTTTATATTAATTATAAAATTAAGATAAGATAATTATATCATGTTTAATTTTATATGGGTTGTTTGATTTGTGTATTTATGTATAATATAAGATGTTAACTATTTGATAATAATTATTGTATTAATTTTATCATTTTTTTATTAATTCCTAGATTGAGGTGAATTTATGCATTCTAACAAAAATAAAATTATTAATTTATTCAATAAAAATAGAATAAATCAATGGGTACTATTTTTATTTCCTCTGATTTCTATATTTCTTAAGTGTATATTTTTTCAAGGATTTATTACTGGCAGTAATCCTTATAGCTTTGATTTCAATGCTGGTTATGACTACGCTAGACCTTTTTTTAATTATTATCTAGCTTTCATTTTAATATTCATAAGTTTTTCACTTTTATTTAAAGGAAAATCTAGGATAATATATCTTTTTATAGTAAACATACTCTTAACTGCAATTATCGTATTAGATGTTTGTTACTTTAGAGGATTTTTAACAGTTCCGTCTATTCTTATTGCAACTCAAACTGCAAATTTAGATAATTTGTCTGGGGCAATATATTCTATGTTTAGTCCTTTAGACTTTATCTTTATAATAGACTTCTTTGTATTAGGAATTTATGTTTACTTTACTAGAAGATATATATCTGAAATAAATAAAAGAGCAATAAAAACTTTCTTTATAACTTTTATTATGCCAATATTATTTATAGCTTATGTTCCATTTAATATACATATTTTAAATAATAAAAGTGTTAAAGATGCATATTTATTTGATAATTATGATCCAACAAATACAGCTAGATATTTTTCACCAATTGGATATCATATATTTGATTTATATACAGTTTATCGTGATTCAAAACCATATGAATTTACAACTGAAGATCAAAATAATTTAGATAAATTGTTTGATATGAAAAATGAAAACTTACCTAATAATGACTACTTTGGTCTATCTAAAGGTAAGAATTTAATTTACATTCAAGTTGAGTCTTTAGAAAGTTTTGTTATAAATAAGAGCATTAATGGAAAAGAAATTACCCCGGTATTAAATAATTTAATATCTAACGGTTTTTATTTCCCTAATGTGTTCGAACAAGTTAATGAGGGTACAAGTTCTGATTGTGATTTAATGGTTAATACATCTATGTTTCCATTAAGACGAGGAAGTACTTTCTTTAGGTATCCAAATACTACTTATAATTCTTTACCTGATATATTAGAAAAAGATAATTATAGCAGTATTGCTATACATCCTGATAAAGGTTCTTTCTGGAATTATTCTGCTGGACTTAAAGGAATAGGATTTGATAAATTTAATGATTACTATTCATTCAATGCAGATGAAACAATTGGAATGGGAATAAGTGATGGAAGCTACTTTAAGCAAGTAGTTCCAATGTTAAAAGAACAATCTAATCCATTTTATGCTCTGACAGTAACTTTAACAAGTCATGGTCCATTTGATATGCCGAAAGATTATAGAGAATTGGAACTTGATCCAGAATTAGATGCTAGTGAGCTAGGTGGATATTTTGAAAGCTTACACTATACAGATGCTCAAATAGGTAATTTCTTAAAATTATTAGATAGTGAAGGACTATTAGAAAATAGTGTAATAGCTATTATGGGTGATCATACAGGTGTTCATAAATATTATAATAATGGAATTGAAAAATTATCTAATAAAGAAGATTGGTATTTAGATACTGGTAACCCTGTAGTTCCGCTTGTAATCTATGATACTTCTATCAAGACAGGAAAAACTTTTGATTTATACGGTGGACAAATTGATTTTATGCCAACTTTACTTTATATGCTTGGCATCGATAAAGAAAAATATCAAGACACTGCTTTAGGAAGAAATCTTCTAAATACAAATAAATCATTTGCTATCTTAACAGATGGTACAATAAAAGATCAAAATACCCTTTCTGGTGAAGACAAAGAAATATACAAAAATATCCTAGATTTATCAGATAAAATGATTAGGGCAAATTACTTGAAAAAATAATACTTTATATAACTAGGCTATATCAACACCTATTCAAAACATAGCTAAATAAAAAATAGAAGGACTACAAAATTAGTCCTTCTATTTTTTATGTCTCTACTATCCATTTAAATAAATGTTAATATTATAGTATAATAGCGTAGTGGCATTGGAATTTACTTTTTAGAATTCTTAATAGATATTTGTTGAATTAATTGCTTGTCACAATGTTTCATTGGGAGCATGCATTAATTAGACTAGTATCTATTTTAGTGTTCTTAAAGTAAATTCCTCAGCCCACAAGCTTTATACTATAATATCAACACCACTTTTTAAGACAATGTATTATTTATTTTCCTGCTATTGATAATTCTTTTATAGCAACGCATGGTGAACCTACGCTACTCATAGGGAATTTTAAATCACTTCCTATTTCTTCTACATCTTTAATTAATGTAAAGAAATTTCCTGCTACTGTAATTTGTTCTATTGGGAATGTCTTCTTTCCATCTTCAATCATAAATCCCTTAGATGCTAAAGAAAAATCTCCTGTCACAGCATTAGCTCCAGAATGAAGACCTGCAAATTCAGTTATTATTACTCCATTATTAACTTCTTTACATATGTCCTCAAAGCTCTTATCACCTGGTTTTATATAAAAGTTTGTTGGGCTAATCCCTACTATTGATGCATAAGATGATTTAAATCCATTACCTGTAGATTTAACATTAGCCTTATGTGCTGTCTTTAAATTATATAATAATGTATTTAGTTTTCCATTAGTTATAACTTCTTTTTTATAAGTTGCAACACCTTCATCATCAAATGCCGTTGTTCCAAGTCCATCTTCAAGATGAGGGTCATCTATTAAAGTTACTTTATCTGAAGCTATAATTTCTCCTTCTTTACCTTTTAATAAAGATAATCCCTTTTGTGCTTGTTCAGCATTAAAAATACCTGAAAAAGTTCCAAGTAATGATACCATAGCTTCATTATTTATAATCACTTTATATTTTCCTGATTTTATGCTTCTTCCTCCGATTCTTGAAAGAGCCTCTTCTAAACCATCCTTAGCTAATTTTTCTGGATTAATATCTGATTCTCCTTTTGCAATAACATATCCCATTCCATCATATTTTTCATTATTGTCCTCAATTATTGGAACTACGTAAGCTGTTAAGTGATTTCTTGAAGTTGATAAATCCAATCCCTTAGAATTTAATATTCCATATCTAGATTTTCCGTATCCTATTCCGCAACCACCAAAATTAACAACCTTATCACACTGCTTTTTACATTCGCTTTCCATTTCTAAAGCTAATTTTATTAACTTATCAGGCTTTATATTATCTAATTCGTCTTTATAACAATTTATTTCTTTATATTCATCATCACCCTCATAGATAAATTGAACATCATTATTTTCTATAACTAATGCTGCACTTTTAGCATTTTCTATAAGAGTATCTATAGAATTTTCATCTAATATCTCTGTATATGAATACCCCATTTTATCATTTATTTTTCCTCTAAATGATAATCCAAATGAATTGTTTAATTTATATTTTTCAACGTCACCTTCATAAATATTTATACTTAGACTTTCCGCATCAGAATAATATATTTCACATTCATCAAATCCTGCTTTTTTAGCTTCACTCATTAATTTTTCTTTAAACAAATTAAATTCCATGTACTATCTACCCCCAACTGTCATTTTCTTAACTCTAATCATAGGTTGACCTACATTAGTTGGAATACTTCCTGAAGAAGATCCACACATTCCTTGAGCTAATTCTAAATTATTACCTACCATATCAATATCCATAAGAACTTGACTACCTTTTCCAATAAGACTTGCGCCTCTTACTGGTTCCTTAATAACACCATCCTTAACTAAATATCCTTCTTGGACAGCAAAATTAAATTCTCCAGTTACAGGATTAACTGATCCTCCGCCTAGCTTCTTAGCATATAAACCATCTGAAATTGATTTAATTATATCTTCTGGGTTATCTGTCCCATTTGCTATATAGGTATTAGTCATTCTTGAAGTTGGTTGGTATTTATAACTTTGCCTTCTAGAGCTACCAGTTGGTTTCATATTCATTCTTCTACCATTTAATTTATCAATCATATATCCTTTTAATATACCATTTTCAATTAAAATATTTTTTTGAGTTTTATTTCCTTCATCATCTATATTAAGTGATCCCCAAGCATTAGCTATTGTACCATCATCTATAGCTGTTACTTTAGTTGATGCTATTTGCTGTCCTAATTTATTAGCAAAAACAGAATTACCTTTAGCAACAGAACTTGCTTCTAATGCATGACCACATGCCTCATGAAATATTACTCCACCAAATCCATTATCTATTGCAACTGCCATATTACCTGCTGGACAATTTTTTGCATGAAGCATTGTATGAGCTATTCTTGCTGCTTCTCTTCCATGATATTCAGGATCTATACTTTCAAACATTTCAATTCCCATATGTCTTCCTGGACCTTCAAATCCTGTTTGATTTTCTGCACCTTTAGATGCTATAGCATTTATTCCAAGTCTTGTTCTAATTCTTTTATCTTCTATATATAAACCATCACTATTAGCAATTAAGATATTTTGTTCCTTATCACCATAGCTCGTTATAACCTGTGAAATTTCACTATTATAATTTTTAGCACTATTATAAGCTAGCTTTAAAATATCTATTTTTTTATTATAGTTTACATCCCTAGGATAAAACATTATTGGATGTATTGTTTGTATCTTTTTTTCATTTATTATAATATTCTTTTCTTCTCCATTTGCATCGCCTAAAGCTAATGCTGCTCTATAAGCTGTTTCTAATAAAGAATCTAAACTATTATTATTTGTATATGCATATACACTTTTTAATCCTTTAAAAATTCTAATTCCAATTCCGTAGTTTCTTCCGCCTATAGCATCCTCTACTTTTCCATCTATTAATGATATAGAATTATTTACAGAATCATCTTCAAAAATTTCTGCAAAATCTCCTCCAGTTATTAAGCATCTTGCTAATACCTGTGATACAATGCTTTTTACTAACATATAAATCCTCCCTTATATTTTCATTATGTTATATAAAAATAAACTCTATATTACAATATAAATACTATAAAAAATTTTAACTGTACTATTCTTATAATCTCATATTATCTATTATAATACTATCCATATTATAGTAAGTCTATCTTAATTTCAGACTTATTTAAAATATTCGCTCATATATGCACTAGGCAAAGTGGCACTATGATTGGACTATACTCATTTTTAGTATTCCTAAGTTCAATTATTCCATCCACTTTGCTTATACATATATTAGCCAATAAAACATAGCTTAATTTAAAAATGGTTTTTCCCAATTATCAACATAATCTCCTATACACCATTCAGCCATTATAATTTCATCATTTTTATCCATTTCTATTACATCAAGTGGAACATTGTTTATTTTTGAACTCTCAATTTCGTCTATAATCAAACCTTCTTCAGTTACAATTAATGCTATTCTTTTATTAGGAGATGTAAATGCATCCTTAATTCCCGGAAGTTCACGCTTTAATGTTTTCCATGGAATCAATAGAGAATCATAATTTACTAATTTCTTATTTTGCTTTAAATTTAAAGTATAATCATATCCAGTTCCTTCTACGCCATAAGCAGGAGATATTTTACCAATCACTGTCCATTTACCATTCATTCTTTTTACAGAAAAATTACTATAATTAATATAAGCACTATATTTATCTTTTTCTTCTTTAGAAAATTCATTAATAATATTATCATACGTTTGCTTAAAATCTTTATTTACTTCATTATCAAATATATCACTTATAACTATTGGTAAATTAGATGTTATATTATCAATTGGTAAAACTTCATATTTATTAAATTCCCCTTTAAAATTGTTCCCTTCATATACCTCTGTAGCTATATAATCATTTCCAACAAAATTTATACTTAAATACTTATTTTTATTTATATTTTCTAGATTTTTATTATCATCATTTATAGACTTTTTATAATTAATTGGCTTAGCATCAAAATATTCATAATAATAATTACTCTCTATAAAATTTTTATTTATGTTCCATATTCCATTCATACGAGGAACGATTAGTCCTGGTTTTTCTCTTATAGGTTGTAATTCATCATTCTTAAATGAAATATATAATGTTTTATATTCCTCAGTATTGTCTTTTTCATTTCTAGATTTTATACCTAAATAAACACCTACTGGATAATTATAATCATTGATTTCCTTATAATCTGCTTTATAATCTTCACTTTTAAAATTATTTTCTATAAAATCATTAACTTCACCTACTAAGCTAACATTATATAAAGCTCCATTATAAAATATAAAACCTTCTTCAGCACTTTTCTTTATAAATTCAAATAGCATATTATTATTATTATTATTAAAAATTGATATAACTTCATAATTTTCTTTGTCTAAGTTAAGATCGCCTATACTATATTTTTCTTCATATGAAATAACATAATCATCTTTAACTAATTTTAACTTATATGAAATATCCCTATACTCAACATCCTTTAACTTTATATATTCATTACATATTTCAATATTCTCTCCTACAGAAAACTTCTTATTATTAAGAGAATATATATCATTATCTAAAATCTTGTAGTCATTTATTTGCCAAATTCCCTTAATACTTAAAGAATTATTCTGCGGTGCCTTAATTTTATAAATTTTATTTTGCGAAACCTCATTACATCCCATTATAAAAAAAGATATAAGAACAACTAAAAATATATTTATAAATTTTTTCATATATCTATCTCCCTTATATTAGGAATTGATATAGTAACCCTAGTCATTTTCCCTTCTTCACTTACTATATCTAAATAACCATTATGAAGATTAACTATTTCTTCACAAATAGACAATCCTATTCCATTTTGAGATTTTGAATTAGCACCCTTGTAAAATTTCTCTTTTACTTTTGGTAAATCACTTTTACTTATTCCACATCCATTATCCTCTACTATTATTTTTAACTCTTCTTCTCCTTGATTAAAAATAACACTAACATTATCATTTTTATTTACAAACTTAAATGAATTATCTATTAAATTTATTAGAACTTGCTTCATTCTATCTATATCTAAATAATATATTTTATTATCTAAATTAGATAATACATTAAAATTAATGCATTCTTTTAAAGCTCTAGGTATCATATAATTTTCTATATATTCTATTAATTCCATTATGTTTACCTTTTCTCTTTTTAATTGCATCTTTCCATTTATAAGACGTGAAAAATCTAATAATTCCTCTACCATATTAGATAATCTATCTGTTTCCTTTTCTAATATATTAAAACCTAATTTAAATGTCTCTTTATCAGTATTATTATCTTGAAGCGTTATAACCCAACCCTTTATAGAAGTTAATGGTGTTCTTAATTCATGAGATACAGATGATATAAAATCGTCTTTTAATTTTTCTCTTTTTATAATTTCTTCTGCCATATAATCTAATGTATTAGCAAGTTGAGCAACCTCTCCATCTCCACTTATATTATTTCTAACCTTTAAATTCCCATTAGCCATTTCTTGTGAAATATCAGTTAATTTTTTTATTGGATTTATAATCTTATTGGATAAAATTAAACTAATAATTATCCCTAAAAGCAATACTAATATAGATATTAACATAAAAAAGAAAACTATACTTTTTAATTCATTATTAATTTCTTCTAATGATATAACATACCTAATTACTCCTATAACCTCATTATCATTTAATAATGGCTCTGAAACAGACATTACCTTATAATTGCTGTAACTTACACTTCCAACATAACTTCCACTTTCACCATTAATAGCCTTTTTAACATCAGGTTTTTCATGTAGGTTATCCTCATAGACTCCTATTGAATCCATTAGTAAGTTTCCCTTTTCGTCTAATATTTGAACCTCAGCATTACTTTTATTCCAAAATGAATCAACATTATCATATATATTTTCAATTAAATTTGATTTATATAAATACTTATCATAAAAATTAGTTGCTATTTCTATTTGATTTCTTAGTAAAGTTTCGGCATTATCATAATAATACTTTTTTACAAATGTGCCTAAAAGTATATTCATACATATAACAATAAATAATATCAAAAATATAAAACTTCTAATTAGTGTATTTTTAATACTTTTCATTTTATTATCCTTTCCATCTGTATCCCTTACCCCATATTGTCTCTATAAATTCTGGTTCTGACGGATTATCTTCTATCTTAGCTCTTAGACGTCTAATATTAACATCTATTAACTTAGGATCACCAAAATAATCATATCCCCATATTAAATTTAAAAGCTCATCTCTTGAAAATGCCTTATTAGGATTTTTTAAAAATAATTTCATAAGTAAATATTCTTTTGGAGTAACATCTATTTCTATACTATTTTTGAATAATTTTTGAGAATATAAATCTATTATGAAGGGTTCTCTAATTAGCTTATCAATATTTTCTTTAACCTGGTTTTCATCACCAATTCGTCTTAATATTGCTTTAATTCTAAGGATTAACTCTAATGGATTAAATGGCTTTATTATATAATCATCAGCACCATACTCTAACCCCATTATTTTATCCATATCTTGAGTACGTGCTGTAAGCATTATAATTCCTATTTTAGGATACCTTCTTCTTAATTCATCACATACCTTAAAGCCATCTATACCTGGAAGCATAACATCTAAAACTGCTAGGTCAATACTAAATTTTTCTGCTGCTTTAAGTCCATCTTCACCAGTTTCAGCTTCTATTACTTCAAAATCATTTCTTTTTAAATTTATTTTTATAAATCCTCTTATACTTTCTTCGTCTTCAACTAATAGAATTCTACTCATAATAAATACCTCCCATCTACATTATACCTATTTATCATTTTATTATAAGAACAAAATCGCCTAGGCGACTTTAGAGCCGTCGATTTTTTTAGCCATGTACCCTTTCCAAACGCAGTGCAGGAATAATGGTGCGGCATATGATTATTTTTTATTCTTTAGAGATACTTATCATACCTTTAAAATACAGTATTCTAAAAATTATCCACAGATTTAAGATTTTTATAATTTCCTAAATAATAAAAAAGAGACTTCAAAAGCCTCTTTATATATTTATGAAAATAACATTAAATTTATTTTATACTTTTAAGTTCATATCCTTGTTCTCTTAAATAATCTATTACTTCTGGTAATGCTTTAGCAGTTTCTTGTTTCCCTGCTGCGTCATGCATTAATATAACTGCCTTTTCTCTTCCAGCAACACTTTTCTTTACTTCTTCTAATAACTCAGAATCAATTTTTGTTTTTCCTTCTGCATCTTTAGATAATGCATTCCATTCAATATAACTATATTGGCCTTCTTGTAACTTTTCTTTTATAGCATCTTGACCCTTCCAAGACATGAGACCACCTGGAAATCTAATAGTTTTAGTTACAAAATCTTTTCCTAAAACTTGTCTGAATGCTTCATTATTTTTTTCTATATCACCCATAAAGTTTTCAACACTAACTGTTCTTTGTGGATATAAATATTTATAGTCATGTGAATATGTGTGACTTGCTACAGCATGTCCATCTTTTACTATTTCTTTTAATAATTCCTTAGTTCTATCACTTTCATTTATAGATTTTCCTAATGTGAAAAATGTAGCTTTAGCATCTTTTTCCTTTAATACTTTTAAAACTTCTGGAGTTACACTTTCTGATGGACCATCATCAAAAGTCAAGTATGCAACTTTATGACCATCAGCACCTTCTGGCATTTTACCAAGACTTTGCTCATATAAATACTTTTCTACAAAAGCTGCTGAATCTGCATTAGGATCTTCTTCTGCAGTTAAATATCCTGAATTATCTAATTTAGATTCTTCTTTTGGAGCTGCTTCTGCTTTATTTTCATTTACAACTTCATTATTATTTATAAGTTCACTTGCATCAGCATTAATATTTTTACTATGTATATATTTAGCTGATAACATTCCAGATATTATTACAACTAAAACTATTGAAGAAAATAGTATTATTTTCTTTTTTTTATTTTTTCCATCGCTTCTTCTTCTATAATTAACATTGTTACTCATTTATTGTTATCCCCCATAATCTTTTTATTGCAGCATAGTTTGTCCACTTATTCAGTTCATCAAATTACTACATATATAATTATATAATACAGTATTTTTACTTTTGTTACAAAATTATTACATATATACAAATAATTTTAGGCAACAAAAAAAAGTCGATCAAATCGACTTCAATAATATCAAATTGGCTCCGCGAAGAGGACTCGAACCTCCAGCCTATCGGTTAACAGCCGAGTGCTCCACCATTGAGCTATCGCGGAATACTAATTGAAAGAATGTTCTTTCAAAATTGCACATAAACTGTATATAACAATTATTTATTGGTCAAGCCCTCGACCTATTAGTATCAGTCAGCT
>NZ_CAURTC010000036.1:0-39423 GCF_963527835.1 uncultured Clostridium sp. | reverse complement strand
AAAATAACTGATTATGCTGATGAATTATTAGATAAATTAGATGGCTTAGATTGGCCAGAAAAAACTAAATCTATGCAAAAGCATTGGGTTGGAAGATCATATGGTGCACAAGTTACATTTAAAGTTAAGGATTCTGACTTAAAGTTTGATGTATTTACTACAAGGGCTGATACTTTAAACGGTGTAACTTATGTTGTATTAGCACCTGAAAATAAATTAGTTGATGAATTAACTCTTCCAGAGTATAAGGAAGCTGTTGAAAGATATAAAGAAGAAACTAGCAAGCAATCTGATATAGAAAGACAATCATCATCAAGAGAAAAAAGTGGTGTATTTACTGGATCGTATGCTATAAATCCTATAAACGGAAAAGAAGTTCCTGTATGGATTGCCGATTATGTATTAGCTACATATGGTACTGGTTGCGTTATGGCTGTTCCAGCACATGATGAAAGAGATTTCGCATTTGCAAGTAAATTTAATTTACCAATAGAAAGAGTTATTACTAATAAACAAGGTGATGAACCAGAACTTCCATTCTGTGAACATGGAATACTTGTTAATTCAGGAAAATTTGATAGTTTAACTACAGATGAAGCTAAAAAAGCTATTGTTACTGAACTTGAAAAAGATGAATTAGGACAAATGAAAGTTAACTTCAGATTAAGAGATTGGTTAGTTTCAAGACAAAGATATTGGGGAGCTCCTATTCCAGTTATATACTGTGATGAATGTGGAATAGTTCCAGTTCCTGAAAAAGACTTACCAGTAGAACTTCCTTATAATGTTGAGTTTACTCCAGATGGTAAATCACCACTTGGAAAGTGTGAAGAATTTGTAAATACTACTTGTCCTCACTGTGGTAAACCTGCAAAGAGAGAAGCTGACACTTTAGATACATTTGTATGTTCTTCTTGGTATTACTTAAGATACCCTGATAACAAAAATACTGATGCACCTTTTGATCCTGAATTAATAAATAAAATGTTACCTGTAGATAAATATGTTGGTGGACCAGAACATGCTTGTATGCATTTATTATATGCAAGATTTATAACTAAAGCATTAAGAGATATGGGCTACTTAAAATTTGATGAACCATTCTTAAGCTTAACTCACCAAGGATTAATCTTAGGACCAGATGGTTTAAAAATGAGTAAATCAAAAGGAAATACAATTTCACCGGATGACTATATTAAAGATTATGGTGCTGATGTATTTAGAATGTATTTAATGTTTGGTTTTGCTTATACTGAAGGCGGAGCATGGAGTGATGATGGAATTAAATCTGTTGCTAGATTTGTAGACAGAATTGAAAGAACTTTAGACTCATGCAGAGATATCATTAACGCTTCAGAAAATATTAAGACTACTATGGATTCCGAAGAAAAAGAATTAAATTTCTGGAGACATACAGCTATTAAAGGTGTTAGTGAAGATGCAGAAAAAATGCAATTTAATACTGCAATAGCAAGACTTATGGAATTTACAAATGCTCTTAATAAATATCTTCAAGCTGATACTAAAAATCCTGCTTTCTTAAAAGAAACTGTAGTAGATTTCTTAAAGTTATTAGCACCATTCGCACCTCACTTTACTGAAGAGCATTGGAACTTATTAGGTCATAACTCAACCATATTTAATGAAAAATGGCCTGAATTTAATCCAGCTGCTTTAGTTAAAGATGAAGTTGAAATAGCTATTCAAGTTAATGGCAAAATAAAAGCTAAAATTATGATACCATCAAACTTAGATGAAGAAGGTATAAAGAAAGCTTCATTAGAAAACGAAACTATAAAAGCAAATACTGAGGGCAAAAACATAATCAAAGTAATTGTTATAAAAGGTAGACTTGTTAATATAGTTGTAAAATAGAAAATTTAATTATATACTTCTTTTTAGAATTATATAAATTCAATAAAAAAATAGTATTCTGAGAATATAACTTCTTCAGGATACTATTTTTTTATATTTGTATTTTCAAACTTACTTAGCGAAGTCTAGTTTCCTTTTAATATTCGCATTTACTGCTTGTCAAAAGTTAATATAAAAATTTTACATTTGGAAACATGAACTTTCACACAGTACAATTTTACATTGGGGCAAGCTAAAATGGGACTATACTCTGCTAATTTCATAAACAAAAATATTCTGTGTTTTAACAGAGGTAATATTATAGTATATTAGCGTAGTGGCATTGGAATTTTCTTTTTAGAACTCTTAAGTAAGAGTCGAAATTTTTATATTTCGTTCCTCGAACTTACTCAGCGACTAAACAGGAGTCGAGCTTCCTTTTGCAATCTGATTTCTTCATTAACTTTTCTATAGTTGTAAAATCTCAGCTAACTAAACTTCAAAAAAATATTCTGTATTTTAAATAAAGTTGATATATGCAATAGGTAAAGTGGTATTGTAATTAGACTTTGAGAATACTTAATGAGTATTCCTAAGTTTAATTACTCAGTCCACTTTGCTTATGCATATATCAATTTATCTGTTAAAACACAGAATATACTAATCTTCTTTTAATTCAAATTGTGCAACCATGTAATCTAAGCTTTCTGCTTGTGCTGTTAATTCTTCACTAGCAGCTGTACTTTCTTCTGCTATTGATGAATTAGATTGAATTACATTAGCTATTTCTTCTATTCTTTCATTTATCTTATTAAGAGATTCTGATTGTTCTTCTGCTAAATTAGCTATATTAACAACTAATTCAGTAGCTCCTTTAGTATGTTCTACAACTTCTTTTAATGAACTTGCTGTATTATCTGCTATTACTTTACCTTCATTAACAGATTCTATAGAATTTTCAATAAGTTCTGTTGTTCTCTTAACTGCTTGTGAACTTTGTTCTGCAAGCATTCTTACTTCATCAGCGACTACTGCAAACCCCTTACCTGCTTCTCCTGCTCTTGCTGCTTCTATTGCTGCATTTAAAGCTAGGAGATTAGTTTGTTCAGCTATATCAGCTATTGTTTTTATTATATTTTGTATATTTTTAGATGAAGCATCAATATTGCTCATAGCACTTAACATATCGTCCATTTGTTTGTTACTATCTTCAATATATGCAACTAATTGATTTACAATTTTATTAGTTCCATTTGCATGTTCTGCTGTACCTTTCAATTGTTCATTAATATCCCCAATTGATGCTGTTAATTCCTCTATTGAACTTGCTTGATCAGATGCTCCTTGTGCTAATACTTGAGCTACTGAAGCTACCTCCTGAGATCCACTAGAAACTTGTTGTGTTGCTTCTCTTATTTGAGTAAATGTATTATTTAATGATGATACTATCTTTATCAAAGATTCTTTTATACCTACAAAATCACCTTTATATTCACCTTCTACATTTACATTAATGTTTCCATTAGAAATACTTCCTAGTACTTCATCTATTTCAGAAATATAAATTTTTAAATATTGAGCTGTATTATTTAATGCTTTAGCAACTTTTCCAAATTCATCATATGAATTAATATTTATATTTGCACTTAAATTACCAGCTGCTACTTCATCAGCAAATATACTTATATTTGTTAATGGTTTAAGCATATTAGTTGAAAACTTATATATTGTTAAAATAACTGCTATTATAATTAATATTGCTATTATTAGCATTAATATTAATAGTTTAGTACAAATTGAGAAAAGTTCACTTTCATATACTACATTCACTACCATCCAATTAGTTACAGGTACTTTATGATAAAATGCTAACTTCTTTCCAGTGCCCATACCCAGTTTAATTATACCTTTATCTTGTGATTTTATAGCAGATGATAACTTTAGCATTTCCTTATCTTCTAATGTATTTATATTTTCTTTCATAACATATTCTTGATTCGGATGTGATATAAATGTCCCATTATCAGCTATTAACATTCCATATCCCTTTTTACCATATTTTAATTCTTTTACTTTATTTTCTACTACTTCTATTGCTAAACTAGACGCTGCCCCTATTTTAGCCTCTCCCATTTCATCTTTTTTCCAAGCAATCATCATAACGACATTTCTCTTATATGCTTCAGAATATGTAGGATTTAAAATTATATCATAAGGACCATTATTATTAGAAAATTTTTTAAAGGTTTCTTCTAAGGCTGCTTTAGCCCATGGAGAAGTTTTGTTCTCATCCCCATCTACATTATAATATCTTGCTAAAAGTTTACTTGAATTTTCTACATTTTTCCATTCATTAGATGGAATTCCACTCAAAATATGCAAAGCTGCATATTCATTAGGATATGTATTATTAACAAAAGTCCAACGTGATAAATTTAATTGGTCTATAAGAGCTATAGATTCATCATTATTTTCTAAATTCAAGTCCGGATTAAGCTCTAAAACACGTTCTAATATAGGACTTTGAGCTAATTCCTTAACTTCTGAAAGTCTTGAATTTAACCAAGTATCAATATTATTGACAGCTTCTGTTTCCCTTTCTGACATAAGATTAACTAATTCTTTTTGTATCATATTTTTTGCAGAACCATATGTTATTGATGTTAATAACAATAATCCAAAAGCAACTATTGGTATAATTATTAACATTAATTTAGATTTTACAGATGCTTTCTTAAAATAAACATCAATCTTATTTTTCATGATCATCCTCCTAATAATATTTATTTTAATTTTCTATATTCAATAAAATTTGTTAAATTATAATCTCTAATAACAATTTAAAATATAATTCCAATTAAAAATCTCTATTTATTTTGAAAACTTTTATTATGAAGCCATACATGATTTAATTCACTTTTACCAAAGGTATTTCTTTCTCTAAATTCTTTTGCTGGTATACCTGCAACTATTGTATTCTCTTTAACATCCTTATTTACTAAAGAACAAGTTGCAACTATAGCTTTCTTTTTAATTTTTACTCCTAAAAGTATTGTTGCATTAGAATATATCTTAGCATAGTCTTCTATTATTACTTCTTCATAATCTCTTGATGAATGATTATCTTCTTTATGAGAATGTGTAAGTATAGTTACGCCCTCTCCTATACCAACAAAATTTCCAATTTTAATTCCACCTTTAGAATCTATAAAAGTTCCTCTATTAATAAATACATCATCACCAAATTCAATGTTATCTGGTATATTAAATCTAACATTTTCTTCTGCTATGAAATTTTTTCCACAAGACTTAAATAATTTTTTAGCTAAAATTCTTCTATATGGAATTGCAAAGTTTGCTATAAGGCACATTGGAGACTTGTCCAATACATCCCATAAAAAATGTAAATATCTTTTTTCATCCGACATACCATTCTCTGAAATTTTGGGCAAATAATCTCCATATAACTTAATTTCATCTAATATTTCCACTGGAATAGAGCAATTTAAAATTTCTAAAATTTTTATAACGCCCTCCTTGTCTATACCGTGATTAATAATATTTCCTATTTCATATAATAATTCGTCTGTTTTCTTCATGATTATTAATAATTATTAAATAAATTAATAATTATTTTCTCCCCCCTCTTAAATTTAATTTTTCTTCTTTAAGCAATATAAATCAACTCTATAAATTACTATTTTACTCTAATTTATTGTATGTAAAACGTATTCTAAAAAGTCAATTACTGTTTTTTACTTTATTAAATTAAATTAAATTTTAAGTTTTTAAAATAAATTAAATATATTTATTATTTAACTTATACAAAATAAAAAGTATCTATGAACCATAGATACCAAAACTTAAAATTATATATTTAAATTAATTATATCTTGGTAACCTGACGATCATAGAAAATAACTTTTCCTTAGACTCATAAGCTTTGCGACCCTATTTTTCAATAAGTATGCTATTATCATATATATTTTTTTGCATTCATATATATTAACATTATATTCCTAATAATTCAACATAGTGTTTCATTTTAATCATAATTATATATTTTTCCGTGTATTATTTTACATTTTTTTATTTTTATAGCTATATTTTCAAAAGATAATTATATTTTATTTAATTAAATATTAATTTTTAATATAATTATTTTTTTGAAATTTCATTTAAATAAAAAATCTGTATATACTTGAAAAGTTTTTATAAAACTCATAAAGTATATACAGATTTTTTATAACCTTAAATTATATTTATAAATCATCATTTAAAATTTTCTTAAATTCTTTAAGTACATCTCTTACTTTATCTTCTTCTAACTGTTTATAGTTCTTTATATACCCTGATGTATCAAGAGATACATATAAATTCTTACTCATTTCAATCCAGTTTTCTGGAATATATACCCATAAAACTTCTTCATAATTACAACTTAAAAGAAAATGTTCCATTCCCCAAAATGAATACTCTTCTATTTCATGCAATTTATTAAATGCATTATAATCTTCTACTACTCTTACGTCTAATTTATATTCATATATATCAACATAGAAAAAATCAAATTTTTCTGATTTAGCTTTAAATGCATCTCCATGTATAATCTTAACTTTATTATTTGTTCCAAAGTTTTTCTTATACATTTCTATTACTTCTTCACTAATTTCATATACTATAACTTCATTAACCTTAGATTTATTTGCAATTTTATCTACTACATATCCAAGGCCAAGACCCACAATTCCAACTTTGCCTTTAGCAAATTTTATTGCTTGATAAGAACTCTCTATTTCCTTTGGTGTAAGACGCATTAAACTTTTATCATCTTTTAATAATTGTATTATAGGTAAATCATATTCTTGTGTATTTTCATACATATATCCTTGAAGCCGTACTCCTTTACTACTTTTCTTTTTTATAGAATAACAACCAAGGGTATATTCATTTATAAGAGAATTATATTCTTGTACTTCTTTTATTATAAAATCTTTACTATATGGTTTCATAAATTTTTCCCTTCTAAAAACTAATATAAAAATTATTATATAAATTATTATTAATAATATAAACCCTTTTAATACTTAAAATTATAACTTTTAACCTTAATACTTTAAAGAGATAAATTACTGGTAAATTATATCATACTTTCTACTTATAAAACTATAATTTGGATAATTTATAATCTTTTTATTTTATATTTTGTATGATATACTTAATTCATTAACATTTGTTAATCATTTTAATTTAAGTAGGTGATTTATATGAAAAATATTACTATAAGCGAAGAAGCTTATAATGAATTCAAAGGTTTTTTAGATGATAATAACATATCTGATTTTAATATTAGAATAAATTTTGCTGGTGCTGCTTGTAGCGGTCCAATATTTAATATCTCAGTATCTCAAGCTACTGATACTGACGTTGTAGAAAAAGTAAATGATGTATCTTTCATCACAGAAAAAACTTTAATAGATGAATTTGGTGGCTTTATAATACTCTCTACTAATGAAAATGAAGGTAGAGGCCTTACATTAAAACCAGTTATAGCTCCTGCTGGAGGCTGTGGTGGTTCATGTAGTGGATGTCACTAATATATATAATACAACTACTTAATTTAAGTAGTTGTATTTTTTTATTTACTTTCGTTAATAATGTCTATATTATTAACATTTTCAGTGTCACTTACACTCCATTGAATACTTGAATACTGTGCACTAATATCATATATCCCTTGTAACATATCAATCCAATAATTATTTCTAATAATTTTCTTTTCTCTATCTACTCCAGTAAAATTTAATAATTTTGTAGAATTAAAATCTTCAAAATAACTGTATATTTTTTCTGATAATTCCTGCATAACAACAAAATCATTTAAATAATTTTCATTTAACATTAAACCAGATTCTCTATTTTTCATAGCTTCATTTAATACAATAAACATATATTCTTTTATTCTACCATGTACATCATTTTGTATTATTTTTTTAGTTTCTATTTCTTTAGAAAATCTTGAAAAATTATTTGCTTTATATTCACCATACTGTTCCCATAATTTTATTGTATCATTTGCAATAATTTCATAATTCTTATAGAGCTTTAATAATTCTTCATTTTTTATACATCTTTGATCTATGCTCATATTAAGAATATCCATATTGCTTTCATTTCTTTGTCTTACACCTTCAATATTAATTTTAGATTCTTTTCCAATTCTATATTTATAATTTCGTATGTTAACATAACTAAAAATATTTATTATTAAGCTAATGGTAAATAATACGGTTATAATAATTGCATAATCTTTTACTTTAAATTTTTTACTCACACTTCCCCTCCTTAATTACTTAATTACTTGTTTACTTAGCTATATTTTAAATGATTATTGATATATGCAATAGGTCAAGTGGCATTGTAATTGAACTTTGAGAATTCTCAATGAATATTGTCACATTTACTGCTTGTCTCAATTTTATATTGGGAGCAAGCTAAAATTGGACTATAGTCATTTTAGTATTCCTAATTTCAATTACTCAGTCCACTTTGCTTATGCACATATCAATAATATGCTAAAATAGCGTCTTTTAATTAATTACTTACTTGTTATCTAGCCCAATCATGTATTGCAGCATTAACCATACGTAATCCAACATTCCCCTCAATTTTTTCTTCTTTATCACTACTTATTCTTTTTACTGTTCCATAATTATTTTTTAATGAGAATTCTTCTGAACCAATTAACACCCATATTATTCTTTTATTCAACGGCTTTATATCCAATTCCTTTTCACCTACACCATCTGTAAAGTAAATTAACACAGAATTTCTTAAATTATTTTCTAATATGTACTTAAATACTGGTGTAAAAGCAGTTGACCCATTATTTTCGCATCTTTTTTTTATATCTTTTTCACTTCTTAATTTATACACTCTTTTAATGGTATCATCACATTCTATTATTGTTATAGTATTATTTATAGTTTTACTTATCTCTAATATTTCAACTAAAATTTTATGTAAAGTATCATCACTCATACTTGCACTTATATCAATTGCAACTATTAATTCAGATTCATTTTTAGGTAATCTTCCCCTCAAATCTAACCTATTAGGTTGTCTTCTATTTCTTCTAGTTGTAGTTTTCTTATAACCACTTTTTACAGATGGTAATATATTTTTTAATACTTTTTGCCAAGATATTTCTGATTTTTCGCTATAACTTAAAATTATATCTTCAATATCACTTGGCATATTTTCATCATATATGCTAATTGCTGTCTTTTTAGTTAAACTTTCTATATCTTCTTGAGATACATCTATTTCTTCCCATATATCATGAGCGTTTTCTAAATTAATTTCATCTAATGACTCTTCTTTGTCAATTTTAGGTTCCTTTATTCTTAACTTAATTGATTTATAAATTTCTTCTGCATATTCCTCAGCACTTCTATCTTCTTTTAAATTTAAGTTATACTCCATGTTTATGGAATTAATCTTTTTGCTCCAAGGTGGAAGATTTTTTATATATTGATTTATCGAAATATCTAGTGCAGTATTTATAGCTTCCTTGCTTAATCTTTCTTTCATTTTTCTCTCTCTAGAAAAATGTGAATACATTATATGATAAATTTCATGCTTAAATAATGCTGACATTTCTTTCTTTTCACATTGTAAAAATAATATAGGATTAAAGCACATATTAAATCCATTTCTTTTAGGAATAGTAGCTATAGGAGACTTCAAGTCAATTCTTATTTGCCTTTTTACTCTTAACATAAATTGACCAAAAAATGAATCTTCACTTTCTAATAAATCAAGAATAACCTGTTCAACTAGTTCAAAAAAACTCTTTATATACATATTATCAAGTTCATCAATACTTTTTATATTATACGCTTTTTTTAAAAGTTCTTCTTTTTTATTATTAAAATCCACATAACTCCTCCTCTCAATTGTATTCATGTTTATTTAATGCAACTATACTCATTTTAGTATTATTAAGTTTAACTACTCTGCTAAGCTTTACCTATATGCATATTAACATCTTACTAAAGATATCCTATTTAATAAATATGTTAAAAAAGCTTTCTATAAATTCGTCTTGATTTAATAACAATTCATATAAGCCATCTTTATGGTCTTTTTTAATTTCTTTCATTATTCCAAGTCTTAAATCTCTAGGATATAAATCCAACACCTTTGAAAATAATATTAAATTTTTTTCTGAAGAATTTTTTTCTACAAATAAGATTACATTTTTAGCTAATATATATAACCTTGAGTGATTTTCATTTTCTAACTTTTCCTTTAAATCAAAACTTAAGATTTCATTTTCAAATAAATCTTCAACTTTGATGAGTGGTTTTCTTATATGAAGTATAAAATCAGCAAAATCATTACATATATTAGATCCAACATTTCCTCTCACGGTATTTAAAAATATATTTAAATCATATTTATCCTTGTTATTTAAATACACCTCATAAGCTTTAGATATCCTATGCCAGCTTCTTGGAGTTGCTTTTATACTCTCATTTGAATTTGGTGTATGTAAATACTGTGGAAATGTAGATATAAATTCTATTATATGTTCATGAATATTCCCATCTATACTCATTCCCCATTTTATCCATTCCTTCACATCTGATTGCATTTCTAACCATACAAATCTATCTTCTTGAGCTGGGTCCATATCTACTACTTCATATTGACTATCTGAAAATCCATCATACTTATTTGATGGATTCATAGCTGCAATAACCTTCACTTTTTCATCTAAAACATAACCATTTATCTCTCTATTTAATATAAGATTCATAAGTTCCTGTGAAACTGCATGGTCACATCTATTTAACTCATCGATAAATAATATAACTCCATTTACATCATCTTTACATAATAAATTTTTCACCTCTATTAATTTATTATGTGTTGCATATACTACTTCTCTATTTTCTACTACAGGCAATCCACCTATTTCACCTTCTTTTAAAAGATTTGCATCTATAGTAACTAACAAATAATCATTGTTTTTAGCTACATCTCTAACTAACGATGTTTTTCCTATTCCGCTTTCTCCAATTATTAATGGCACATCATTTGAATTCATAACTAAATCGACTGTTTTTAAAGTTTCTGTATAATTCAAAATATCCTCCCCTTTATTTTTAAATACTTCTCTGAGTTATAAAAATAATAAATATATTTTATTATTTAAAATTAATTATAATTCTCATTTAAAATGCGTAAATTACACTTACATAGATAATTTATAATCAACTAATATTTTCTTTGCATTTTTAGATCCATATTCCCAAACAAAACTAACCTTATCCATTTCCAATATTTCTAGTTCTAAAAAATCTCTCATATATTTTTCTTCTATATTTTCATCTTTTATTTTGTCCATTACAACTTCTATAACTAAATCTATATCTATATTTTCATATATATATTTAACCACACTTATATTTTTATAAATAAATAATTTCATTTCATCCAAATCATAATTAGATATATAATTTATGCCCTCTTCATGTGACATAATAGATGCAATCTTTGCATTTAATGTTGGATGCTTTATATACCTAATCGCTGCATAATAATTTTCAATAGCTTTTAATTGAACTTCTTCTGATGGATTATCTATATACTTAATAGCATCATGATCTTTTGCAACTGCTAGTAATTGCAATTCTTGACTTTGATCTTTTACAAACTGTATTGCCCAACCTTTTGTCTTAATCGCTTCTCTTATTATTTTTTCTGTTGGATTTTTTATATATTTTAGTGAATTCCATAATGCTTTTACACAAATAATGCCAACATCTTCATAGACATTGTTAATATATTGTATAGACAATGGGCTACTTTTTATTGCCTCTAATTGAACTTCTTTACTTGGATTTTCAATATATTTTATATTATTTGCATTGTTTCTAACTATAAATAAATTAAGTTCATCATTTACATCTCTAATTTCTTTAATATATTCTGGATTTTCTTTTAACTTTTTTAGCAATTGTTTTCCTATCATAGTTATATAATCCTTTCTTTTAAAATTTTACCTATTATTAAAGCTATGTTTGACATACTATCAAACATAGCTTTAATATTATTCTCTATATTTTTCAACATCTTTTTTTACATAAAATAATAAGTTATCCAATTCCCAAATTTCTCCGTATTGAATAAGTTTATTTAAAGTTTTTTCATGTCTTGCTGCTTCTGCTTCCTTACCTAATGAGCTTAAAGTCAATAAAGAGTTCATAATATTTGAAATTATGCTAGATTTTACTTCAAAAATTTTTTGGGCATCTTTTATTTCATCTTTTATTTGTAGCATTTCTTCATCTAATTTAAAAGCTGCATCAGCTGAACTTTTAAGTTTTTCTTTCAACTGAGTAGGTATGTTTTGTTTATATTTATAATTAAGCGAGTGTTCAATAGTAGCCCAAAAATTCATAGCCAAAGTTCTAATCTGGAACTCTGCGAGAATATCTACTGGTCCTTCTGCCATATTTACTTGATACTTTATTATCATGTGGTAGCTTCTATAACCACTTTCTTTTACATTTTTAACATAGTCTTTTTCATAAAGAATTTGCATGTCCTTTCTTCCACGCAATAATTCTACGACTTTAGTTATATCATCTACAAATTGACACATTATTCTTATTCCAGCTATGTCTTCTAATTCATATCTAACTTGATCTATAGGTATTTCAAATTTATTAGCTTTTTCTAATATACTAGAAACTTCTTTTACTCTGCCAGTAACAAACTCTATAGGTGAATATTCATTTTTTCTTCTATATTCTTTTCTTATAGACTTTAATTTTACCTTAAGTTCCTCTACTGCTTGCTCATACGGCATTAAAAAACTTTTCCAATCGTTTATTGCCATAAATACCATCCTTTTAAATATCATTCATATTTATTATATCAAAAACTTTAGATTATGTGTAATTATTTATCTAATTAGAATTATTTTTTTTAATAGTATATTGTGGTATAATTTAATGGGTAAAATTATAAATTTAATAAAAATAAATTGTAATTTGACATGTAATTTATATTGAGGTGAAATAAAGTGTGTGAAGAAGAAATAAGAAAACATTTATTTCTAAAACAATTACATTGTCCTGTATGTGAATATAAATTTAAGGTTAGTGCTGTTAAAGTTAATTCACCAAGGATACTGTCTAAAGACTCTGATTTTTTTATAAGATATTCTTCATCAAATCCTTATTTTTATGATATATGGATTTGTAACAATTGTGGATATGCTTCTATGAAAGTAGATTTTTTTAAAATAAAAAAACATGAGAAAAAAATTGTTTTAGAAAAGATAAAACCTTTATGGAAACCTAGAGATTATCCAGATATAATCACTGCAAGTATTGCTGTTCAGCGTTACAAACTTGCTTTAGTAAATTCTGTAATTTTAAATTCTAATTATAGTAATAAAGCTATGATTTCTTTAAAAATTGCTTGGATGTATAGACTTTTAGATGATATAAACAACGAATTGGATTTTTTGAAAAAAGCATTAAAAGGTTTTAATGAAGCATACATTGTAGAATCATTTCCTATGTATGGTCTTCAACGTGATTCTACAATGTATCTTTTAGGAGAACTAAATAGACGACTTAGTAATAATTCAGATGCTCTTATATGGTATTCTAAAGCTATAACAACTATTGGAGCTTCATATAAAATAAAAGAATTAGCTAGAAATGGTCGAGATTTAATAAAAGCGAGCGATAATTAATATAATTAGAGACTTTATAAGTATAAATAAAGGAGGATAAAATCTTATGAGATTTTTTCAAAACAAAAAGTATACAGAAAATACGACTTTAGAAAATACGCAAAATATCAATTTACCACAAACTAATGATAATTCAGAAATTAGAAAAATAGGTACAGGACTTTCTGAATTAAAAAGTGAAAGTTCTAGAATTCATAACTCTATTAATGATATTAATTCATCAGTATCACATTTAGCAAACTTATCAATGTCTGAAAATCATGAAGCAAATCATGCAACAAATCTACTACATGATTTTAGATCTAATATGGAGGAATTAGCGTTAAACGTTACTAATGTTCATGGACAAGTATTAGATACAGATAAAGTAGCTGATAATGGAATTGTATCAATAGAAAATTTAGATACGTCATTAAATGAATTGCAACATATGTTTACAGTCTCAACTAAAACTATAAATGCTTTAGTTAGTAAATTAGAATCTGTAAATATGATAACTGATTCTATCAGTCAAATAGCTAGTCAAACAAATCTTTTATCATTAAATGCTGCAATAGAAGCTGCACGAGCTGGTGAAGCTGGTAAAGGATTCTCAGTTGTTGCTGGTGAAGTAAGAAAGCTTGCAGAAAACTCAAAATTAGCTGTTCAAAGCATAACAGATATATTAGAAGAAATTAAAAAAGATATAATTCAAGCGTCAGAAGCTATGAATTCTGGTAATTCTGCTTTAGCTGTTCAACATACTTCATTAAGTGCTACAAAAGGTAGTTTTAATAATATTAAATCCTCTATAGAAGAAACTATTGATGAAATTACAACTTGTATAGGAAATCTTACAACTGCTTCAAGTAAAAAAGACGATGTTATTGATTGTGTTGAAAAAGTAAATGATATTGCAAGAAAAAATTCTGAATTAACTCAAGAAATTGCATCTAAATTAGATACTCAATCAGATTCTTTAGATAAATTTAACGATACATTAGACAACTTAAGTAAAAATATTTCTAAATAATATATTTAATTTACAATTTATTGATTTAAAATTAATAAAAAGAAAAGATGTAGACTATGTCACATCTTTTCTTCTTGTTACTAAAATAAATTCAAAATTGCAAAAAGCATATTTTAAAAATGAAGAATGTTTTTATTTACAGAATATAAACAGTATAAATTAAAAATTTAATTTTTACTTTCTATTCCTTTTAAATACTTTACCAGTATATAAAATTTCATATAATGATGATATTTTATCCCAAGTAATCTTATCAACTACTCCTGTTACTTTTATTCTGAATTCTTCCTGTAGTTCTTTAACTGCATTTTCAGTTTTCTTATCAAATATACCATTTTCTATAATTTGATTTGATATATAGTTGTTTTTAGCAAGAACATTTATATACTTTTGTAAAACTGTGACATACCCATCTTCATCTCCTAATTCTAAATCAAAACCTGGATAACCATATAATATATCAGGTTCATTAATATTTTTTTCACCAGCCAAGCTATTATATACTGATATTAATTTATTCCAGTCATTTACGCCAATCTTTCCATCTGGATTCAATTCAAAAGTTTTTTGAAAATCTATTACAGCATTTTTGGTTCTTTTATTAAACACTCCATCTACCTTTATCTCAGGTATCTCTTTATAAAATTTAGATATGGCATTTAAATACGTTTGTACCCATTTAACATCATCACCGTATAAACCTTCTTTTAGTACATATCCTGGATAATCAGCCGAATAAATCCTCGCTACTCTACTAGGTCTTTTCAAACTCCTGTAAATCTCATATATTTTGTTCCAAGTATTTAATCCTACTATCCCATCCTGAGCTAATCCAAATAATCTTTGAAAAGATAATACAGCATTCCTTGTCATATCTCCAAATATTCCATCTGCATTGATACTTGGTATATTATATGATCTTGATATAACTGATAGATATGTCTGAATTTCTCTAACCTTTTCTCCCCTTGACCCATATCTTAATAAATAACCTGGATATTTTCCATCAAATTCTTGTTCTTCCGCTTCTTTATATAAATCTTTATATACAGAATATATTTTATTCCAGGTATTTACCCCTACTATTCCGTCTGGAACTAATCCAAATAATCTCTGAAAAGCTATAACAGCATCTTTTGTCATATCTCCAAATATTCCATCTGCATTGATACTTGGTATATTATATGATTTTGATATAACTGATAGATACGTCTGCATTTCTCTAACTTTTTCTCCTCTAGAACCATACCTTAATAAATATCCTGGGTATTCCCCTTCTAAATCTGGTGGTAGATTTTCTTCCTCTATGTCTGGTTCTTGCTCAAGCTCTGCTAATCTTCTTACCCCAACATAAATAGAGGATATTCTATACCAAGTAGCTCTTCCTACAATTCCATCTTGGACAAGATTAAAAACTTTCTGAAACACTTTTACTGCATCTTCAGTTGATTTATCAAACTTTCCATTCTCATATGGTATTTTAGGTATTGCAGGGAAATTTTTAGATATCCTATTTAATTGTTTTTGTATAACCTTAACATTACTATTTTCATCATTAAGTCTAAGTGATGTTCCTGGATAAGATTCGGGTATTCCTTCAATCATAGTTGCTCTAACTAAATCTTTATCATAACCAAAATAATATCTAATAATATCTAAAGCCTGCATACCTGCATTTGCTAAATCTACAGTTCCCCATTGTGATAATCCATCACACGTAACTGTTGTACCACTACAATATTGTGCAAAAAACGGTGTTTTATTACCAATAGTTACTATATATTCACTAAAAATTTCGTCTACTATTTTACTTATATTATCAAATATATTTCTACCCTTTATAAAATATTGATCATATGCAGTTGAATTAGTAATTTGAAATGAATATCCCTTACCTCTATACCATTCTGTATAAATTCTATTTAATGCGAATGATATTTGGCAATATATATTGGCTTTTAATGATTCTTCAGGCCATGTTGGGTATATTTCACTTGAAGCAACATTTTTAATATAATCTACAAATCCTACTGTTACATTCTCAGCAGGTACACTTGGTGGACCTAAATGTACAACAATAAATTCAGGTATATATGGCCTTTCTAAAACTAATGGCTGAATCATAGTCCCCACTTGTTTATCTCTTTTGGCATTAAATACAAGCTGTTCTGGTGGAATAATAATTTTTTCTGCTGAAACATTAAAAGCGCTCTCTTCACCTTCTTCAACAAGCTCAATATTTTGTATGGACGTAATTGTCTCAAAAACACTTACACCTTCAATAATGACTTCGTCAAAATTTTCAGGCAATATATCTATATTATATATACCATATGGAATAACTCCTTCTTCATATGGTTGTTGAGATAAACTTTTTTCTGGTGTTATTACTTCTATAAATTCACTTCTTCCGCTAATATCAAAAGCATCATCTTTCTCATATACTATTTCTCCATTTTCAGCATTAGTAATTATAAGTTTTCCTTTTGTATTAGGCAAAGCATCCTTAAACTTAAATAGTCTTACTAATATATATCCTTTTCCCAAAATGTTCTCCCTATAAAATTATTACTACTTATATTAACTTATACATCTGATATCTAAATGGTTCTTAATGACTATCATTTTAAAATAATTTTATAAACTATTTGTAAAATTACAACTTACATAGGAAATCTTACAACCACTTAAAATAAAAAAGATGCTGTTATTAATTCTGTTAAAAAGTAAATGATATTGAAAGAAAAAATTTTGAATTAACTAAAGAAATTGCATCTAAATTAGATACTTAATCAGATTCTTTCAATAATATACTGAATTATTTATCTAAAAATATATAATATATGAAAATAAGGCTGTGTTTTAAATATGTGTTGATATATGCAATAGGTAAAGTTCAATTATTACGTCCACTTTGCTTATGCATATATCAACACACTGCTAAAACATAGCCAAAAATAAAGATGTTGAAAAAATATTTTTTCAACATCTTTATTCTATAATCAGCTTTGGATTAAAATCAAGATAATCTGCTGAAGATAATATATATTCTATTCCATCTAAGTCACCATTTAATAGATTGCCTTTTAATGATGGTCCGTGTAAATGTCCGTATATAACTTTCTTTACACCATATTCTTTAAATATTTCTAAAAAAGCTGATTTTTCAAATTTATCATTGGTTGGTGGATAATGAATCATAACTATAATATCTTCATATCCATTACTTTTTGCTTCCTCTAAAGATAATTTTAATCTTATTTGTTCTCTACTATAAATTTTTTCGTCCTTCGATGAATACTTGTCTCCGCCTGGACAAATCCAACCTCTAGTACCACAAATCGCATAATTTTTATAAGTATAAAAGTTATTTTGAAGAAATTTTGTATTTTCATATAGTTTATTTAATTTAGATATACTTCCCCACCAATAGTCATGATTTCCTTTACTTATAATTTTCTTACCTGGTAAAGAATCTATCCAATCTAAATCAAATTTGCTGTCACTTTCCTTAAGTGACCATGAAATATCTCCTGCTATTAACACCATATCATCATCTTTAACTTTTTCTAGCCAATTTTTCTTTATTTTTTCACAGTGATTCGCCCAATTTTCTCCAAATATATCCATTGGCTTTTCAACATTCATTGCTAAATGCAAATCTGAAATAGTATAAAGTGCCATTATTTATCACCTTTCTATTTTTTACACAATTATAGTGTTTTATCTATATCAGTTACAAATGCTATTACATGAGCAACCGCTTCGTACAACTCTGTTGGTATTTCATCTCCAACATCAACGTTACATAACAAATTTGCTAACTCTTTATTATAAACTATGGGAACTTCATTTTCTTGTGCTTTTTCTATTATTTTGTCTGCAATATGTCCCATTCCTGATGCTGCTATAATTGGAGCTTCAGTATTATTTAATTCATATTTAAGAGCTGCTGCTTTTTTTCTTTCAGTCATATATACTCACTCCATAAACAATTTACGCTCAAAATATATCTACTTTATTATACCTTAATATCAATATTTGAGATACTTAAATCATTAAAAAATTTGCCACAAGTTACTAAGTTAATAGGTTCTTCTCTCAATGAAACACTAACTTCTGTAAGTAATCCTAATGTCTCTAATCCGGATTTTAATTTACTTTTATTTTTACTTAATACATCTACATACTTATTATCACACTTTAAATTTATATCTATTCTATTGTCTTTCAATGTTAAATATCCATCAACATCACCTAAATGTATGGTTTTAACATTAACAACCATTTTTACATTAGTTTTATCTATTTTCTTTCCATCTTTTCTGTTGTCTTTTATAATTAGTTTACATGGATATTCTTCTGAATTAACAGGAACTTGGAAATTTAAGTAATAATACTGTTCACTTATAGAATTAAATATTTTAAATTCTCCAATATTACCTTTTATCATTTCCATTACTTTTTCATACCCAGCTACTTTATTATCAATATTATTTATTATATCTTTTACAATATCTCTTACTTCATTAAATTTATTTACCATTTCTTGCTTTATTAAATCTTTATTTGAGAAATTTTCAATATCTTTTGAATATAAATTATTAAAATCAGGTTTTAATTGAGAAGTTTGACTTTTATCAAGCATAAATGGTTCTGATTTTACATCAGTTTCATTTATGTTAGTTTGTAATTTATATTTAATAAGATCATTAAACCTTTTAAATTCTTCATCAGTTAAATTTATTTCTTTATTTAAAATTTTTCCTAAAGTATTCTCTAATAAATTCTTTCCATCTATAAACTTACTTTCTAAACCATTAGATTTTATACTTTCATCGGATAATCCCTTAGCTGATAATTCATTTTTAATTATATTTACTATATCATTATCTTCAAATTTTGATGTTAATGATATTAATCTGTTAAATTCTTTCGTTGTTAAATTCTCAGCTCTAGAATTAATTACATCATTTAAATAATCATTAAAAATTCTTTCATTATCACCAGTAATACTTTTTAATAATGATACAACACTAACTTTATTCTTTGAAACATCATTTGAATCATATATTTTAGATATTAATGAACTTTTATTACTATTTTTTAAAAATTCATTATTTATATTTTCTTTATTTAAATATTCTTTATCATTTATTATCTCTTTATTTTGTATATCTTTTAAATTTGATTGCGAATTATCTAACTCCTGAGATAATTTATATAATAATTTTTCTATTGATAAATTTCCATTAAAGAGTTCATTAAAACATTTTATATTTTCTGTTGAAAATTCTATATTGTTTTCTAAAAATAATAATATTTCATCACTTGACATATTTTTAAAATTACTAAAAAATTCTACGAGATTCTGTTTTATAAACTCTCCCTTAGGAGTGTTTATATCAACACCTCTACTTTCAAGAAAATTTTGTATGAAATCATCTATATTATCTGAACTCAAATTTATATTTTCATTAAATTGAATTAATCCTTTGATTTTATTTATATTATCCTTCGTTAATGGGATATTATGTTTAATCATTTTTTCTAATATATTTATATCTTCTTTAGATAAACCTTCCTTATCAATTACATCCTTAAATACCTCATTAGAAACTTCTTCACCTTTTTGTTCATTAGGTACTAATTTTAATTTTAATTTTCCGTCCTTAAAATCTTCTACTTGAAAATTTACTAGCTTAAGGTCATCTAAGTTTATGTTCCCATCAAGTTCTGCAATAAATTGCCATCCATCTGATAATCTTATAGTGACATCTTTACCTTCCCCCTTAGATACGATTCTACCGCTAAACTTTTCTCCTACTGAAAATGTTAATTTACTAGAGAATTTTCTCGTATTACTATTATTATAAGCATTATTTACATTCCAAATACCTGGCATTTTTTCTTATTCTCCCCCCTTTAATAATTAGCTCTGTTTTATGTTAATGTTAACATTTTAGTATAATGGCATAGTGATTTTAGAATTTACTTTTTAAAATTCTCTCCACAAGCTTTATTCTACAATCTCAGCACTATTTTTTAACATAGCATAATAATTAATCTATATGTTCAATAAACTATAAAATTATTTTTTTCTAACTTATACTATTTATTTATCGTTATAATAATGAATAAATTAACATACAAAGAAATATATTTATTATATATCAGAATCTTAACAACCATTAAATTACCTAAAAAAATAGGATTTGAAATAATTTTTCAAATCCTATTTTTTCATTATAATATGTTATTTTTAAGACAATAATTTTACTATTGTACTTCTATTTTATTATAATTTTTCTTACCTCTTTTTATTAGGGCAGATCCATCTCTAAAATCATCGTCATTTAATGTTCTTGTTAAATCAGTGATCTTTTCTCCATTAATAGATAAACCACCTTGTTCTATTAATCTTCTTCCTTCTTTTTTAGATGGAACTATTTTAGTCTTAGCTATTACGTCTAAAACTGTTGAACCTAAGTCTTCTTTAGCTATAGTTACTGTCGGTACATTTGACATGTCAGCACCACCTGAGAATAAAGCATTAGCAGCTTCTTCTGCTTTTTTTGCTTCTTCTTCTCCATGAACAAGTTTTGTAACTTCATAAGCAAGAATTTTCTTAGCTCCATTAATTTCAGCACCTTCTAAAGCACCTAATCTTCTTACTTCATCCATTGGTAAGAAAGTTAATAATGCTAAACATTTTTCTACATCTGCATCATCAACATTTCTCCAATATTGATAGAAGTCAAATGGAGATACTTTGTCAGCATCAAGCCATAATGCTCCACCAACAGTTTTACCCATTTTTTGTCCTTGACTATTAGTTAATAATGTACAAGTCATAGCCATTGCATCGCCTTGTGCTTTTCTTCTTACAAGTTCAACACCAGCAATCATGTTAGACCATTGATCATCTCCACCAAGTTCCATCTTACATCCATATTTTTGATTTAAAACATAAAAATCATATCCTTGCATTAACATATAGTTAAATTCTAAGAATGATAATCCTTTTTCTAATCTTTGTTTAAAACATTCTGCACTTAACATTCTATTAACTGAGAAATGAACTCCTACTTCTCTTAAAAAGTCAACATAATTAAGATCTAATAACCAATCTGCATTGTTTACTATTAAAGCTTTATCATCAGAAAAGTCTATAAATCTTTCCATTTGTTTTTTTATAGAATCAACATTATGTTGTATTTGTTCCTTAGTAAGCATTTTTCTCATGTCAGTCTTACCACTTGGATCTCCAACCATTGCTGTTCCGCCGCCTAATAAAGCTATTGGTCTATGTCCAGCTCTTTGCATATGAGCCATAAACATCATCGCTATAAAGTGACCTACATGTAAACTATCTGCTGTTGGATCAAATCCTATATAAAAAGTTACTTTCTCATTTTCTAATAATTTTCTTGTTTCTTCTTCATGAGTAAATTGTTTTATGTACCCACGATCAAGTAACTCATCTAATACATTTGCCATTACTATAAACCTCCTAAATTATTGAACTAAGTTCAATTATCTACTATTATATACATTTAACTTACAATATTTATAGTATATCGTTATCCTTATATTTTGGCAACAATTCAAAAGTTAATAATTAGACTTTGTTTTATGTTAGTGTTCATATATGCACAAGCAAAGTACTTAATTAAAACCAAAACCATGCTTAAAGTTAATTTACTTATAATTTTATACTTATTATAAAATTAATGCTTTAACTTAAAACATGGTTTGATTCTTATCTATAAGCTATTTTTAGTTCTTCCGCTTCCATCTATATCTATATCTACCTCAACATTAAGTTCTACTTTAGATAAATAGTCCTCTTCTTTTTCATATCCATATTTTTGATTTAACAAATTCATTACTTGTAATATATCCACATTTTTTTCTCTATACTCATTAAATGTATGTTTTAAATGTAATTTTATACTTTCTTCCTCTAATTCACAAATACTATTTATAAACTCTTTATCCACCATAAATTTACTTTGTGATTCAGCAATATTAGTTTTTAACTTAAGTTTTTTATTTAATACTATTTTGTCATTAGAATAATCTACAGATGTTTTTATCTTAGAATCTAGTATTTTTAATGTTATAAAATTATTCTTTGCATTTGGATTTACAACTTCTAATATTCCACTCTCAATATTATTAGTTAAAAGATTATAACTTAAAGTATTTAGTGTATCTATTTTTCCAATCATCCTATCATTTTGAATTATTGTCCCACCACCTAATTCTATTTTTTTATCACGTGCATCTTCCTTTAATTTTAATGTACTTATAATAGATAAATTGTTAGGCAATAATCTTTGAATCATATAAGTATTTGTATTTAACTTTATTACTTTTGATGAATTTTCATTTTTTCCTACTAAATCATCTAAAAATAACCCTAAATACTCTTCGTCACTACTTGATAATTCTAAAAGTTTATCAACATCATCAAAATAAGCGAACATATTAGGTGTTATTGGAAATTCAGGATCATTATTTATTAAATCTATATATTTTTTTATTCCATTTTTAACAGCATTACCAGTAAAAATATATGCTCTATTTTGAGTGAAATTTAGTTTAAAGCTAGCTGCCATGTTAACATCTCTAATTGCTTCTAAAGCAGTTTTACCTTCACCCTTATATATTAATCTTTTTCCTTTTTCAATACTCTCATTGGCATTTCTAAATGCTTTAACACAATCTAAGTACAAAACAACATTAGAATTTTCATCTTCATCAAATATAATACTTGTTACAAAAGTCACCTTATTTATATCGTGATAGTTAAAACATGAAACCATAGAAAAGGACATTAAAATTACTAATAAAATTATAAAAGCTCTTTTAATTTTCATTATTTTTCTCCTTTCCTATTATTGTCTTAGAAATTTTACTTAATCTACCTCTAAAGATTGTATCTCTAAATTTATAAGTTGTATCTGTTGCAATAGGAAATAAGAATGGATATCCACCTGTTTCTAAATCTGATATATCGCTTAATAAAATTACAAATGACATAAAAAATCCCGGCAATCCAAAGAATGCACTAAGTATTACAACACCTATTGACCAAATAGAAATTGCTCCATATATTTTAGGAATCAAGAAGTAACTTAACGTACTTAATGCAACTATAATAATTGTTATTCTTGATGCTATACCTGCTCCTACTGCTGCATCTCCAAGTATTAATGCCGAAACTATACTCATAGCTCCACCAATTGGTTGTGGCAATCTTAAACCTGCTTCTTTAATAAGTTGGAAAGCTAGCATCATTATTATAACTTCAAAAACTGTTGGAAATGGCACACCAGCTCTTGCAACAGCTAATCTAAATGTAAACATTGGTGTTAGTAATGAAAAATGATGTGTAACAACAGCTATATATAATCCTGGCATAAATGTAGCTAAGAAAAATGCAAGCCACCTTAGTATTCTTAAAAAATTAACAAAAAGTCTATTTAAATAATAATCATCTGGAGTTTGAAAATTTTCTAAAAAGAAATATGGAATTGTTAGTACAAATGGTGTTCCATCTACTAATACTGCTACTCTTCCCTCCATTATTTTAGCTGCTACTTCATCCGGCTTTTCTGTATATCCAACAGTATCAAATAATGAATCTTTCTTTCTTAGTTTAGCTTCTATATAATTAGTGTCTAATATAAAGTCTAAATGTAAATTATTGATTGTTTCTTTAACTTCATTTATTAAGTACTCTGGTGCCACCCCTTCTATGTAACACAAACATACAACTGTTTGTGATTTTTCTCCAACATATAAAGGCTCAAATTTTAAATCTGAATTCTTGATTTTTCTTCTTATTAATGAAATACTATTAACAAATAATTCATTAAATCCTTCTCGTGGACCCTTTACTACTGATTCTGTAACAGGAATACTTATACCTCTAGTCGGAAACCCCTTTACCTCACAGAAAATCATTTTTTCTTCATTTTCAAATGTTAATACTATATCTCCTGATAATATATGTAATACTGCATCATCCAAATCTTTAACATTACCAACTATATTAATTTCTAATACCTTGGTGACAATATCATCTAAAGACTTACATTCATAGCTATAATTTTTCAGTGGACTTACAATATAATCACTTATAAATTGTGAATTACACAATGTATCAATAAATATCAAAGTTGCTTTTCCAAGCTTAGTATCAACATCCCTATACTTTACATCAAATGCTTTCTCAAATCTTTTTTTTAAGTAATTTAAATTTTCATTCATAAATACATCACCTAAAAATATTATCTCTCTTAAATGGTTTAATATTCATTTTTTTGTTAATACTAAAATCAAGGTATTATTTTGATAAAAATAATCAAAATATAATTTGAGTCATTATTTAATCAATATGGTAAATTTATAAATTATTATATATAGCACTTAAAAGGGGCGAATCTTGAATGAAAAACTATTTATCAACTAAACATTGCATAATTTTAATATTAGCAACTACATTAATTAGCCTTAGAACCTATAGTTCATTCTTTATAAAATATGGTAAACAAGATACTTGGATATATTTATTAATATCATTATTAATTTTGATATTATTTTTTTATTTTATAATAAACACATTAAATAAATTAGATAGTCCCGATTTAGTAAAATCAATGAAAAAATATTTACCTAAGCCTATAGCAAATACATTTTTATTTTTATTTTCAATTGGACTATTATTAAATGCCATAGAAAGCACATCAATAGAATCTAATTTTATATATACAAATTTATTTTTAGAATCCCCTATTGGATATTATCTGTTATTATTTCTTGTTCCTAGTATTTATTTATTAACAAGAAAATTTTCTTCAATATTAGTGTTTGTTACAGTTGCCTTTTCTCTTTTATTATTAAATGATGGGATACTTGCTGTTTTAATTGAACCTTATAAAAATTATAGATATATTTTTCCGATTTTACATAATGATTTAAATATAGACTCAATAAAATGTATACTGTTTTTATTAGGATCTCTATCATCAATCTGTATTCTTCTTCCTTATTTAAAATTACTAAATAGTAAGAAAGATTTAAAAAAGAATACTCTGATTTCACTCTTAATTGTTTCAATTATAACAATATTTTCTACTATTGGAGTCATTGCTACATTAGGAGCTGAAAGATCAGCTAATATATTTTACCCTGGATTTATTCAATCAGATATAATTCAGACATTAGAATTTATAGAATTTGGTGAATTCTTTTATATTTTTAGAATTGTTATAGGTTTTTTTATTAAATATATCTTATCTGGATATGCAATATTTTTAATTTATCACGATAAAATAAAAAGTAAAAAAGTATTCTTCAGTATATTTTTAGTTATAGTTTTTATATTATCTTACTTAGTTTCAAACAATAACTATATACTATTTCATTCTTTAAAATATTTTGAATTGTCATCAATAGTTTTACTACTATTGATACCACTTATCTCCTCTTTTATAATTTCAATAAAATTAAAAATTAATTCAAATAAAAAAATATTGTAAATTAAATTGTTAAATTCATCATATATAAAAATCGGATAATAAATATTTATTATCCGATTTTTATTTTACAATATAATATTAAGGTTTATTTTAAGTCAATTAACATTTTAGCATAAACGCGAATTGGCAGTAAATTACTCAGTCTACTTTACTTATGCATATATCACTAATACCTAAAATAAAGCTTAATTTAACACTGCTTTTTTAGCTTTTATTAGTATCCCACTTAAAGGTAGTGCTATAACTATTCCTGTTGTAACTTGAATTATATTACCTACTATATCTTTTGAAGCATATATTAAACCTTGAAGTATTCCTGCTTTTTCAGTTAAAAATCCCGCCATAATTGTTCCAGCAACAAAATAACCTATAATCATAAAAACTCCACTAATAGCAAATGCTACTGTATTATTTACAAAAGAATTGTTACTTTTTATTTTTTCTAAAATATATCCAGCAATATAAGCCATTGCACCTTTAATAATTAAAGTAAATGGTGCCCATAAATAATAACCACCTAATACATCAACAAGAAACATTCCTAATCCACTTGATACGGCCCCTTTTTTCTTCCCAAGTAATATTACCGATAAAAATACCATGCAATCCCCAATGTGAACAAAACCTCCAAGTGATGGAATTTTGATTATACTACCCGCTAAATATACTAATGCTATCATAAGCCCCATTAGCACTAGTTCTTTAACATTTAAAGTTTTACTTTCACTTTGCATAATTTTTTCCCCCTAAAATAAATTTAATGAGATTATTATATATTTTAACTTTCCCATCTGCAAATGTATCCATACAATTTTTAAAATATAATTAGTAATTACATAGAAAATATTTCTACATATTACATCTAAGTTTAGTTTCCCCAACATTTCACACGTATTTTTAACATTAAATTTTGGGGTTAATTTATATATTTTAAATAACATTTAAAGTACTAATTATTGTAATAATTGACTTACATCTATGCAATACCTATAATATAAGTATTATTATGTACCTTAGAAAGAGGGGTTTTTATGTCAGAAAACACAGTTGAAAGCAAAAAAGTAATATTTAGTGGTATTCAACCTTCTGGTGATTTAACTTTAGGAAATTACCTTGGAGCCTTAAAGAATTGGGTGAAATTGCAAGATGAATTCGAAACCTATTATTGCGTGGTTGATTTACATGCTATAACAGTACGTCAAAAACCTGCTGATTTAAGAAGAAGAACTTTAGAATTATTATCCATATATCTTGCTGCAGGAATAGATCCAAATAAGAATACATTATTTATACAATCTCATGTATCAGCTCATGCAGAAGCTTCATGGATACTTACTTGTAATACTTACATGGGTGAGCTTGGTAGAATGACTCAATATAAAGATAAATCTCAAAAGTATGGTGACTCAATAGGCGCTGGTTTATTTAATTATCCAGTATTAATGGCTGCAGACATACTTTTATATAATACAGATTTAGTTCCAGTTGGTGCTGATCAAAAACAACATTTAGAATTATCAAGAGATATTGCTGCAAGATTTAATAATACTTATAGCGATACCTTTAAAATTCCAGATCCATACATTCCAAAAGCTGGTGCAAAAATAATGAGTCTTCAAGATCCATTAAAGAAGATGTCAAAATCAGATGATAATCCTAATGGATTTATATTAATCATGGATCCACCAGATGTTATCAAAAGAAAAATCAGCAAATCTGTAACAGATAGCCTTGGTATAGTAAACTACACTGATGATCAACCTGGTGTTAAAAATTTATTAAACATATTAGGAACTATAAAAGGTGTTGAGCCTGCATCATTAGTTGCAAACTATGTAGATAAAGGTTATGCAGAACTTAAAAATGATGTAGCTGATGCTGTAATTGAGGAATTAGTTCCAGTCCAAGAAAAAGTTAAAGAATTCTTAAAAGATAAGAAAAAACTTGAAGAAATTTATTCAGAAGGTGCTAAAAAAGCGTCTTATATGGCAAATAAAACTTTAAGAAAAATGCAAAAGAAAGTTGGATTCATTCCTAAAGCATTTTAAATAGAAGCCTATAAAGGCTTCTATTTTTATTTAAGTTTAAATTGTCTTATTTCTTCACCTAACTCATCAGATAACTCTTTTAATTTATTAGCATATTCAACGAATTCCTCTGAAGATTTAGAAACTTCTTCAGTAGAAGCTGAAACTTGTTGTGCACCAGCAGCTGTTTGTTCTGTTATTGCTGATAAGTTTTCTACTTGACTTACAATATTGTCTTTCTTATTAGTAACTCCATGAATAGCTACACCAATCTCTTTAATCTTATTAGTTAAATTATTTACAGAATGTATTATATCATTAAATATAGATTGAGCTTTTAACACTGACTCCTCTTGACTTTCTACTGTCTTATTAGTTTCTTGAACTTCTGATGATGCTGTTTCTACATTATTAGCCACTTCTTTTATTATTGTATCAATTTCTTTAGCTGAATCAGCTGTTTGCTCTGCTAATTTTCTTATTTCATCTGCAACAACTGCAAATCCCCTTCCCGCTTCTCCTGCTCTTGCTGCCTCTATTGCTGCATTTAATGCTAAAAGATTAGTTTGTTCAGTAATTTTAGCTATTGCTTCATTCATAAGTGCTATACTTTGGACACTTTCTACAACATTAGAAACTACGTTGCTAACCCTCATAGTACTTACTCTAGTTTGATTTGACTTTTCAATAATCGTTTTAATCATAGTAAGACCTTTTTTACTTAAATTATTAGTATCAATTGCTAATGAATTTATATTTTTTGTAGCACTATCAATTAAATTTATTTCACTTGATACATCATTCATATTAATTGATAATGATTCAATATTTTGTGCAGATTCAGTACTTCCTTTAGATATTTGTGCTATTGTCTGAGATACTTCTCCAATAGATGATGATACAATTTCACTCATACTTGCTAAATTAGTTGATGTTTGATTTACTGATTTAACTGATGTATCTACCTTCCCAATTAAATAAGAGCTATTTTCAAGCATTTCATTAAAACTCTTTCCAAGCTCTTCAAGTTCATCTCCCGTTGAAATATTAATATTATCTGTAAAATCTCCATTTGCTGCATTTTTAATTACTTCTTTAATTTTATCTATATTTTTAGATAATTTAATAGCAAAATTTCTTCCTAAAATTATTACAAATATTAATAATACAAGCGCTGTTACTATTAAAATCCTTTTATACCTTTGTTGTGGTTTCATAAGTTCAGCTTCAGGCATTTTAAGTAGTATTTTCCATCCAGTTAAATGTGAAGTTGTAAAACTCACACTATCTTTCTTATCTTTTTCACTAATTTTAGTAAAGCCACTATCTGAATTTAGTATGTAATTCCATTCTTGTTTTTTAGCTATATCAGCATTTCCTATTAGCTCTTTATTTGTATGTGCTATTACAATACCATTATTATCAATAATTTCCAATTCTCCGTTATTGCCGTATTTAATATTCTCTATTGCATCTGCAAGACTTGTTAATTTAAAATCTATACATAAAGCACCTTGTATTTTATCATCTTTTATAATAGCCTTAGAAATTGTTGCTACATATTGTTTTGTTGCCATATCTACAAAAACATTTGTAAAAGCAAAATTTCCATTTGCCTCTTTAGCTTTTACATACCATTCTTTTTTTGTATAATCCCCATCCTCAAAGTCTGCATCAGGATATATAACAAACTTTTTATTATTTCCACTATAATAATATGCATTTTCAATATCTGCATTTCCATTTTTAAATAATTTCAAGTCTTCATATAAAGCATTATTGTCAGTTTCACTATCATCAAAATTGTGTCTAGTAATAATATGATTTAACATTGTTTCAACACTATTAATTTTTGTATTTATAGTTTCATCTACCGCTTGTCCTAAACTCACTCCACTTCTCTTAAAATCTCTATCACTGGAAATTGAAAATTCTACTATAGACGTTATTCCTAATATAAAAATAGGAATTACTGCAACAGTTATCATAATTGCTATTAATTTGCTCCTAAGAGTTTTAAAATTTAATAATGAAACTTTGTTTTTAGATTTTATTTTGTTATAGCGCATCAAAATCCTCCCTTTATTATTTTTTTATAGAATAATATATAATATTCTTTGGTTAATTTACACCCCGTTATAGATATTTATAAGTTTCAAATATTTAGTACTTTTCAAATAATAACTATTATAAATATTGGATTTTGTAAAAAATACAAACTAAATTTACTACTAACAAGTATGTTTATATTAGTATTTTCGTAAATATATATATATTCTTGATTTTTTTGTCGTTTTTAGTATCTTTAAAATTCTAGCTATAAATATTAATAAAAAATATTGATATTTGAAAAATTAGTAAAAATAAAAAGATATGATTAAAACTTAGTATAAAATCATTAATTTACTACTGGATTAACCATATCTTTTTTACATATAATTATTATCATCAATTTTAAATCTATATTTATATATGAAATAGGTAAACCAGCCTTGTAATTAAGCTTTGAGAACAGTTAAGTGAGAGTCAAAAGTAAATGTCCAAAAGTAAATGTCCAAATTTTATATTTGGAGCAAGCAGAAATAGGTCTATACTCATTTTTACATTTCTAATATCAATTACTACGTCCAGCTTTGCTTATGAATATATCAACATAACCTTTTATTTAAGCTTAAATTGTTGTATTTCATCATTTAATTTGTTTGATAATTCTTTTAATTCACCTGCATATTTAACAAATTCATCAGTAGAGGCAGATACTTCTTCAGCTGATGCTGATACCTCTTGTGATGATGCTGCTGTTTCTTCTCCTATAGCAGATAAATTTTGAACTTGATTTACAACATTATCTTTCTTTAACGTAACTTCATTAATTCCTTCAGCTATTTCTTCAACTCTATTTGTTAAGTTATTTATTGAAGAAATTATATTGTTAAATATACTTTCTGCATTTAATACAGATTTTTCCTGTCTATTAACAGCATCATTAGTCTTATCAACTTCATTTACTGCTTTATTGACGTTTGTAGCAACTTCTTTTATTATTGAATCAATTTCTTTTGCTGATTCAGATGTTTGTTCTGCAAGTTTTCGTATCTCTTCAGCAACAACTGCAAATCCTTTACCAGCTTCCCCTGCTCTTGCTGCTTCTATTGCTGCATTTAATGCTAAAAGATTTGTTTGTTCTGTTATTTTCGCTATTGCTTCATTCATTAAAGCTATATTTTGTACACTTCCAGAAACTACTTTAACAATATTGCTTACATCCAAAGTACTTGTTTTAGTTTGATTTGACTTGTCCATGATTTCTTGTATCATATCAAGTCCTTCTTTACTTAGATCATCTGTATCTGTTGCTAATTTACTTATATTTTTAACTGCATCATTTATTACATTTATTTCATTAGATACACCATCTAAATTTTCTGATAAGCTTTGAAGATTTTCCGCTGATTCCATACTTCCATTAGATATCTCTCCAATAGTATTAGCAACTTGACTAATAGCTAATGATACCTCTTTACTCATATTTTCTAAACCTGATGAAGTATCATTAACTCCACAAACTGAAGTATTTACATTTTTAATCAAATTAGAAATATTATTTTGCATATCATTTAAATCAGCCGCTAATTCTTCTAATTCATCGCCAGATGAAATGTCTATATTCTCAGTGAAATCTCCATTTGCAATCTTCTTAATACCATTCTTTAGTTTATTAATATTTCCAGATAATTTTTTTGCAAACATAAATCCTAATATAACTACAATTATTAATAAAATTATTGCTGTCATAATCAAAGTTAATGTGTATGCATTCTTTAACTTATCAGTTTCAGCTTTTGGACATTGTAATATTATTTTCCACCCTGTAACTTCTGAAGTGCCAAAACTAGTAGTATAATCAGTATCATTAAGGTATAACTTTATAATACCTTTCTTTTCACTGGATATTTTACTCCATGCATCATTTTTAGTTATATTTGAGCTGCCTATTATCTCTTTATTTGTATGTGCAATTACTACACCATTTTCATCTACTACAGATAACAATCCGTTTTCTCCATAACTAATTTTAGATATTGCATCAGCGAAACTATCTAAATTGAAGTCTACACATATAACTCCATTAAAAATACCCTCTTCAATTATAGCTTTAGAAATTGTAACAACATAATTTTTACTTATTATATCTTGATATACATCAGTTAATATAAATTGCCCATTTGCTGCCTTTGCTTTTTTATACCACTCTCTAGTTGTATAATCATCATTGCCCATATCATCATTAGGATACATAACAAAATCTTTATTTTTTTCACTATAATAATAAGCAAATTCAACATCTGGATTTCCTTCTTTAAGTAATTGAAAATCCCATTCTAAGTTTTTCTTTGTAGTCTCACTATCATCAAAAGTGCTTCTATCAACTATATAATTTGCCATAGTATATATATTGTTAAATTTAGTTTCTACACTTTGTTCTATAGATTTAGTTAAAGTAGTAGAATTTTTTTCAAATTCCGAATTACTAGATTGAGAAAATTGAGAAATTGATCTAAATCCTAATATTATAATTGGAATAATTGATACAAGTACCATCATGAAAAATACTCTCTTTGGTATGCTTCCATTGTTTAATGATTTGTAATTTAATTTTTTATCATTTTTCATTAAAACCTAACCCCCATATCTTAAATTTATATAAATTATATTTATATTTTTAGAAAAACGATTTTTTATTAATACCTTTAAATTAAAAATTAATACTTAAACTTTCTATTAATGCAATTATCGATACTATTAACTATATCTTAATTATTTTTGTTAATAATTATTTTTTGTAGATAATATTTTTTATTATTTAAAAATTAAAAAGTCTATTTTAAAACTACAAAATAATTTCATAGATTAAAATAAACTTTTAAATATACTAGTAATTTTTAATTTTATTTTTCATCCCATGGATTACCTTTTAGATATTCTATAAAAGGCTCTCTTAATTCTTCTCTTTTTAATGCAAATTCTACTGTTGCTTGTAAAAATCCAAGTTTATCTCCTACATCATATCTTCTGCCTTCAAAATTATAAGCATACATTGCTTCTTTACTAATTAAAGTTTTTAATGCATCCGTTAATTGAATTTCTCCACCTTTTCCTGGCTTTGTATTTTCTAATATATTAAATATTTCAGGTGTTATAATATATCTTCCCAAAATAGCTACATTACTAGGTGCTTCTTCTACTGATGGTTTCTCAACTAAATCCTTTACTTTGTAGACTCTATCTTCTATATGTAGTCCATCAACTATTCCGTATTTTGACACGTTTTCTTGTGCTACAGTTTGAACTCCTAAAATAGTAGTATTATATTCACTAAAACAATCTATTAACTGTTTTAAACATGGTTTTTCACTATCAACAACGTCGTCACCTAATAAAACTGCAAAAGGTTCATTACCTACAAATGTTTTTGCACAATGAATTGCATGACCTAATCCTTTAGGTTCTTTTTGTCTAATATAATGTATATCAACCATGTCAGAAATATTTCTTACTAATTCTAAAAGTTCTTCTTTTCCTGACTTTTCTAATTCAAACTCTAACTCTATAGATTTATCAAAGTGATCTTCTATACACTTTTTATTTCTTCCTGTTATAATAAGTATTTCTTCAATTCCTGATGCAACTGCCTCTTCAATTATGTATTGAATTGTTGGTTTATCAACTATAGGAAGCATTTCCTTTGGTTGTGCTTTAGTTGCTGGTAAAAATCTTGTTCCTAGCCCAGCTGCTGGAATAATGGCTTTTTTAACTTTCATCTTTATATCTTCCTCTCATAAAGTTATATTTTTAACTTTAAATAAAGTTTTTATTTGTAATTTCAACTATTCTTATGTTATCACATATTTACCAAAGTGTTAATATGTAATGGAAACTCTTAATGTATACTTGCTTAATTTTTAAACATTCAAATGTTTTTTTAATACTTTTACAAAATTTTAATATTTTTTTTATGCTTTTCACTTAAATTGTGGGTGATATATTGTTATTTTGTATTGAGGATATACTAATGTTATGTTAATATCTAAAAGTATCACTTAATTAATAAAAATTAATAATTTAGTATTACATATAATATTTTCAATAATTTAAGGAGGAAACTATTATGAAAAAAAATACAAAAGATATCATTGTAATAGGATTTGCTTTGTTTGCTATGTTTTTTGGTGCAGGTAATTTAATATTTCCACCATTTTTAGGCCATCTGGTTGGTGATCAATATATTTTAGGTATCATAGGATTTGTTTGTACTGGAGTTGGATTACCACTTCTTGCTATAATAGCTACAACAAAAGGTGATGGCACATTTGAAACTATGGCTTCTAAAATTAGTCCAAAGTTTGCTATAATTTTTGCTACAATATTATTTATAGCAATTGGTCCAATGCTTGCAATTCCTAGAACTGCTGCGACTACATATGAATTAACAATAAGTCCTTTAGTACCTAGTCTCAGCCCTCTTATTTCAATGATAATATACTTTGGAATAAATTTAGTTTTTGTACTAAAGAGCTCGTCCATAATTGATACTATTGGTAAATATCTTACTCCTGCATTAATATTTATATTAACATTAATAATTATAAAAGGGATAATTTCTCCTATAGGATACGTTGTTCCTACTAATGCAACTTCTGTATTGCCGTCTTCATTTATAGAAGGATATCAAACAATGGATGCACTAGCTGCGCTATTATTTGCTTCAATTATTACAAATGCATTGAAAGAAAAAAAATATTTAGAAAAAGATATACTTCCTATGACACTTAAGTCAAGTGGAGTTGCTATAATTGGTTTAGCATTTATTTATGGTGGTTTAATGTTTTTAGGTGCTCAAACAAGCGGATTTGAAATTCCAGATTTATCTAAAACAAGTTTATTATTATTAATTTCAAACAATATATTAGGTAATATTGGTACTACCATAATAGGAATTGCTATTGGACTTGCTTGTTTAACAACTTCTATTGGATTATTAAGTGCTGGTTCTTCATTTTTTGAAAAAGTATCTAATGGGAAACTACCTTATAAAATAAACGCAGTTGTAATTTCATTAATAAGTATTGTAATTGGTTCCCTTGGTGTTGATGAAATAGTTAAAATATCTGGTCCTATTTTAAGTATTTTATATCCAGTAACTATAACTTTAATAATTACTACACTTGCTGATAAGTACATAACAAATATAAAAGCAGTTAGAATAGGTGTTTATACCTCATTAATATTTGGTGTACTAGAAATAATACCATCTATTAATTTAAACTTTATTCCTCTTGGAAGCTTAGGATTTGCATGGGTTTTACCAACGCTAATTGCTATGCTAATAGGATACATTGTATTTCCATTAAGAAAACAAGATGCAAGTTCTTTAGTGTAATAATATAAAAAATGCAGAAGGAAAAATTCCTTCTGCATTTTTTTTTAATTATTGGCTATGTTTTAGCAGAGTGCTGATATATGTATATGCAAAGTGGACGGAGTAATTGAACTTAGGAACACTAAAATGATTATAGTCCCATTTTAGCTTGCTCCCAATGTAAAATTGAGACAAGTAATAAATGTGACAATACTCATTAAGAATTCTCAAAGTCCAATTACAATGCCACTTTACCTATTGCATATACCAACACATATTTAAAACAAATCCTAATTACTTTCTTCCTTTAAACTCATCCTTCATGTCTAAAGTACTGAAGTTTTCTAATGGGAATTGTACTGGCATACCAGTCTTTCTTGATTTATATGCTGCAAGAATTATAGACATAGCATTTCTTCCATCTTCACCGGCTATTAGAGGACTTCTATTATTATTGATAGCATCTATTAAGTCTTTAAATAATGGAGTATGTCCTTCGCCATATACATTATCTATTTTAACATTTACTTCTTCTTTAACAGCCTCTTCATCTTCGCCGTCAAATCTCCAAGTTTCAAGTTCATTATTTGCAAGTCCGCCAATGCAAACTGCTCCAGTTTCTCCAAAAATACTTAAAGTTTCTTCTAAATTCTTTGGATAAACGCAAGCTGAACCTTCAACTATACCAATTGCTCCATTTTTAAATCTTATAATTATTGCTCCAAAATCTTCACCTTCGATGTCTCTTAGATAAGTATCACATTCAGCATATACTCTTTCAATTTCTCCACCCATCATCCATTGAAGTAAATCTATATTATGTATGCATTGATTCATTAATGTCCCACCATCTAATTCCCAAGTTCCTCTCCAAGGTGCTTGTTCATAGTATCCCATATTTCTATTCCAAAGGATTCTTGCTGTACCATTAACTAATCTACCAAATTTATTTTGTTCAACAGCTTCCCTTAATTTCTTTATTGGCTTATTAAATCTATTTTGATGACAAACTGCAAGCTTAACATTATTTTCTTCTGCTACTTTAATCATTTCATTAGCATCTTCAATTGACATAGCCATTGGCTTTTCTATTAATGCATTGATTCCTTTTTTCATACAATAAATAGCTATTTCTGCATGATACCCACTTTCAGTAGCTATTGTAACAACATCTATATTTTCTTTTTCTACCATTTCTTTATAATCAGAATATGCATGAACAGTATTTTGTACTACTCCACATTTTTCTATGTATTCATCTTTTTTTGCTTCTGCTTTTTCTAACATAACGTCACATGTTGCAACTAATTCTGCTTCTTCAATATTCTTTGATAAAGCTTCAACATGTTTATAAGAAATTCTCCCACAACCAATAATTGCAAATTTTAATTTTTTCATAATCCTACACTACCTTTTCTATAATATTTAACTTTATTTTTTTATATACATTTTAATATAGTTTTTACTATTATATAAATATCAAAAAATACATTACTTTTGTTTATGTATTCTAAATTTAATGCTAATTTATCAGGCATAATTGTATTTATGTAAAATTCTTCTGGATTTTCAGCTTTTCCAAGTAACGCATTTTCATCCTTATATCTTATAGATGCTAAATCAGTTATTCCTGGTTTTACTTCAAGTACCTTTCTTTGCTCATCATTATACATCTTAACATACCTTGGCACTTCAGGTCTTGGTCCAACTAAGCTCATATCGCCTTTAAATACATTTATTAATTGTGGTAATTCATCTAATTTATATTTTCTTAAAAATGAACCTATTTTAGTAATTCTATTATCATTTCCTACAGTTATTTGCTTTCCTAATTTTTCTGCATCAACTACCATAGTTCTAAACTTTAATATTTCAAAGTCCTTACCATCTTCTCCAACTCTTATCTGCTTGAAAAATACTGGACCATCAGAGCCTGTTTTTATCCTAATAGATATTACAATAAATATTGGACTTAAAATTATTATTCCTAAAGTAGAGCATATAAAATCAAATACTCTCTTAACTATCTTATTAAAATTGTTCATGAATACACTCCTACAAAATCAATTCTAAATTTATTACTATAAAGTTTTTCTATATTATTGTATAACTTATCAATAATATATTTAATAGATATTTTATCATTTTTAAATAATTTAAGTGGCAAATATATTGATTCTTCATAAATTCTTAACTTATTTTTTTAAAGCATTTAAAAATTTCACTGCTAAACCATGATAAGTGTGATTTTTTAATACATAGTCATTTCCGTTTTGACCCATCTTATTCTTCTCATCATCACTTAATTCCTTAATTTTTAATACTGCTTCAACTACTGCATCAGGATTTTCTGCTGGTACTGTTATTCCACAGTTAGAATCTTTAACTGGATCATTTGATGCTTCTATTGCATAAATCACAGGTCTTGCGGCCATCATATAGTCAAATAATTTATTTGGACTAACTCCATAATTAAATAAATTTTGTTTCTTTAAACTTATATAACAAATATCTAATAATTGTAGGACATTATCCATATTATCTTTTAATACTGGATCTAAAAACTCTACATTTTTTACATCATTAGTTTTTGCATAACTGATTAATTCGTCTTTGACATTACCTTTTCCAACTAAAACATACTTAACTTTTTCATCTTTAGTTTTCTTTGCTGCATCTATCATTGTATCTAATACATTTGCTGGTGAATGATTTCCTGTATATCCAACTAAGAAATAACCTTGATTTTTTAATTCTTTAAGCCTTTCAATAGTCTTTTCTGTTGGTGGATTTTTCTTTTCACCAGGTATTATTCCATTTGGAACATACACATACTTATCAGTTGAAAATCCTCTTTCTCTTATATGCTTATCTGCATTAGGTAAAATCGATACAATAACATCTGAATTTTTATAAGCAAAATCTTCAGCTCTTTGAAGCACTACTATTGCTGGATTTTTCTCAGAAAATCCTCCAATTTCCATAGGACTAAGTGGCCATAAATCATGTATTTCAAAACAAAGTTTTGCATCACATCTCTTAGCTATTCTATTGGCTGGATATATATCTAAAGGATATGTAGATGATGCTATAACTGCATCTGGTTTATACTTATCTGCAATTTTTTTATAATTCATTCTTAATTTATACATAAAAGTTGATATATTTTTTATTCTTCCAATTCCATTTCCACTGTACTCTGGTGTTTTCACCCATACATATGTAATTCCATCTATTATTTCTTCTTCAAAATCCTTTGTAATCTTAGGATTATTTTTTCTTAAATGAGAAAAATTCGCACCTAATATAGTAACATTATGTCCCATATTAGTCCATTCTCTTGCCATATAATATGGTCTAAATTCCATTCCATGATAATCAGAACCAGCATAGTGGTTTATAAGTAAAATATTCATTTAAAATTCTCTCCTTAAATTATGTAATCTATAATTTAATATTTACATACTTATAAATAGAAACTATATTTTTTTCAATTCCATTTGTTATACTTTTCATATTTACATTATACCAATATTTTTTATCTCATAGCTAGCATTCATAATACTCCTACTTTTACAAGTAGGAGTATTATGAATGCTAGTTCCTCATGGATATAACAATTTCTAAGTCTCAAATAGAGTAAAAATCCCATCTAAGATAAAAATTTCGTTTATAATTCTAGTAGATTATAACATAAAAAAAATTTTATTTAAATCCATAAGAATTAAATAATCGAGTAGGAGCTAAATAATTATTTTATTTAGCGTCCTCTCACACCA
>NZ_CAURTC010000035.1:0-40837 GCF_963527835.1 uncultured Clostridium sp. | reverse complement strand
GTGGTGTGAGAGGACGCTAAATAAAATAATTATTTAGCTCCTACTCGATTTGCTCGTTTTTTGATAAATTTAACAGTGATTTTAAAGATTTATTCTTAAATTAAAAAAATCGTTTTCTAGATGTGATTTTACTTAATGCTAAGAATGCAAATGGTGTGAATGAATTTGCTAAGGAAATAAAGCAAATTGTAAGTGGTAGATAATTTTTTATAAAAGTAAAATTATATCGAGTTTTAATTAATGTTATAAGGTAAAAAGAAGAGTTAAGCAAGTTTTCTTTTTACCTTAAATTTTTATATAGATAATAACTGTGCTTATATTACTATATCATTACTTTTTTTAGCACAGAATTTTTTATGAATTGCTTAAATATAAAAGTATAAATTTTGATAGTATTTACAAAATATGTTATTATTAAAGCACTAACCTACTTATTGATTTTAAATTATATTAATACATTTGAGGTGAGTATAAATGAATACATGCGATAATTCAAAGAGCGAAAATTGGATTAAAATAAAAGGTAAAAGGAAAATTCAATCTTTTCAAGATCTATATGCAGATTTGTTTAATATAAGCTTAGGAATAATATCATTAGAAGGAAAAGCTTTAACTGTATGGTCTAATTCTTCTTTGTTTTGTAATTACATTATAAAAAACAATACTGAAAGGTGTAAGCAAGAAAAACAAAAAATAATAGACTATGTTATGAAAAATGGTCAGAGTATAAAATACACTTGTTACATGAAAATAACATATTTTGCATGCCCTATCTTTTATGGTGATGACTTAGTAGCAATATGTTTAGGGGGAGGAGTTTATTTAGAAGAGGATAAAGAAAGTTTAAATGAGAATATGGTCAAAGGTATACAAATATTAGTGGAAAGCAAGTTAAACGATATCATAACGCTATTAGAGAACGTATTTAATTTAATAGATAATGAGAAAGAAGTAAATCAATTAAAAAAAGATAAAAATGAAAATTTTAATGAAGATTTATTTTTCTTAGAAAATAAATTGACACTTAGGGAAGTAGAAGTTGTTAAATTAATAAACTTAGGAATGACTAATAAAGAAATTTGTATGAAGTTAAATATAAGTGAAAAGACCGTTAAAACACATGTTACTAATATATTAAGAAAATTAAAAATGAAAGATAGATTAGAGGTAGTTATATTTTGTAAAAGTAATAGTATGAAATACTAGGAGGCTTTAAATGTCTATTAGGAAAAAATGTATTATCTTTGTATCTATAGTTGTAATTGTACCAATGCTTTTAATATTCATATTATCAAATGTTATTTTAAATGATCAAATAGATAAATCAGCTCAAGGATACTTAGAGAATGCTTTTATAATTGCAAAAAATCAAATGTTAAACCAATTAGATGAAATGGAGAAAATTTCAATAAAAACCACTAATTCATCTGATTTTAAAAGAGAACTTAAAGAAAAAAATACAAATACTATAGATGAAAGTATTGATGAGCTAAAAGAGGTTTATGATTATATAGATTTATATTTTATATTTAGTGATGATAAAAAATTACTATTAAATCATCCATCAATAAAAGGAAGTAATTTAGATAGGCTAAATGAATTATTAGACAAAGCTAAAGAATGTCATAAAACTATTATTTCAGAGGAAATATTTAATTTAGATGATTTATTTTACTATGATTCTAAAGAATATAATAAATTTAAAGTAAAGATAGATAATACAGAGGAAAAGAAATATTTAAATAAAAGTTTAGTATCTATTACTATTTCACCAGTGTATGATAAAAAAGAGGATAAACTTCTAGGATTTTTAGTTTTGGGATCAACAATAAATAATAATGATTATTTTCCTAAAATATATTCACAAAACGTTGAAAATTCATACTTATCAATTTCTATTGATGAAATTAGAATATCATCTAATATTAGAAGTCCACAAAAAGAAAATTATGTTGGAAGTTTAAATCCTATTTCAATAAAAGATTTAAATGGATCGGAAAAAGCTTATTTTGGAAAACAGAACATTGGTGGAGAAATTCACATGTTTTTAGATAAACCTATATCAAATTGTGATGGAGAATGTGTAGCTGTATTAGGTGTTGGTATTCCAGAAAATAAGTTCTCTATTATTATGCATATGCAAAGAAATATAATTGTTTTTGTTTGTGCTTTTTTCTTAATAATAATGTTGTTTATTTGTAGGTATGTTTCGAGAAAATTAACTACACCTATTATTAAAGCAACAGAATTAGCAAATCAGATATCCAAAGGAAATAACGAAGTTATTATAGATAAAAAGTTTTTAGAGGATAATAAGGATGAAACAATAATTTTACTTAAGGCATTTAAAAAAATGGCAGATGATTTAAAATGTGCAGAAAATGAACGTGAAATTTATTTGAAGAATATAAAAGATGAACAAATAGAACAAAAGAAATTATCCAAGCAGTTGTTTTTATTAAATGAAAGTTTAGAAGAAAAGGTTAAACTACGTACAGAAGATTTAAGAGAAGCTATAAGAGGATTAAAAGAAGCTGATAAAGCCAAATCATTATTTTTAGCTAATATGAGTCATGAATTAAGAACTCCATTAAGTGCAATTATTACCTGCTCTGAAATTTTAAAGGAAGAGATATTTGGAGAATTAAATTCAAAACAACTTAAACACATAACTAATATTTTAAGTAGTGGAAATCATTTATTACAATTAATTAATAATGTATTAGACATATCTAAGATAGAGTCAGGAAAAATGAAGCTTACTTTAGGAGAATACTCTATTTCAGATATTGCAATGGAGAGCTTTTCAGTACTTAAAAGCTTAGCTTATCGTAAAAACATTGAAATTAATTTAAATATAGAACCTAGTGATTTTATTATTAAAATTGATGCCAATAAATTAAAACAAATATTATATAATTTGCTTTCTAATTCAATTAAATTTACAGAAGAAGATGGAAAAGTACAGATAAATATTACTAAGAATTTAGCCTATATGAAATTGGTTGTTGAGGATAATGGCATTGGAATAAAAAAAGAAGATCAAAAGAGGATATTTAATGAATTTGAACAAGTAGATAATTCTTATGAAAGAAAATATGAAGGTACTGGACTCGGGTTACCTTTAACTAAAAAATTAGTTGAAATGCATGGAGGTGAAATATTTTTGATAAGCAATATAGATATTGGAACAAAGGTTATAGTTACGATACCAATTTAACAAGAAGATAATAATTATAACGCAGTGCCTAGTATAAATTAAAATATCAATAACATGGAGTGAAAAAAGCATGGGTAAAGTATTAATTATAGATGACAACAAGCAAAATTGCGAAATAATTAAGGATTTACTATATACATGGGGCTATTGTGTATACTTAGCATTTGATGGATTTCAGGGGTTTGAATTAGCTAGAAGTGTTAAGCCAGATGTGATTCTTTTAGATGTTATGTTACCGGGAATGAATGGGTTTGAAGCATGTAAAAAATTGAAAGAAACCGAAGAAACTCAAAATATTCCTATTATAATGTTAACAGTATTAAGTGAGGTGGAAGATAGAATACGGGGATTTAATGTTGGGGCAGACGTGTTTTTATCAAAGCCTATTGTTTATCAAGAATTGAGAAATAGAATTGCCTGGGCTGTAAAGTCTAAAAGAATATTTGATAATATGGAACAAATAGATAATGTAACCATGAGCTTATTAAATATTATAAGATTAAAAGATAAAAATTTATATTTACATTGTAAAAATGTAAAAAACTACTGTGAAAAAGTTGGTAAGATATTGTTTTTAAACGACGAGGAAATGAAACAACTAATAATAGGTGCATATTTACATGATATAGGTAAAATTTTTTCTAATACATCGTTGGAACATGTGGAAATTGGGGAAAATATTATTTCAGGCTTAAATATGTATAAATGGTTAAAAGTATTGATAAGAAACCATCATGAAAAGATGAATAGTAAAGGATTTCCTGATGGTTTAACATCCAAAGAAATGTCACAAAACTTAAAGATATTAATTACAGTAAATAGATATATTGAGCTATTAGATGAATTAAAGGACAATGAAGCTAGTATATTTAAATTAAGTAATGAATGTGAAAAAGGAGAGTTTAATACAGACATTATTAAAGCTATAAGGCAAGTATTAGAAGATGAAAGATTTATTGAAAGTATAAACTATAATTAATGCTAAAAGTGAGCTACTAAAACTAAAAATTTATAATTTTTAGTTTTAGTAGCTTATTTTTTATAAAATAAAAGAGCATTTTCTTAAGTGCTTATAGATGATTTATTGCTAATATACAACTTAGGTTGTATATTATTTTATTTTAATAGGTATTTATTACAACCTTAGTTTAATTATAAGAATCATGTTGCTAACATAGAATTTAAATATAAAGAAAAATAAAAATAGATTTATAAGTTGTAGATGAAATTTTAGGTTTTAGATCCATCTAAATAGGAGCTTTTATCCATAATTGACATCTGTTATATTTTAAAATTATTAGGAATATTATGGGCGTTAATAGTTGAGATAAAAGTAACTATTAAGCACATAAAAAAGGAGGAGTATTATGATATGAATAAGAAAACTAAGCTAGCAGACATTTTAGCTGAAAAAGGTCTACCAATAAATTTCCAATTTGGAGGAGAAGCTCCAGAGGAAATGACAACACGTGAAATAAATAAAGAGCCAACACCTAGAGCTAAAAGATTAAGAGAAATTTATTATGACACTTTATCTACTGCAAATACTGAATTCCCATATTGGTATAACAGAAGATGGAATGAATTAGAAGGCGAAGTAGATGTAGTAAGAAGAGCTGAATCTCTTAAATGCGCTTACTCACATTTAACACCTAATATTATACCTGGTGAAAAATTAGTTATGCAAAAAACTAATTATTATAGAGGATCATTCCCAATGCCTTGGCTTTCAGAAGGATTTTTCGTAGCCAAAGAAGATGAATTATATAAGGAAGCTTTAAATAGAGGCAGTGCTAGTGCTGGAGAATTAAGTAAATTTGGTACTGGTGGAGGAAATGTTACAAAGAGTTTTGGAAACGTAGTTTCTATAGCAGGTAAATTTGGAATGAGGCAAGAAGAAATTCCTGTGTTAGTTAAACTTGCTAAAGAATGGGTTGATAAATCAGTAGATGATTTGGGCCATAAATATGAACAAATGGTACCAGACTATGAAATAAAAGAAAATATAATGAAATCTTTGATTTGTATGTTTGATTCAGGATTTACATTACCTCAAGGCAGAGAAGTTATAAATTATTATTATCCATTACAATATGGTTTTGATGGATTAATTGATATGGCTATAGAATGTAAGAAGAAAGTTGCAGGTAATGCTGATGGAGACGGACTTGTAGGTATGGACCGTCTATATTTTTATGAAGCTGTTAAAATCACGTTAGAAGGTATTCAAAATTGGATATTAAACTATGAAAAACATGCTAGAGAATTAGCTGCAATTGAAAAAAATGAGGCCCAAAAAGAAGAATATCTTGAAATTGCTGAATGTTTAGGTTGGATTGCTCATAAACAACCTCGTACATTTAGAGAAGCTCTTCAGTTAACTTATATCATTCACATAGCAGTAATTAATGAAGATGCTATTTCAGGATTATCACCAGGAAGAGTTGGACAAGTACTATATCCCTGGTTTAAACAAGATATAGAAAATGGAAGAATAACAGAAAAAGAAGTATTAGAACTTTTAGAGCTTCATAGAGTTAAATTTACATGTATTGATTGCTTTGCATCAACAGGTGTTGTTGGAGGAGTTCTTTCAGGAAATACCTTTAATAACTTAACTTTAGGTGGACTTAAGAAAGATGGAAGTTCAGCAGCAAATAGATTAGAATATTTGATAGTTGAAGCAGGTATAACATGTGCAACACCTCAACCTACATTATCATGTTTTTATGATGAAAAATTGCCAGAAGAATTTTTACTAAAATGTATTGAATGCGATAAAACAGGTTCAGGTTATCCAGCATGGATGAATAATCGTGGAGCAATAGAATTTATGATGAATCAATATGGCGATGAAGGAATGACCGTTGAAGAGGCAAGGTCAGTTGCTATAGGTGGATGTCTTGAAACTTCACCTTGTACCTGGAAAGAACTTACTTTAAATGGAGAAAAATTTGATATTCCAGGTGGAGCAGGTCAACCTACTTCTGTTGGAGTGCACTTTATTGCTAATCCAAAAGTATTAGAACTTGTATTGACTAATGGAAAGGATTACAGAACTAATTTACAAGTGTATCCTGAGCATAACAAGAAATTAGGAACATTTGAAGAAGTAGTTGAACAATTTAAAGAATATTATGAGTTAACTTGTGATGTACTTGCTAAGACTAATAATATTCAACATGATATTTGGCGTAAAAAGAATATGTCAATTGTAAATTCATTATTAAAACCAAATTGCCTAGATGTTGGTAAGCATATAGGAAACTTAGGTTATAGATTTAATGCAACTTACAATGTAGAAAGCTGTGGAACTATAAATACAATAAATAGTTTAGCTTCATTAAAGAAACTTGTATATGATGAAAAGAAGTATACTCTTGAAGAAATGAAAGATGCTATACTTAATAATTTTGGATTCAAGACCGCAGAAGAAATAGGAAGTTATTCATTAGCTGATCAAGAAAAAGCTGATGTTAGTTCTAAATATGATGATATTTATGGCGATTGCTTATTATCACCTAAATATGGAAATGACGATCCGTATGTTGATAATATATTAAAAGATTATGAAAATTGGTTCTGTGATGTATGTCATAATTATGAATCATTATATGGCAAGAAGATGTATGCATGTCAAATTTCTGTTTCAACTCATGGAGCACAAGGTGCAGCAACACTCGCAACTACAGATGGACGTTTAGCAGGTACAACTTATGCAGATGGATCTATGTCAGCTTACCCAGGAACAGATAAAAATGGTCCTTATGCATTATTTACATCTGCCACAGTTTGGGACCACAGTAGATCTCAAAATTCACAAATGAATTTAAAAATTCATCCAAGTGCAATTAAAGGAATTGAAGGATCTAAAAAATTATTAGATTTAACACGTTCTTATATGAGAAAGGGTGGATATCACATTCAATATAATGTTGTAGATTCAAAAGTTTTAAAAGAAGCTCAAGTAAAACCAGAAAATTATAGAGATTTAATGGTTCGTGTTGCAGGATTTACACAATACTGGTGTGAGATTGGTAAGCCAATACAAGATGAAGTTATTTCAAGAACTGAATATGAAGGGGTGTAATAAAAAATGGCTAATGAAAATATGAAACACAATGATTGCTTAAATTTTTCATCAATAGATGCAGCAAAAGGAATTTGCAGATTATCTAATCAAATGATATTTATAGATACACCTGTTTGTAATAATTTTGATGAAGCTCATAAGTGTAGAAATTGTACGAATTTCAAGAATTCTGATAAAGATAATATGGGAACTTGTATAGGATTAAAGATGGAAGCTTGGACTTTTGGAGATTTAAATGCTGCTACTTGTGAAGGATATAAACCTAATAAATTAGATGATAAAAAATAGCAAATGAAAGATAATCAAATATATTTAAGAATTAGGTTTTGTTTTATGTAATCATATATAAAACAAAGCTAAAAATTAAAGAGGGTATGCTAAGACATTAACATACCCTTTTATTACTTTAAAAAGGAGTAATGATATGGAACAAAAAAATGCTAATCATTTAGGTCATATGGTTGTACTAGCCTCATGGCTAGCTGTTTTTTGCTTATTTGGCTTTAGATCAACTTTCTCAGTACTACAAGTACCAATGTCACAAAATTTAGGATGGCAATCTTCACAACTTACTTTGGGATATTCTTTAATGATGACAGTTTATGCAATTACTGCATATTTTAGTGGAATGATAATTGATAAATGGGGTACAAAGCCTGCATATGCTATAGGATCAGTATGTGCTTGCTTAGGCTTTTTTGTAACAAGTTATGCTCAAAGCTATTTAGGATATTTAATTCCATATGCTATTTTTGCTGGAATTGGAACAGGTATGCTTTGGGTTTCATCAACTGTTTCTGTACGTAAATGGTACGTTGGTAAATCCTATGCTAGTATGTGGGGAATTGCATTTATGGGGGCTCCAGTAGCTCAAGTAGTATTAAGTCTTCTTGTTAAACAAGTACTTAATTTTACAGACTGGAGAACAGCAATGAGAGGTCTAGCAGTAGTCGTTCTTATTGCACTTATAATTGCAGCAGCTGTAGCAAAGAAGAATCCAGAAGATTATGATCTTGAACCTTTTGGACTAGATTCTATTAAGTCTAATGGTAAAAAAGATGCAGCAAGAACTTGGACTGTAAAAGAAGCTTTCAGTATATTCCCAATTTGGGGAGCTATTTTAACTTTTTTAGGAAGTATGCTTGGAGAGTTTTTAATTTGGACTCAAGTGGTTAAATTTTGGAATGTTGATGTAAAGATGTCATTAAGTACTGCAACTAATCTTTATATAATAATTGGAATTGCAGGAATATTCACTATGCCTATTATGGGAAGAATAGCGGATAAAATGGTTGGAAAATACAATAATAACGAAGCTAAAGCTAGAAAAGTTATGTTAATATTTGCACCTATAATTGGATTGCTAGCTTGTGGTTTTTTACTTATGACTAAAAAATCTATTGTATTTGGAATACTATCTTGTATTCTTTTTGCTGCGTATTGGGCAATAGAACCAGGTGGTGTAGCAGGATATGCAGGATCTATATATGGAAATAAATCATTAGGTAAAATCTGGGGACTTGCAACATTGATAGTAATGGCTATAGGACCAGCAGTTGGTAGTTTTATGGGAGCATACTTATATGATTTATCTGGAAGTTATTTTAATTCTATAATATTTGCTGCTTGTGCATTTATTTTTTCAGCAATTATTGCAATAATGTTACCACTTTCAGATAAGAACAATAAGTAAATCATTAATTAAAAATATTATGATAAGAAGGGGACACTTATGGATAAAAATAAAGGTTTGATTTTTGATATTCAAAGTTATTCTGTACATGATGGGCCAGGATGTAGAACAACATGCTTTTTTAGTGGATGTTTTTTAAAGTGTGAATGGTGTGCTAATCCAGAAAGCTGGACGAAAAAAGAAAAAATAATGTTTGCTGAAGGAAAGTGTAAGCATGATCAAGGATGTAATAGATGTGAAAAAGCTTGTGAAAAAAAAGCAATATCGTTTAAAGATGATAGCTCATTAAATGTTGATTGGAAGGTATGTGAAAATTGTACTAGCTTTGAATGCGCTAAAGTATGTTATAATGAAGCATTAAGGATTTGTGGAAAGTATTACACCGTAGATTCTCTGTTAAAAATTTTAAATAGAGATAGGCAATTTTGGGGCTCAAATGGAGGAGTTACATTTAGTGGAGGCGAACCTTTTTATCAAAGTGAGTTTCTAATATCTACTTTAAAAAAATGCAAAGAAATGTACATTAATACAGCAGTTGAAACAACAGCTTTTGTGGATACAGATATATTTTTAGAAGGAATGAAATATGTAGATTTTGCTTTTATAGACATTAAGCATATGGATAGAGAAAAACATAAAGAAAAAACAGGGGCATATAATGATTTAATTCTTAAAAATATAAAAGAATTAATAAATTCTAATTGGCAAGGTAGGCTAGTTATTAGAATGCCAGTTATTCGTGATTTTAATGATACTGTAGAAAATGCAATAGCAACAGCTGATTTTATGAATGATTTAGGAATTTATGAAATAAATTTACTACCATTTCATAGGATGGGAGATTCGAAATGGACTCAACTTGGAAAAAGATATAGCTATAGCAATGATGAACCAACTAGTGAAGAAAAATTGGATGAGCTTCAAGATGTATACTTAGATAGAAAAATAGCATGTTATATTGGAAGTGAAACAAGTTTTTAAATAATAATACTAAAATTTAAGGTTATGTTGATATATGCATAAGTAAAATGGACGGAGTAATTGAACTTAGGAATACTAAAGTGACTATATTCCCATCTTAGCTTGCTCCAAATATAAAATTAAGACAAGCAGTAAATGAGAATATTAAAAGGAAACTCGACTTCGCTGAGTAAGTTCAAAAAGCAAAATGTAAAATTTTGATTTTCACTTAACAATTCTAAAAGTCCAATTACAATGCCACTTTACCTATTGCATATATCAACACAAATTTAAAACAGAGTTTAATTTAAAAATTAAGTTTTATAGTATATTTTACTAAAGAACATTTGTAGTATAATATTATTAAGTAAGCATATACCGCACCATTATTCCTGCACTGTGTTTGGAAAGGGTGCATGGATAAAAAAATCGATGGCTCTAAAGTCGCCTTAGCGATTTTGTTCTAGTTTACAAATGAATATAGAGTAAAGAAAGAGGCGTATATTTACTTGCTGGAGTTTTTTTACATAGGGTTATTAAATGAGAAATGTAAATATATTCATGGATTCAAAATTATTTTAGAAATTTTATTTTGTTTTAAAGTATAATTGTTAAAAAAATGATAAAGATTAATGGTATAGATATTTTTTACAAAAGTGTATAAAAGTAAAAATATAAATATTAATATAAAACAGTGAATTTTTCATGGAAAGTTATTATTTTATAATACATAGTTTAATAAAGGTATGATATAATTTACATAATTAGAGTTTTATTATAAAGTAAAATATTTAGTGAATATCTTTATAGATAAAAATTTATTCTATAATATATAGTATGAAATTAAATAATAGTAAGGATGTAGGTTTTATGAAAAAGTTTATTATAACAACAGATACAACAACAGATTTACCAAAAGAATATTTTGATAAAAATAACATAGGATTATTAACAATGTCATTTCAAATGGACGGTAAAGAATACGTAGGAGATGAAGTTTTAGATATAAAGGATTTTTACGATAAAATGCGTTCAGGATCAATGCCAACAACAGCGCAAGTAAATCCAGAACAAGCAAAGATACAATTTGAAAAATATTTAAAAGAAGGATATGATGTACTGCATATTTGCTTTTCTTCAGGACTTAGTGGCAGTTATAATAGTACAAGGATTGCATCTATTGAATTAGAAGAAACATATCCTGATAATAAAGTTATAGTTATAGATTCCTTAAGTGTTTCATCAGGCGAAGGTCTTTTAGTTTATAAGGCAGTAGAATTAAAGAAAAATGGTAAAAATATAGAAGAAATAGCTTTGTGGCTTGAAGAAAACAAGCTTAATGTTTGTCAATACATTACAGTAGATGATTTGAACCATTTATATAGAGGTGGACGTGTATCAAAAACTACTGCCATTCTTGGAACTGTAATAGGAGTAAAACCAATTATTCATGTAGATAATGAAGGTAAACTTATACCTATTTCTAAAACAAGAGGTCGTAAGCAGTCATTAGGAAAGTTACTTGATAATATGGAAAAACTAATGGGTAACTATAAATCAGAAAATGATATTATATTTGTAAGTCATGGTGATGCAGAGAAAGATGCTGAAACTGTAGCAAATAAAATTAGAGAAAGATTTGGAATAGAATCTATTATGATTAATACTATAGGTCCTATCATTGGAACACATTCAGGACCAGGAACAGTTGCTGTATTCTTTATGGGAGAAAATAGATAATTAAAAATATAGTGAAAAAATAAGATACAATTAAAGTAATGGTATTTCACACTTTAATTGTATTTTTTTATTCTTTAGGAAATTATAAAAATCTTAAATCTGTGAATAACTTTTAGAATACCGTGTTTTAAAGGTATGATGAGTACCCTAAAGAATAAAAAATAATCATATGCCGCACCATTATTAATACTGTAGCCTGTAAATCTTGACTATATAAGCTTTAAACTATACACTAATATGGTAATTGTAGAATTATATTAATTTAAGTAGGTGAAAAGATGACAACAAATGAAAAGAAATTTTTACCCATAAATAAAAAAGATATGGAAGAGAGAGGTTGGGAGCAATTAGATTTTATAATTGTTACAGCTGATGCTTATATAGATCATCATAGCTTTGGAACTGCTATTATTTCAAGAGTGTTAGAAAAAGAAGGATATAAAGTTGGTATAATAGCACAACCTAAGTGGAAAGAAATTGATGACTTTAAAAAATTAGGGGAACCTAAATATGGATTTTTAGTCAATGGTGGAAATATGGACTCTATGGTTAATCACTATACTGTTAGTAAAAAACTTAGAGATAAGGATTTTTATTCTCCTGGCGGTGAAATTGGATTAAGACCAGATAGAGCTACAATAGTTTATTGCAATAAAATAAGAGAAGCATATAAAGGTGTTAATATAGTCATAGGTGGTATAGAAGCAAGCTTAAGACGTTTTGCCCATTATGATTATTGGAGTGATAAAGTAAGAAAATCAATGCTTATTGACAGTGGTGCAGACTTACTTGTTTATGGAATGAGTGAAAAGCAAATAGTAAAAGTTGCAGAAAAATTAAGCTTAGGAATGCCCGCTAAAGATATTCATCATATCCCTGGAACATGTTATGTTGTTGAACAAATAAATCATTTAAATGATTATATAGAAATTCCATCATATAAAGAAGTATGTAATGATAAACTTAAATATGCCGATGCAAGCAGAGTACAATATCTAGAGCAGGATCCTGTAAGAGGAAAAATAATTGTACAAAAGCATGCCAATAAGTATTTGATTCAAAACATGCCTGAAATTCCATTAAATAGGGAAGAATTAGATAATGTTTACGATCTTCCTTATATGAAAAATTATCATCCGATTTATGAAGGAATGGGTGGTATTTCAGCAATTGAAGAAGTGAAATTTAGTACAGTAAGTTCTAGAGGATGCTTTGGAAACTGTAATTTCTGTGCAATAACATTTCATCAAGGAAGAATAGTTCAAAGCAGAAGTAAAGAATCAATATTAAATGAAGTTGAAGAAATAACTAAATTACCTGATTTTAAAGGATACATACATGATGTTGGGGGACCAACGGCTAATTTTAGAAAGCCAGCTTGTAGTAAACAGTTAACTTTAGGTGCATGTAAAGCTAAAGAATGTTTATATCCAAGTCCTTGTAAAAATATGGAGGTTGATCACAGTGAGTATTTAGATCTACTTAGAGCTATTAGAAAAGTTCCAAAAGTAAAGAAAGCTTTTGTAAGATCAGGACTTAGATATGATTACATAATGGCAGATAAAGACGATACATTTTTTAAAGAATTGGTTGAATATCATGTTAGTGGCAAGTTAAAAGTTGCACCGGAACATGTTTCAAAAGATAGTTTGAAATATATGGGAAAACCATCAGGAAAAACATATGATGAATTTACAGAAAAGTTTTATTCAATAAATAAAAAATTAGGTAAAAAACAATTTATAGTACCATACTTAATGTCTAGTCATCCAGGAAGTACACTTAAAAATGCAATTGAGTTAGCAGAATATTTAAGAGATATAAATTATCAACCAGAGCAAGTTCAAGACTTTTATCCAACCCCAGGTACATTATCTACAACTATGTATTATACTGGTTTAGATCCATTAACTATGAAAGAAGTTTATGTTCCTAAAACTAAACATGACAAAGCTATGCAAAGAGCGTTACTTCAATATAAAAATCCAAAGTACTATACATTAGTATATGAAGCTTTAGTTGAGGCTGGAAGAGAAGATCTTATAGGAAATGGTAGTAAATGCTTAATAAGAGATAAAAGACAAACTAAAAAATTCCAAAAAAATAAAACTCATAACGGAAATAAAGTGGGAAACAAAAGTAAAAATTATGTTGGTAAGTCAAGTAAATTAAAAAAAGAAAAGAATGAAGGACAATCTAAAAAACAGACTGTTAAGCCTAGTAAAAGAAGTACTACTAGAAATAAGAGAAAATAGATAAAAATATATTTAATAGCTTATATTTTATAAAACTTATGAATATGTTGTATGAATTCATCTACAACATATGCATAAGTTAAATTTGTAATAATTAAAATATAATGGTATTATATGATTATATAGGAAATCGCTTACATATTTAAAACATTAGTTATAAATATATTAATAATACTATTTTTATTTAGATGATTTTTATACAAATGCTTTAATAAATCAAATAATGTAAATTTAAAATTTAATTAAAGGTGGTAAATTATGAAGAGTAACAAGAGTATAAAAGCAAATTTAATTAAAAAATTATCATTGGGATTTGTACTGGTATTTGGTATAGCATTTTTAGGGACATTCTTTGTAGTTCAAAAGACTTTATCAGAAGTAAAGCTCGCTTGTATGAAAAAGATGATAAATGATGCCACAACTATAGTACAAGATAAAATAACGGGAAAAATTAATGTAGTTAAAACTATTGCCTGTGATGGTATTGTATCTAATATGAATTTTACACTTGATGAAAAAAGAGAGCTATTAAGCAATTATCAAATGAATTTAAACATACGTTCTATAGGAATAGCAGGATTAGATGGTAAATTAGAATCAACTGATAATTACAAAGAAGATATTTCAGAAGTAGAATACTTTAAAAAAGCTCTTAATAATGAAATATATATAAGTTCTCCAATAGTTATAGAGGGAACCAATGAGCAAATAGTATTTGCTGCAACACCATTAAAAAACGGACAAGATATAGTTGGGGTTATGACGTGTACATTTGATAGTGCATTTTTATCAAGAGACATAAATAATTTAAAGTATTTAAGAATGACAGGAATGTCGTATATATTAGATAGTACAGGCACTATAATAGCATCTGAAACAACAGAAGATGTTATTAATGGCAAAAATATGATGAATGAAGGAAAAAACGATCCTACATTAAAAGAAATTGCTTTAATTCATGAAAAGATGGTTAATGGTGAAAGTAACGTAGAAAAATACATGGAAGATGAAAAAAATATATAGCTTATGCAAATATTTCAGGGACACCAGGATGGTCAATAGCTTTAGAAGTAAATGCTACTGATGTTGATAGAGAAGAGTCTATTATAATAAGCTTATTCATCGGAGTAACTTTAGTAGGAATTTTAGTACTTGTAATTATAATATATATAATTGGTCAATCTCTTGGAAAGAGACTGAAAAGATTAAAAGATGATATAGAAGTCTTAGAAAATGGAGTATTTAATAAAGAATTAGATGAAAAAGAATTAGTGAAAAATGATGAGATTGGTGAAATTAATAGATCATTAAAGAAAACCAAAGAATCAATTAGGGGAATACTTAAAGGCGTAAAGGATGATTTAATAATATTAAATGAACAATCGGATGTATTAGAAAATACGTCAATGCAAATATCATCTGGATCAGAAAATATAACAATATCAATGCATGAATCAGCAAAAGCTAATACAAGTCAAACAAGTGAAATCATGAAAATTAATGATGAAATGAGGAATTTTGGAGAAAATATTGATTATATGGACAGCAATATAGATAAAGTAGCTGAGATTTCTTCAAATATAGAATCAAAACTTATAGAAAGTAATAAAACTATAAATGAATTAAATAATTCTTTAACTAACTTTGATGGGAGTTTTAGTAAGTTTAATGATGATATAGTAGTTATGAATAAGAAAATAGCATCAATTAAAGGCATAACATCTACTATAAATGAAATAGCAGAACAAACTAATCTTTTGGCATTAAATGCAGCAATTGAAGCAGCTCGTGCAGGCGAAGTTGGAAAAGGATTTAGTGTAGTAGCGGATGAAATAAGAAAGCTGGCAGAACAAAGTAAGGAATCTGTAAATCAAATTGGAAATATAATTGTTAATGTTCTTGAAGAATGTAATAATATGATACAATCAAGTACTGATATAAATTCAGAAGTTGATAATCAAAAAATAAGCATTAATAATACTATAAATTCATTTAATAATATTACAGATTTACTAAATGAAATTACACCTAAAATACAAGAAGTATCTAATATTTCTAATAACAATAATAAGAAAAAAGATATAATTTTAGAAGTTATAGAATCTGTAACTGCAATTTCAGAGGAACTAGCTGCAAGTACAGAAGAAGTTGATGCAACTGCTCAAGAGTTTAATGTTTCAAGTAAGGATATTGGTACTGTTTCAGAAAAATTAGCTCAATTAATAGAAGAATTAAATGAAGAAGTAAATAAATTTATAATATAAGATAATATGATAGCTAGCCAAGATGATTAAATAAATTATTTTGGCTGGCTATTTTTTATTAAAAAAATCAAGTTGTAAAAAGTGGACCAAGTTAAAGGGTTTTTGTATATAAATTTAATTGCTTTTATGAAAAACAAATAAAAGAACTAAAGAGATAATGAGAATAATCTAAGTTAATTAGACTTGTGAATTCAAAATTGTGATGATATAATCTTATACATGGAAACTAAAAGTTAAAAAAAAGTTTCCGAAATGAAATATTAAGGAGAAAATTATGAATTTTGAAGGGATAAAAAAGCATAAGAGTTTTGTATTTATTACAACTTTAGGGTTTGCACTAGGGGTAAGGCAAATGGCTATGACTATGGTTATGCCATTTTTAAGTGTATATAGTAGAAATTTAGAAAATACTACACCACTTTTAGCATCCATATCATTAGGTATTTTTGGATTAATGCAAGCTATATTCCAAATTCCATATGGAATTTGGAGTGATAAAAAAGGTAATAAAATAGTTATGATAGTTGGACTACTACAAGTTATTTTTGGATTATTACTAGCTTATTATGCAAAAGATATATATACATTAATACTTGCAAGAGCTATTCAAGGAAGTGGAGCAGTTATTGGTGTTGGATATTCATGGATAGCAAGTAAAAGTGAAAGTCAAAAAGAAAGAATAAATAATTTAAGCATTATTAGTATTATTGTAGGAAGTGCTGCAGCATGCTCGTTTGCATTAGGTCCTATGATACATAGATTTGTTTCAGTAAAAAATATGTTCTTGTATTCTGCACTTTTAATTTTTATTGCATGGATTGTTATAATATTTTTTTTGAAGGATAGCAGAAATCAGATAGACGATAATGCAGTATCTACTAAGGATATAATAAAAATTTTAATGAAAGATAAAAGTTTTATAGCATTAAATTTAGGAGCTTTTATAAATAATTTTATTATGACAGCAGTATTTTTTGTTATTCCACAATATTTAGAAAAATTAATAGGTATAGATGGAATGTGGAAGGTGTTTATGCCTACGGTTCTAATCGCTATAATAATTATGAGAATTGTAGTTAAAAAGCTTAATAATGTTAAAAGTATTAATTTCTTAATTTCATCATTTTTAATATGTGCAATAGGAATTTGTTTTTATATAAATAAAAATTCATTAGTATCAATTTTTATAGGAACATTATTTTTTATGATTGCGTATATATCAGTAGGAACAATAGTACCTTCTTTAGGAAATTATATATTAGAAGAAAGTTATAGAGGAGTAGGAAATGGAATTATAAACAGTCTACAATATGTAGGATCTTTTATAGGATCTATAGTTATTGGAGTTATGTGGAGTATAAATGAAATAGGCTCTTTTATTATATTAACTTTAATATTAATACTAGCTTCAATTTTAATTAAAATATTTGTTAATAAGGAGAAATTTGATGAAGAAAAAAATATTAGAAACTGTATCTAAAAACATAGAAAATTATGGTCTTAAAAAGATTACATTAGATTTAATTGCATCTGAATTGAAGATAAGTAAAAAAACAATATATAAGCATTTTTCAAGTAAAGATGAGATGATTAAGCAATATATTAAAGAAATATTAGAAAATGATAAGAACAGTACAATATTGAGTGTTAATGAAGATAATTTGTTAAACAACAAAATTAATAATATAATATATAGCTATCATGAATACAAATTGCCTACAAATGTAATTGAAGAAATAAAAATGTATTATCCAGACGAATGGAATTTATTGAATAACTTAAAGGAATTTAAAGTGCAAAATATAATTAAATTATTAGAAGATGCGAGAGATAATGGAGAAATAAGAAGTGATGTAGATTTAAATATAGTTTCTTTAATAATTGAAAAACTTAGTGAAGAACTATTAATTAATAGTACCTTAAAGAAATATAACTTTAAATTAAATGATGGAATAAATGAAGTTTTAGATGTAATTTTAAATGGCATATTAAAAAAATAAATTTGTATAATAATGAATTAAAACATGGCTATGTTTTAGCAGAGTGTTGATATATGCATAAGCAAAGTGGACTGAGTAATTGAACTTAAGAACACTAAAATAAGTATAGTCCCATTTCAGCTTGTTCCCAATATAAAATTGAGACAAGCAGTAAATGTGACAATACTTATTAAGGGTTCTAAAAATCCAATTACAATGCCACTTTGCCTATTGCATATATCAACACACATTTAAAACAGAGCCTAAAACATAAATATTTAATAATAAATATAATGATATTTATAAATAGTGTAAATAAAAATATATGTTAATTATAAACCTAAAATTAGTAATTATGTATAATTTTATATGATATAATTATACATATAATATGTTTATATTTTAATATAAGGGAGTAGTGGCAGGGAAAGCTATTTTTTAGAACTATTAATTCTTTTGTCACTGAATTTATACTAAAATATCAACACTATCTTAAAATAGAGAATTATACTAAAAGGGGATGAAAACTATGAAAATTGAATTTTGTCTTGCAGAAAGTGGAGAAATTATATTTACTAAAGAATCTAGAGATTTAAAGGATATAATAGAGGTTATTACTAGAGTAGGAACTGAAATCAATTTAACCTTTAGTAAGGATGATTTCATCCATGGATATGTTCAAAATATTTTGTATCAAGCTAATGCAGAAGAAAATGATGAAAGCATTAGGATATATATTTCAAATGATTGCAAAAATTTTAAAAATGCAGCAAGAATATCAGCAGAACATTTAAGCAGTGCAAAACTTAAAAGTTAATTAGAAATGTTAACTAAATATAAAAAACTTTAAATTAAGGAGTGTGCAATTTTGTTTTGAACACTCCTTAATTTTAATTAAAAATAATATTTTAATATAGGTAGTTGTTAAATCAGTAAAAGAATGGGTACTTAGGTAAAATATATATTTGTAAAAGTTATAGTTTGCTTTAAAAGCTATCTAACATGCGCTAAAAGACTTGAATTTATAAGAGGTTTTTTTATGTAATTAATATAATATTTATGTTATTATATCTATATTAGTTAAAATAATATTAATACTTATAAGGAGAAATAGTATGAAGAAGTTAATTTCATGGAATGTAAATGGATTAAGAGCTTGTGTAAAAAAAGGGTTTCTAAATATTTTAAAAGAAAGCAATGCAGATATATTTTGTATTCAAGAAAGCAAATTACAAGAAGGTCAAATAGACTTAAATTTAGAAGAATATTATGATTATTGGAATTATGCTGAAAAAAAAGGGTACTCAGGAACTGCTATTTTTTCTAAAGAAAAGCCTTTAAATGTTTCATTAGGAATGGGAATTGAGGAACATGATAAAGAAGGTAGAGTTGTAACATTAGAATTTGAAGAATTTTATTTGGTTAATGTTTATACTCCTAATTCACAACAAAAATTAGCTAGAATAGATTATAGAATGGCTTGGGAAAATGATTTTAGAAGCTACTTAAATGAATTAAATAAAGATAAATCTGTTATAGTATGTGGAGACTTAAATGTTGCTCATAAAGAAATAGATTTGAAAAATCCTAAGAATAATAGAAATAATGCAGGATTTAGTGATGAAGAAAGAGGACAGTTTAGTGAACTTTTAAATTCAGGTTTTATAGATACATACAGATACTTTTATCCAGATAAAGAAGGGGCATATTCTTGGTGGTCTTATAGATTCAATGCTAGAGCAAATAATGCTGGTTGGAGAATAGATTATTTTTTAGTTTCTAAGGATTTTGAAGATAAATTAGTAGATGCTAATATACATACACAAATTGAGGGATCTGATCATTGTCCTGTTGAATTAATAATCAAATAAACAATATATATAAGAAGGAGATTTGAAAATAATGAAAGAACTTTTTAAAATAAAAGATTTAACGTTTTATAAGGAAGACTTTTTAGATGATATAAGTGAATTTGAAGACATATTACCCATAATAAGAGAGCTTAGTGATAACCTTAGTTATGAAAAAATAAAAGTAGCTGGTTCAAATGAATGTTGTGAAAAAACTAAAGAAAATTATTTCATTGAAATACATGGATATATAAACAAAGATGATGACTTTATAACAAAAAAAGAGTTAGATCAAATGCCAATAGCTTTTGATAGAACAGAATTGGATTTATTTGTTATTAGAATTTATAAATGTACTAAGTGTAATAAATGGCTTATAGATATATTAGAGTAGATAGGCTTATCTATAATGTCATATATTACAAATGAGGAGGTGAATAAATAATATGAATTTGTTAAAGTATAAAAGTAACATAAATTATAAGGTATTATTATTTTTATTAATATTTTCTTTAAACATAATATTTGGAGTTACTCTAAATCAAATTGCTTATGCTGATGAAAATGAAAAGATAGCAATTAACAATTTAATTGTTGAAGAAGATGATTATGAAGAATCTATGAAAAAATTAGTAGAGCCCTATCTTGCAAATAAAAGAGTAGAGGGGTACTTTAAAGTAAATGATGATATTAACCTTTATTATCAAAAATATGAAGTAGAAAATTCTAAAGGTACAATTGTAATAAGTCATGGATTTACAGAAACGCTAGAAAAGTATAAAGAAATGGTTTATTATTTTTTAAATAGAGGATATTCTGTTTATGGAATTGAACATAGAGGGCATGGACGTTCTGGTTCATTAGGCGTAATAGATGAAAGTCAAATTCACATAGAAGATTTCAACTTATATATTTCAGATTTTAAAGAGTTCATAGATAATATTGTTAAATCTGAAATTGGTGATCAAAAATTATTTTTATTTGCACATTCTATGGGTGGTGCTATTGGAACTAAATTTTTAGAAGAGTATCCAGGATATTTTGATGCAGCTATTTTAAGTGCACCAATGCTTGAAGTTAATACTGGCAGTGTCCCTAGTTTTTTAGCCAAATCTATATCTTGGATATGTACAAACATATCTTTAGGATATAAGTATGCACCTACACAAAAACCATATAGTAATGAATATAATTTAGAAGATTCTTGTACAAGCTCTGAAGCAAGATACAAGTATTACTATGATATACAATCTAGCAACAAAGAGTTTCAAAGAGGTGGATCTTCTTTTAGTTGGTTAAAATCATCCTTAGATATAACAAAAGAAATTACTAAAAAAGAAAATGTTTCAAAAGTAGAAATACCAGTATTGTTATTTCAAGCTGAAAAAGATACTTATGTAAAACCAAAAGGACAAAATGAATTTTCTCAATATGCACCTAATTGTAAACTTGTATTAATGGCAGGATCTAAACATGAGGTATATAGGGAAAAAGATGGAATATTGAAAGCATATTTAAATCAAGTATTTGATTTTTATAATGATAATTTATCACATAGTTAATAATTGTGCTTGAAAAATATAGCTTAGTTAGATATCTTAGATTTTAAAAGACTTGCCTTAATGTATATAAATGCATTAGGACAAGTCTTTATTTATTGTATAAGTGAATTTTAGGATTAGTTATATATAGCTGTTGAATTTTTCGGATTTATTATCTATGAGTTTACTATAAGTAATATAAATACTAGTGATTAGTTACAAGCTACTATTCATAAAATAGAAATGAGAAAAGCTAAAAGCAATATATGATATAATTTTAATATGTAAACAGGAGCATTTTAAAAGGAGATTTAAATATGAAGAAAACAATAGGTATATTAGCTCACGTAGATGCAGGAAAAACAACTTTTGCTGAGCAGATACTTTATCATACAAAAAGTATAAGAACATTAGGAAGAGTAGATCATAAAAATTCATTTTTAGATAAACATGATATAGAAAAACAAAGAGGGATTACTGTATTTTCCGATCAAGCTTTGTTTAAATACAATGATAATGAATATTATATTATAGATACTCCAGGACATGTAGATTTTTCAACAGAAATGGAAAGAGCAATAGAAATAATGGACTATGCAATACTTATAATAAGTGGAGTAGATGGAATTCAGGCTCACACTGAAACTGTATGGGAGCTTTTAAGAAAAAATGACATACCAACTTTCTTTTTTATAAATAAAATTGACAGAGAAATTGCAAATATAAAAAATGTATTAAATGATATTAAGACTAAATTAACCAATAATTTATATTTAATTGATAAATCTTTAAATGGCAATGAAATGGATACCGAATTAATAGAATTTATTGCAGAAAGAGATGAAAAACTTTTAGAAATATACTTAGATAGTGGATATGAGAAGGATTTATGGCTAAACTCTATGAAAAAACAAATTAGTGAAGGAATGATTTTTCCTTGTTTAAGTGGCTCAGCATTGCTAGATGTTAATATAGATAACTTTATAGAAAAGTTAGATTTATTAACTTATACAAATTATGAAGAGGGCGATGAAAAATTTAAGGGTAAGGTATACAAAATACGTTATGATGAAAAAGGAAGTAAAGTAACTTATATAAAAGCTTTAAGTGGAAGTCTGAAAATAAAAGATAACTTACTTTATACAGAAAATGAAACAGAATTTAATGAAAAAATAAATCAAATAAGAATATATAATGGTGATAAATTTACATTAGAAGATACTATATATGCTGGAGATGTATTTGGTGTTACTGGATTAACTAAGTTTAAAATAGGTCATAGTATTGGAGAAGCAAATTTAAAGACTAAGTATAATATAGTACCTACATTAAAATCGAAAGTTATATTTAATGAGTCTGTTAATACTAAAGAAATGCTTTCATATTTTAAAATTTTAGAAGAAGAAGATCCAGGGTTAAATGTATTATGGGATGAGAACTTACAAGAAATAAACATACATATTATGGGAAAAATACAATTAGAAGTTTTAAAGGAAGTAGTTAAAGAAAGATTTAAACTTGATATTGAATTTGGAGATTGTGAAGTTTTATATAAAGAGACAATAGGAAACAAAGTTAATGGATATGGACATTTTGAACCTTTAAGACATTATGCTGAAGTATATTTACAACTAGAACCTGGAGAAAGAAATAGTGGAATAATATTTGAAAGTAAATGTCATGTTGATAATTTAAATATAGGTTATCAAAGATTAATTCAATCTCATATTTTTGAAAAAGAACATAAAGGAATTTTAACTGGTTCTAAAATATGTGATGTAAAAATAACATTGATTAATGGAAAATCTCATTTGAAACATACTAGCGGTGGTGATTTTAGAGAAGCAACATATAGAGCAATCAGACAAGGATTAGAGCAAGGAAATAACATTTTATTAGAACCTTATTATAAATTAAAAGTAACAGTGAAAAATGAGTATGTTGGAAGAGTATTATCAGATATTCAAAGACTATCAGGAAGTTTTAATGAACAAGAAACTTTAGAGAATAAAACAATAATTTTTGGAAGGGGTCCTGTAGCAACTTTTATGAATTATAGTATGGAATTAATATCTTTTACTAAAGGAAAAGGTATCATTGCTTTAAGTTTTGATGGATATGATGAATGTCATAATAGTGATGAGGTTATAGAAAAAATAAAATATAAAAAAGAAAGTGATAGAGAATATACTTCAAGTTCAGTATTTTGTTCTAAAGGTCAGGGATATATGGTAAAGTGGGATGAAGTTGAAGAACATATCCATTGCTTGCAGTAATTTGTAGCTATACATTTGTCATTCTATGAATTTTTAGAGTAATTTGTCATTTAATTATAAGAAAAATATTATAAATCACTAATTTTATTGAAATTATATTGCATTATCCATACTGGAATCATAATAAATCCCAATATGCTAAGAATTAAATATATCATACTATTATCAGATGCCTTTATTTCAGCATTTTCTTAAATTAATTCAAATAAAAGAGTTAAGTTAAGATTTTTAGTATTTTTAAGTATATGAAACTTTAGTAATTTATTATATAATAAAAATACAATACATAATAAATTATTGGAGGAACTATTATGAGAAGTGTTTATAAGAATCCATCAGAACTAGCAACATGTTTAAAAGATTTTGTTGATACATACTTAGAGGGATTACTAACTTATGAGAAAATGGAAAGCAAAATATCTAAGATATTGGTAGCAAATAATGTGTATAGGAATGGATTTGTATCTGTTAAGTTATCAAATGTCCTTGGAGAAGAGAGAATGGAAATTATCCATAAGATATATAAAGATATGCAAACAATTTAAAAAATTAATTTAAAGCGGTACTAATTAAGTTAGTATCGCTTGTTTTATATAGAAAATTATTTGTATTCGAATATTTCAATCTATTAAATAATTTTATCCGCTTCATAATGGTTATACATTGCTAGATAGAAATCTCTAACTTTCAATTATCACTAAGCTCCAGCTAAAGCTAAGAACATTATATATACTATAATATTAACACGCCTTTAAAATGGCGTTTAATCTTTAAATTGGGATAAATTATAAATGTTTAGAATTAATGTGAATTATAATTGCTTTAAATAATTGTAAATTTAAAGCAAAAATTTCCGAATCAATATATTGAAATATATTGTGATAATTATAAAAGTGAAGCATAGAAAACATACTTATGTATAAACTATATTGACATAAGTATGTTTTCTAGGTATTATATAAATCATACTAAACTTATAGGAATAATACACAAAGGATGGGGAAGAAAATGAACAGTACATTTTTAACAGATTTTTTAATGATAACTAATTTTAAAACTATATTATTTATAGGAGTTTTAATAGGAATATTTTATTTAATGAATATTCTTGAAAGAAAAAAAGTGAAGTTTTCTAAACGTATGATTTTATCAACCGTTTTAGGGTTATTACTTGGAGGAATAATACAAGTGGTAGCAGGTTTTCCAGAAACAACGGATAAAATAACCTGGATAAATGAAGTTACAAAGTGGTATGGATTATTTGGATATGGATTTATGGATTTATTAAAGATGCTAGTTATTCCATTAGTATTTCTTTCAATAATAAGAGTAATTATTAATATGAAAGAAGGAGAAAATTTAGGAAAACTTACATTTAGATCATTACTTGTTTTGCTTAGTACAACTACAATTGCTGCTATAGTAGGAATTGTTATAGGAAATTTATTTAAATTAGGAGTGGGTTTTGAAATTATTCAAAATAACTCAGAAATGAAAGAAATAAATTCTGTAGTTGATACTTTAAGAGGATTACTTCCATCAAATCCAGTTAAAGCTATGGCAGATGCAAATGTTGTTGGGGTTGTTATTTTTGCAGGCTTTATTGGAGTGGCAATGAATAGACTTAAGAAGAAATATTCTGATGTAATAAAACCAGCTAAAGATTTAGTAGAAGCAGGATATAAGATTACTACAAGCGTAGCTATGACCGTAATTAAATTTATGCCTTATGCTGTAATAGCATTGCTTGCAAATACAATTGCAGCAAGAGGAATACCAGCACTTATGAGTGTATTAGATTTCATAATAGCTTTATATGTTAGTATAGCTATAATGTTTGTAATACATTTAGTGATAATATCTCTTAATGGTTTAAATCCTATTAAATATTTAAAAAATACAATGGAACCTTTAATACTAGCTTTTACTTCAAGATCTAGCTTAGGGACATTACCTGTGACAATAGAAACATTAACAGAAAAAGTTGGAGTAGATGAAGGAATAGCAAGCTTTGTTGGGAGTTTAGGATCTAATGCAGGAATGAATGGGTGCGCAGCTATATATCCAGCATTAATGGCAGTTACAATTGCTAATATGTCAGGAACACCTATGGATTTTAGCTTTTATGGAATGCTACTTGTAATAATAGTAGTAAGCTCACTTGGAATCGCAGGACTTCCGGGTACTGCTACCATGGCAGTATCTGTAGTAATATCAGGTATGGGAATGGGAAATTATTTCTCATTAGCAGGCGGCATTCTTGCAATAGATCCAATTCTTGATATGGGACGTACAATGCTTAATGTAAATGGAACAATGGTAACAACAGTTACAGTTGCAAATAGTTTTGATAAAATAGATAAAGAAAAAAATATTAATAGTAAGTAAAAAAGAACCCCTTAGAATATAGTATAGTGTATATTCTAAGGGGAATTATAAGCAATAAATGTAATAGTTATTATTTATTGCTTATTTTTTTAATCGAATATATGTGATACATTTAATATATATTAGTCGTTAAAATTAATAGATATTTCACCATTTCCAATTACAGAAATAATAGAACCAGCGTTGATTTTATTTAAATTAGCAGTTTCATTTTTAAAATCAAAACGTCTTATTAACTCTAAATTATTTTTTTCATCAAATATTAATAAATATGTAGTATTATTAGGCGTCGTAAGCTTAGCTGTTGCAGTATTTCCAGCAGTGCTATCAACTCTATAAACACCTTCTTTATATAAATTTGATGTTAAAGGAATAGCAAAAGCATTTGTTTTAAATATTATTAAACAAGTTAATAATGTAAATAAAAATTTTTTCAACATTAAACACCTCAATCTATTATCATAGTTATATTTTGCATAAATTTCTGTTAAGTATGCAAGGAAAATAAAGGCTTTTAATTAAAAGAATAGTGTGGGAATATAAAATCTATATTAAAAATGTAAAAATAATTATTTATTTAATTCTAATCTTATGAATAATTAATAAATACATTTATCAAAAAATGAAAGTATTATCTTAAATGTTGAAATTTTTTATGCAATAATTTATAATGAAAATCTAATTAATAAATAAAATGAATTATAATATATCAGATAAATTAGAAATTTCATAGTTAAAACTTAAGATATATTATCTTAACTAGAAAGAGGTGTAAAAATGGCGAAAAAAAATAGTAGAAACAATGATTTATTAAAAGAAACAAAAAATACAACAACTCCTAAAGTTTATTCTTTATTGGTTAGCTTAGTTAATGAGGATAAAGAAGATTTAGCAGAAGATGTTTTAAAAATAGATTATTTATTAACATATACTAATAATTGTATTAAAGATAAAGATTTTAAAGAGGCAAAATATACATTGGAAATAATAGATAGAAGAATGGAAAATCTTAAAAATCAAAATGTAGATATAGATAATTTAAGCAATCTTTACGATAAATTAAATTCTCAAATAAAGAAATAGAAAGAGCTTAAGGAATTACAATTTTATTAAGCATTATATTAAAATATGGATTAATCAAAAAAGCAAAGAATATATAAATTTCTTTGTTTTTTGTTTTTTTAATATAATACATAATGTAAGTTATAAATTATATTAACGATACGAAAACAAGTTAAAATATTAACATAGTTTAAAGGAAAAACTTTCAAAAAAACTATTGTACAAATTTTCAGAATTTTGTTATAATTAATTAAGGATAGAAAAAAGCACCATAATACGTATATTTATAAGAGAAATATATATATAAACTACGTAATTGAAAAATATTTTTAGATTTTATAAAAAATACTTGAAATTTATGTTTAATATGGTAAAATCAAATTAATTAGGAATGTTATTAAATTAACAGGCTATATATTCTCCAAAAATAAAATGGGGGTATAAAGTAGATGAAAAGTTTTAAGGTTCCAGCACAAATATTGTATGAAGATAATGCAGTACAATATTTAAGAGACTTAAAGTCAAAAGGAATATTTATAGTTACTGATAAAGTTATGTCAAAGCTGGGTGTAATCGATCCAGTAACAAGTATATTAAAAGAAAATAGAATAAACTATGAAATATTTACAGAAGTAGAACCAGAACCAACAATGGAAGTTGTTACACATGGATTTAAAAAATTCTTAGATTATGGGGCTGATACTATAATTGCTATAGGTGGAGGATCTGTAATTGATGCTTCAAAGGCTATGATCTATTTTTTAGATGTACTAAAGCAAAAGTTACCTTCTTCAAATAAAGAAAAACCATATTTTATAGCAATCCCTACTACAAGTGGAACTGGCTCTGAAGTAACATCTTATGCAGTTATAACTGATGCATCAACACATACTAAAATACCACTTAAAAGTGATGTTATGTATGCAGATGTAGCATTATTAGATTGGAATTTTACAAAAAGTGTTCCGCCTACAGTAACTGCTGATACCGCATTAGATGTATTAACTCATGCACTTGAAGCATATGTATCAACAGGGGCATCAGAGTATACTGATGCATTAGCAAAAGAAGCTATTTCTACAATATTTAAATATGCAGAAAAAGTATTTAAAAATGGAGTAGATCAAGAAGCAAGAATGAAAATTCATAATGCATCTTGTATGGCTGGAATAGCATTCGAAAATGCTGGGCTTGGAATAAATCATAGTTTAGCTCATGCATTAGGTGCAACTTTTGGAATAACCCATGGTAGAGCTAATGCGGTTCTTTTACCATATGTTGTAGAATACAATTCATCATTATTTGATGAAAATGATTGTTATGATTTTAAGGCTGCTAAAAGATATACAGAGATAGCTAGGTTATTAGGATTACCACATACTGACTTTAAAGAAGGTGTAGTAATGTTTGGGAAAGCTTTAAAAGCTTTATTACAATCTGTAAATATACCAATAAGAATAAAAGATTTTGGAATTGATGAAAGTTCATTTAATTTAGCTATAGAATCTATGTGTGGTAGAGCAATGCAGGATATTTGTACTGGAGGAAATCCAAGAAATGCTGATGAAAAAGGTTTAAGAGATATTTTAATTAAAGCTTATAATGGAAATTAAAAAGGTATAATTTTTTTTGAAAATACTTGTTAAATAATTAACAGAAAAAAGTAATTACAATGCCATGTTAATTATCACAGAGTATTAATTCATAAAATCTGTATGCTATAGTTGATTATTGTGATAAAAAGTATAAGTAAATATACGATTATAATAAAATGGGTATTTTTCAAAAAAAATTTATATAGAAAATTTTAAAATTATTTGTAATTTTTTTAACAAAGTTTTGAATGTTTAATGTAAATATTAAATTATACCAATAAAGAGAATTTAATTAGCTGTTAATTTACAGTAATTCCTAGTTTAATAAAATGTATAAAACTTAAAATACTAAATTCATAGGAGGAGATTGATTGTGCAGGAGCAATTAATGAGAAATATTATATCTGAAGTTTTGAAAAATGTAGAAATTACAATTGATACGAATCAAAATAAAGAAGAATTAAAAAATATCCAAAATTTTCAGAATAGTAAGATTAGTCTTGAAAATGATATTCCTGAGTTTGTTGGAAGTGCAATTGGAGATACAGTAGGTCTTGTTATAGCAAATGTAAATGAATTACTACTTAATAAGATGAATGTTTCTAAAAAATATAGATCTATTGGAATAATAGGAGCACGTACTGGTGCAAGTGCACAGATAATTTCTGCCGATGAGGCTGTAAAAGGAACTAATTCAGAAATTATAAAAGTTGAACTTGCAAGAGATACAAAAGGTAATGCGGGTCATGGAGTATTAATAATTTTTGGAGCAGCTGATGTATCAGATGTAAGACAAGCTGTAGAAATCACTTTAAATGATTTAAATAGAACATTTGGTAATCTATACATTAATGAATGTGGACATTTAGAAATTCAATATACTTCAAGAGCTAGTTATGCTTGCAATAAGACTTTTAATGCACCAATAGGATCGGCATTTGGAGTTATAGTAGGAGCACCAGCAGCAATAGGACTTTTAATGGCAGATAGTGCTTTAAAAGCATCAAATGTTGATATAATAGATCACTGGTCACCAGCCTATAAAACTAGCTATAGCAATGAATGTGTGACAACAATTTATGGTGATTCAGAAGCAGTTAAGCAAGCTTTAATTACAGCGAGAGAATTAGGTACAAATATTTTATCTAAAATAGGAAGTACACCTACCTCACAAAGTACTCCTTATATTTAGTTTTAGAATTTATTATTTTAAATTTATATATAGCTTATTTTAAAATAAAAATTATTTAAGGGGGTGGTTAAACTGGAGAGCTTTGCTTTAGGACTTATCGAAACAATTGGCCTTGTAGCCGGAATTGAAGCCGCTGATACAGCTGTAAAATCATCTAATGTAGAAGTCATAGGATATGAAAATTCAAAAGGTGGAACAGTTGTAGTTAAAATAAAGGGTGATGTTGGTGCTGTAAAAGCTGCAATTCAATCTGCATCTACTTCAGCTGCTTTGGTGAATAAAGTATTGGCTACATCTATTATACCTAGACCTAATTCTGAATTAAAAAATATTATATTTTCTAAGAACAAAGCTACTACATCCTTAGAAAGTAAAAAAAAAGCTGATAAAGTAGAAAATGAGCATAAATCTAATGAAGAAGTAAAGATACTAGATGATAAAAAAGAAAAAGATATTAAGGCAGTTGAAGAAAAAAATATAACATGTAATTTATGTATGGACACAGTGTGTTCAAGAAAAAAAGGAGAACCTAGGACTTCTTGCATACATTTTAATGAAATAAAGAAATAAGAGGAGGATATTATTATGCATGATGCATTAGGAATGGTAGAAACAAAGGGATTAATAGGAGCTATAGAAGCAGCAGATGCTATGGTTAAAAGTGCTAATGTAACATTAGTAGGATATGAAAAAATAGGATCAGGACTAGTAACTGTAATGGTAAGAGGAGATGTAGGAGCAGTTAAAGCGGCAACAGATGCAGGAGCAGCAGCAGCACAAAAAGTAGGAGAAGTGGTATCAATACATGTAATTCCAAGACCACATATGGACACTGAAAAATTAATACCAAAAGTTGAAAATTAATAAATAAGACTAAGTAAATAATATTATTAAGGAATTTGTTTTAAAAAATATATTCTGAATATTTGGAATATTATTAATGATTGATTTTAAGGAGGATATTATTATGAAAGATGCATTAGGAATGGTAGAAACAAAGGGATTAATAGGAGCTATAGAAGCAGCAGATGCTATGGTTAAAAGTGCTAATGTAACATTAGTAGGATATGAAAAAATAGGATCAGGACTAGTAACTGTAATGGTAAGAGGAGATGTAGGAGCAGTTAAAGCAGCGACAGATGCAGGAGCAGCAGCAGCACAAAAAGTAGGAGAAGTGGTATCAATACACGTAATTCCAAGGCCACATATAGATACTGAAAAAATATTACCGCAGTCTAATCTTTAATATAAGAAAGGAGTAAAAATTTCATATGGTTCAAGTAGATATAGAAAAAATAATATTAACTGTTACAAAAGCAGTTATAGAAGAATTGAATAAGTATAATGAAAGTTTAATACCCGTAGGAATATCTAATAAGCATATTCATCTTGGATTAAGGGAGCTTGAAGGCTTATTTGGAGAAAACTATAAACCTAATATAAAAAAAGAGTTGAGACAGCCAGGACAATATGCATATGATGAAACAGTTGAAGCTAGAGGTCCGAAAGGATATTTTGAAAGAATAAGAGTACTTGGACCATTGAGAGAATCTACTCAATTAGAAGTTTCAATATCAGATGAGATGAAATTAGGTATAAATGCTCCCATAAGACAATCAGGGAAACTTAGTGGTACTCCAGGAATATTACTTAAGGGACCTAAAGGGGAAATAAAAATAGATCAGGGTGTAATAATTGCTGCAAGGCATATTCATTTATCTACAGATTTTGCAAAAAAATATGGATATAGAGATGGAGAGTTAGTAGATGTAACTAGTTATGGTCCAAGAAAAGTAACTTTCCACAATGTAATTATTAGGATTTCAGATGATTTTGTACCAGAAATGCATATTGATACAGATGAAGCTAATGCTTCAGGACTAAAAAATGGTGATAAGATAAGAATTACTAAAGTTGAAGGAGTTTAGCTATGGGGTTATATGATGCAAATAAAGGGTTGGATATTTTTTATAATTTAATAAAAGAAGAAAAGTGCAATGAAGTTAGTAATAACTTAAAAGTTGGAGTAGACCTAGGTACAGCCAATATAGTTCTTTCAGTAGTTGACGAAAACAATAATCCAGTAGCTGGAGCATCATATCCAGCATCTGTTGTTAAAGATGGACTAGTTGTAGATTTTATTGGTGCTATAGAAATAGTTAGAAAGTTAAAAGCTAAAGTAGAGAAGGTTTTAGGTGCAACTATAAGTTATGGATCAACAGCAATCCCACCTGGAACTTTAGAGGGAAATGTAAAAGCAATTGGAAATGTACTAGAAGCAGCTGATATCGAATTAGTCAGTATTATTGATGAACCAACTGCAGCAGCAGCAATACTTGGAATAAAAGATGGAGCAGTTGTTGATGTTGGTGGTGGTACAACTGGAGTAAGTATTTTAAAAGATGGTAAAGTACTATATACAGCAGATGAACCAACTGGTGGTACTCATATGAGCTTGGTGTTATCAGGAAATTACAATATATCTTTTGAGGAAGCAGAAAAATTAAAAAAAGATCCTAAAAAAGAAAAAGATAATTTTATCCTTATCAAACCGGTTATAGAAAAGATGGCTTACATTGTAAAAAAACACTTACAAGGCTATGATGTAAATAAAATTTATGTTGTTGGTGGAGCTTGTAGTTTCAGTGAATTTACATCTGTTTTTGAAAAGATTATTGGTATAGAAACTATAAAACCAAACCACCCATTGCTAGTTACACCTCTAGGTATTGCTGTTAGTTGCATTAAGTGAGGTGATTAATTTGAACTTTGATGAGATTGTCCAAGTTGTTTTAAAAGAAGTGATGTTTCAATTAGAAAATAAATCGTTTAGAACTAAAAAAGCTGTAGTGTTTTTTACAGGAAGTACAGTGGGATTAAAAGAGAGCATCACGGAATTGAAAAAATTAAAAACTCAGGGTATAAAATTAAAAGCAGTTTTATCAAAACATGCATCACAAATAATAGATAGAAATATTATAAATGAAATTTTTAATATTGAAGATATTTATATAGATGGTAATTTAGAAGATAGTAACCATATATATGATGAAGAATTTGATTTATTAATAGGTGCAACTTTAAGTATAAATTCCTTATCCAAAGTAGCAAATGGAATAAGCGATACCATGCCAACCGCACTTATATCAAAGTGTATTTTAAATGGCACAAAAGTAATAATGTCTAAAGACAGTGTTGATTTTAGAGAATCAAGTACAAGAAAAAATCCATACAAAAATATTCCTGTTCCCTATATGAATATGATTAAAGGATATTTAGATAAATTAGAATCTTATGGAATAAAATTGGTTAATTCGGAAAATCTAGTTGATTCTGTAGTAAAAAAAGATTTTAGTGAAGAGATTTTACCCAAAGTTAAATCTAAAATAGATGACGGTAATATAAATGAAATGGTATTAAGTGATTTAAAAAATGAATTTAATGAAAATGACAGAGCTTTAGAATTCAAAATAAATAAAAAAGTAATTTCAAGTGAAGAAATCTCTAATAATAGTGGGAATAAAAAAATTGTAATTCCAAGTAACTCCATAATTACAGCTCTTGCAAAAGATTTAGCAGAAGAGCTTGGGATACAAATTATAAAAAGGTAGGGTAAAAATATGTATTTAGCAAAAGTGGTTGGAGTAGTGGTTGCAACAACCAAAAGTGAAGGACTAGTAGGAAAGAAAATGCTTATGGTACAACCATTAACTCCAGAATATAATCCAGCAGGAAATATTGAAATAGCTATAGATTCTGTTGGGGCAGGTAATGGTGAGCTTGTATTAGTAGCAACTGGTTATGCAGCACATCAACAATTTAATGCTAAGGATGCACCTATAGATAGAGCTATTGTTGCTATAGTAGATAGCGTTGAAGTAAGTAAAGAATGAAATTAGGGGGAAAATAGAATGAATGATTTAAATATGATAGATATAGAAAGTATAGTTAAGAATATAGTTAAAGAGCTTACAGGAAATGAAAAGGGACAAGCAGTTACAAGCGCTGCGACTGTGCCAAAAGAAGTAAATCCATTAGCAGATATTGAAAAGAAAATAATGGGATTTGTGAATACTCCTACAACGACAGTTGGTGAATATGGTGTATTTGAAGATATAAATGATGCTATAGAACAAGCATGGTTAGCAGAGCAAGAATATAGAAAAGTTGGATTAGATAAAAGAACTGAAATAATTAAAGCATTTAAAGCAGAAGTTAGAAAAAATGTAGAAGAAATATCTCGTAGAACTTTTGAAGAGACTGGAATGGGAAGATATGAAGATAAAATACTTAAAAACAATCTTGCTTTAGATAAAACTCCAGGAGTAGAAGACCTTGAAGCAGGTGTTAAAACTGGAGATGGTGGATTAACTCTTTATGAAATGTCACCATTTGGAGTTATAGGAGCAATTGCACCATCAACTAATCCAACTGAAACAATAATAAACAACGGAATATCAATGCTTGCAGGAGGTAATACAGTTGTATTTTCACCTCATCCAGGAGCAAAGGATGTTTCAGTATTTATAATACAACTTATTAATAAAGCAATAGAAAGAGTAAATGGACCTAAGAATCTTATAGTTACTGTTAGAAATCCAAATATTGAAAGTACTAATATAATGTTAGCTCATCCAAAAGTTAATATGATTTGTGCAACAGGTGGTCCAGGAATTGTTAAAGTAGCACTCTCAAGTGGTAAAAAAGCAATAGGAGCTGGAGCTGGAAATCCACCAGTAGTTGTTGATGAAACTGCTGATATTGAAAAAGCTGCAGTTGATATTATAGATGGTTGTAGTTTTGATAATAATTTACCATGTATCTGTGAAAAAGAAGTAATAGTAGTAGATAGAGTTGCGGATTACTTAAAGACTTGTATGTCAAAATATTGTGCTTTAGAAATAACTGATAAAAATATACTTGCACAATTAGAAAAACTTGTTTTAACAGAAGATGGAACTATAAACAAAAAATTTGTTGGAAAAAATGCTGATTATATAATGAGTAAGTTAGGAATTAATATAGATCCAAGCATAAGAGTCATATTTGCTGAAGTTGGAGCAAATCATCCGTTTGCAGTTGAAGAACTTATGATGCCAATTTTACCAGTTATAAGAGTTAGGAATGTAGATGAAGCTATAGATCTTGGTGTTGAGCTTGAACATGGAAATAGGCATACTGCTATAATGCACTCAAAACATATAGATAATTTAAGTAAATTTGCTAAAGCAGTACAAACAACTATATTTGTTAAAAATGCTCCATCATATGCTGGAATTGGATATGGTGCAGAAGGACATGGAACATTTACTATTGCAGGCCCAACTGGAGAAGGTTTAACATCTGCAAGAACATTTACAAGAAAAAGAAGATGTGTAATGGTAGATAATTTCTCTATTAAATAGAATTGGAGATGAGATTAGTGGAAAAAAACTTTTTAGATTTAATAAAAGATGGTGGATTAATTGGTGCTGGTGGTGCTGGTTTTCCAACTCATGTAAAATTAAATGCAAAAGTTGAATATGTTATTGTAAATGGTGCTGAATGTGAACCACTTCTTAAAGTAGATCAACAATTGATGGCAGAAGAAGCTTCAAAACTTTTATATGCCTTAAATAAAATAGTAGAGCAAACTGAAGCAACTAAAGGTGTTATTGCTTTAAAGGGTAAATATAAGTCAGCAATGAAAAATTTAAATGAAAAATTAGGAGAATATCCAAAACTGGAATTATTCGAACTTGGAAACTTTTATCCTGCAGGAGACGAACAAGTTACTGTTTATGAAGTAACTAAAAGAGTTGTTCCAGAAGGTGGCATTCCTTTAAATGTTGGGGTTATAGTTATTAACGTTGAAACATTATTAAATGTATATAATGCTTTAGAAGGGAAACCAGTTACTGAAAAATATTTAACTATTACAGGTGAAGTTAAAAATCCTATTACTGTTAAAGTTCCTATTGGAATATCAATAAGGCAAGCTCTTGAATTAGCTGGTGGAACATTGATTGATGAGTTTGAAATTATTGATGGTGGTCCTATGATGGGAAAATTAATAGAAGATATTGATAGACCGATAAAGAAAAATACTAAAGGCTTAATAGTTATACCTAGGAGTCATAATATAGTGGTTTCAAAGAAAAGAAACATACAATCTATGTTAAAACAAGCAAGAGCGGCATGTTGCCATTGTTCAATGTGTACTGAGGTATGTCCAAGACATTTATTAGGACATAAGTTAGAACCAGATAAGATGATGAGAATTGCAAGTTATGGTGGAACTTGCAGTAAAGAAATTTTACCAACAGCTTCTTTTTTATGCAGTGAATGTGGACTTTGTGAACAAGTTTGTGTTATGGGACTTCAACCTTGGAAGCTAAATAGTTTCTTTAAAGGTGAATTGGCTAAAAATGGTATTAAAAATCCTAATCATAATGCTCCAGAAAAAGCAGATGATTTTAGAGAATATAGAAAGTTTCCAGTTCATAAGCTTAAGCAACGATTAAATATAGAAAAATATGATGCTGAAGCACCACTTCAAAATGAGGAATATGATTTTTCGGAAGTTGTAATCTTAAGATCACAACATATAGGAGTTAAAGCAGAACCAGTAGTTAATATCGGTGATAGAGTTCAAAAAGGTGATCTTATAGGAGATATACCTAATGATAAATTAGGTGCAAAGATTCATGCAAGTATAGATGGAATTATAAAAGAAATAAATGATGATAGCATTGTTATAAGTAGATAGGATAACTAGAAAGGAGAGAATGAAATGAGAAGATCTATTGGATTACTAGAATTTAAAAGTATTGCAAAAGGAATTCAAGCAGCAGATGAAATGGTTAAATCCGCTAATGTAGAAATTATCTTAGCAACTCCAATGTGTCCAGGTAAATATATAGTAATATTAGCAGGAGATGTAGGGGATGTTACAAATGCTGTAGGCGTCGGTAAAGAAGTTGGACTTAGCTATCTTATAAGCGAGTATACAATAGCTAGTGTACATGAAAAGGTATTTCCAGCCATAACAGCAACTTGTGATTTTGACAATATTTCATCTATTGGTGTTATTGAAACAATGTCAGCTGTTGCTTCTGTAATTGCAGGTGATACAGCACTAAAGGCAGCTAATGTAGAACTATTAGAAATAAGAATAGCAAGAGGCCTTGGCGGAAAAGGATACGTTATCCTTACAGGAGAAGTATCTGCTGTTAAAGCAGCAATAGAAGCAGCAGAAGCTAAGCTTGAAGAGGGCGGAGATATTATAGGAACTGTAGTATTACCTTCACCAAGCAAAGAATTAGTCCAAACATTATTATAGTAATATATTTAAAATTTGTAATATATTAAAATAAAAAAATCAACCTTCAGAGTACTAGAGATTTCGGTTGATTTTTTATTCTTTATGAAATTATATTAACGTAAAATCTGAGGATAACTTTTATTCTGAATTTTGTTAAACAATTTTATTCACCCACTTTGAACTAATGAATCCTGAAGTAGTAACACATTCTTAATAAGTTTAACTTAAAATAAATTTATTAAGCATTCCGTAAATTTTATAATATGTTTTTAAGTTTATTAAAGGCATATTCTAAGGTGTTTTCTAAATTCAGTATATTTTTACCAGCACCTTGTGCAAGGGTTTGATTTCCACCACCACGTCCATCTATAAGGACTATTGCATCTTTTAATAATTCACCCATATTAACATTTTTTATATTTTTAGAACATGAAAATATAAGGTTTATTTTATCATCATTTACTAATGCCATTAGAGCAATTCTATTATTTTCCTCTGTTATTTGTGAAACAATTGTATTAACAAATTTTAAGGTTTTATTATTGTATACATATTTAACAATGTTTATATTATTAATTTGAGCTGAGTTTTCTATAATTTCTTTAATTTCATATTTTGAAAGTTCAATGCTCATATTTTTATTTTCATTCAGTACGTTTTTTAGCTGTAAATTTAAATTTTCTATTCCATTTAAAGCTTCTTTTTCATTACAATTTAAGTATTTACACATAGAATGTGCAAATAAATCTTTTTCTAAAGAATCACTTACAGCCTTTGATCCAGTTATAAACTCAATTCTAGATCCTTTTTTATGTTTTTCATATTTTTTTATTTTTATAAGTCTCAAATCTAATGTTGATTTCGGGTGAATACCACAACAAGCATTAAGATCTAAATCATCAATTTTAACAATACGTATTTGTTCATTAGTATCTGGAAGATCTCTTCTAAGTTTCATATTCTTAAGTTCTCTTTTAGTTGGAGTTAGAAATTCCACATCTAACGACTCTTCAATAATATCATTAGCATATTTTTCACAGGAACGTACCTGTTCTTCTGTAAGTATAGAATTAAAGTCAATAGTACTAAATTCATTTCCATGATGAACTGCAATTGTATTTATATTAAAAAGATTAAAGAAACATGCAGATAGTATATGTTGAGCTAAATGATGATTCATTCCATCTGATCTTCTTAACCAATCTATTGAACACTTAACATTATGTATTCTTGAAGGCTTTTTACCTATTACATGATAAATTAAATTATCTTTTTCATAGACATTTAACACTTCAATTTCATCGATTTTCCCTAAATCATGTTTTTGTCCTCCTCCCCTTGGGAAAAATGCGGTTTTATTTAAAACTATATGAAACTCATTACCTACTTCTTTGACTTCATCTATTTCAGCAGTGAATTTTTTCAAATATTGATTTTCGTAGTAAAGTTTTTGCATAATATATTTCTCCTTGTATTAAATGATATTTTATATAACTATAAGAACATTATAACAAGTAATTGCAAAAAATCATTTAATTAATAAATAAATATATTAAGTTATGCAAATATTAACATTAAGGAAGGTGATAAACTCAATGAATTTAATTAATTATACATTATTCAATTTTATTATTTATTCCTTTATAGGGTGGATTATTGAAGAAGTATATTGCTTTTGTATAACTGGAAAATTTAAAGAAGATGGTTTTTTAATAGGTCCTTTTAAACCTATGTATGGAATAACTGTAAGCATTCTTATAATATTAAAGAATTATTTTTCTGATTACACCATATTAATGTTAATGTTTTGCTTTTTTATACCATCTATAATAGAATACATAAGTGGATACTTATTAAAGGAAATATTTAATAAAGTTTATTGGGACTACTCTAATTTAAAGTATAATTTTAAGGGATTAGTTAGCTTAAAATTCTCTATAGCTTGGACTTTAATGACATTTTTAGGATTAAAATATATAGAACCAATTTTTCTTAATATGTTTATAAGAAATGAAGTGATATTTATAAAATTAACTGTATTTATACTTATTTATTTATTAGTAGATTTTTATATAACAGTGCATAATCTATTAAAAATAAATCACATGAGTAACATATAAATTTTAGTATAGTTTTATAGAGAATTGTAAGATGATGAGAGACATATAGGAATTTACGATTAATTCTTTTTATGATTTTAAAGATAAAGTACGAAAGCACATAAATATTAAAATAATCTTTACATAAAAACCAAGAGCTTTAAAACTATTAAGGCATTAATGTAAATTCCTATAAGTTATATGTCTATTAAAATTCTATTAGAAGAAAATTATTAAAATCCTCTTTTTTTAGCTTCAATACCACTTTCATTTAAAGCTGGTTCTTCTATGGTAGTATTAAAGCTACTTTTGGCATATTGATTTTGAGATTTAGTTCCATTTCTTAGAAAGTTATCCTTATTAAATGTTTTCTTATTATCATTTTTCAAAACAAACACCTCCTTACTATGTTATTACAGTTATAGTATTAACAAAATTATAGAAAATTAAAGTGGTAATTATTAAAATAGCAAATTATTTTGAAGTTGCTTTAGCTATAGTAGTTATGCTATTAGTGTTATTAGCTACTATTGATGCTGTAAAACATATTGTGGAAATTTTTATAATTAATAGTAAGAGAATAGTAGAGTATGAAGAGATTAATGATTTACTTGCACAAATATTTTTATTAATAATAGGAATAGAGCTTGTAATAATGCTTTCATTACATACTCCAGATACTATTATGGAAGTTTTACTTTATGCAATAGCCAGAAAACTTTTATTAATTCCTAAAGATGGTGCAATGACTGAATTATTATTGGGGATTATTGCAATCTCAGGATTATTTATGGTAAGAAAATATTTTATAAACAAAAATATATCTGGTGAAGTAAAAGATTAATATATAAGAAAGTATTCACTAGATATAATGTACAAAATATAATATATTAAAAAATATTTTATTATAATTTGTGAGCAATTAATAGGAGGTAATTTGAACGAAGATAATTTTCATGGAAAAGACCTAATTATAAAAAAGTTATATGAAGTTTTAGGACATGCTAGAATTTTAGAAAAAATAAATATCCCTAATAATTCCAATGATGAATTGTCTAAAAAAATAACGATTTTTAAAATAGCTTTAAATGATGCTAGCAAAATAATATTACAGTATTATATATATTATTGTATAAATGAAATAATAAAAGAATATGATGAAGATGATCTTTTAAAGTTTAATAATTTAATAGATAAAGTTTTAAAGTAATTTTGAGTATTACTTTTTAATATAGTGTGAATGCATAGTGTGTTATTTTTACATACTATGCATTTTATTGTGTGCCCAGCATGGGCACGTACTAATCGGTGAAAGTCCGTAATGGGG
>NZ_CAURTC010000034.1:0-43100 GCF_963527835.1 uncultured Clostridium sp. | reverse complement strand
TTAACCTTAACATGAGATGTATTTAAATGTTTATATCACCCCGATTATGGATTCATGGGTTTTGATTTAACCTTAACATGAGATGTATTTAAATGGGAAAATGCTTAATCCCAATTGTTGAGTTAACACCATTTAACCTTAACATGAGATGTATTTAAATTAAATATCTGCATACTTTTTGCTATAAGTAAAAAACATTTAACCTTAACATGAGATGTATTTAAATGAATCAGAAATAGGAGAAGTAAAAAATAAAATAAATGTTTAACCTTAACATGAGATGTATTTAAATTTTTATTAAAAGCAATATCTAAAAATTGACCATTATGTTTAACCTTAACATGAGATGTATTGATAAATTATTAAATAAGTTGAATATTGCTAATATAAATAGAATTTGTGAAGTGACTGAAAAAATTTTAAAATGAAATAGTTAATGATTATCCAGAGATGGACTTTCCAGGAGAAATGGCCGAAATATAAAATAGAGACATGATCGAATATATACCTTTAGGCGGAATAATAATATATAGAAATACACTTAATATAGATGATATATTTAGTAAAAGTATTTATTGTATACCAGATTGGGATGAAGAAAATCATATGGAAATAATAATAAAAGGAAAAGAAGTATTGAATAAATGCTTATTAAATTACAAACATCAGCACTGAATGTGTTGGTGTTTTTTGATTTTTATATGAAAAAATATAGAGTATAATAGAATTTGCAAGAAAGTTTTTAGAAATCTAGTTTATATTAGATTACTATAAAGAATAACTTAGTGATGGGGGTATTAATAATGAAAATTAGTAAGAAGGGGAAGGTTATTACTACTATTTTACTTGTAATTGCAATAATTATAGCAATGTTTGCTTTTAAAATATTTCATAGAGTAACCAATTCTCCTATGATTAAAAGTGAAGATAGGAATGAGAAATTCATAGCAGATATTGAATTTTTAAAAAGAGAATTACCTAAAAAGCATAAGAATTTATTTTTTTCTAAATCTGAAGAAGAATTTAATAATGAAATTGACTCAGTAATAGGTAATGTTTCAAAATATACTGATGAAGAGATAAAGAGTGAACTTGCGAAGATAATAGTATCCATTAAGGACAGTCATACAAATGTAGATATTATGGGTTTACTAGCTTATCCATTAACTTTCTTTCAATTTGGAAATGATATCTATCTTATTGATGCAGCTTCAGAATATAAGGATTACTGGGGAAAAAAGCTTGTTTCAATAAATGGATATTCAATAGAGGGATTAAAAGAAAAATTAGAACCTTTTATATCTAAAGACAATGAAGCTATTAGCAAAAATCAATTTTCAGTATTATTAAAATGTGTAGAAGTATTAAAACTTAGTGGAATAGTAAAGGACGATAATGCAACATTTACATTTGAGGGTTCATCCAATACTGATGTTATGATAAAACCAGTTACAATGGAAGAGTATATGAATATAACAACATTATCAAGTGACGAAGAGTTTAAAAATAGATTTCCTATATCAAAACAGAACTCAAATTATAATTATTGGTTTAAGTATATTGAAGAAGAAAATACTGTTTATGTAAAATATAATTCATGTATGGAGATGAAAGAGTACTCTTTTTCTAACTTTACTAAGGATGTATTTAATGTTATTGATACAAAAAATGCAACTAAATTAGTTATAGATTTAAGAGATAATGGTGGAGGAAATTCTAGAATTTTTGAAGCATTTTTAGATGAAATAAAGAAAAGAGAAAATATAAATAAAGAAGGAAATCTTTATGCTATTATAGGAAGAAGAACATTTTCATCAGCAGTACTAAATGCAATGAGTCTTAGAAATGAAACTAATGCTAAATTAGTAGGGGAACCAACTGGTGGAAAACCTAATCATTTTGGAGAGGTAAAAACTATACATTTATCTAATGTTAATATTGATGTTAATTATTCAAGCAATTATTTTAAAACCTCAGATGAAGATACAGATTCAATTTATCCAGATGTAGAAATAAACTTAAATGCAGAATCATTCTTTAATGGACAAGATGATTTTTTGGAGTATGTAGTAAAATGATGAAGAGGTTCAGGAATTGTTTGTTAATTTGTTGGTTGAGTATGGACATAATAAAATGAAGCATATTATTAATGAATATTTTAAAAAACTAATTGAGTGAGGATATTTTAATTTTTTATGATTTTAAAGAATTAAAATAACTTGCTTGCAATAAGGGATATAAGTATGGATAAAAATTAGCATATATTTAAAAGAATCTAATTGATGAATGTTATATTATCAACTGGATTCTTTTTGGTATTAAATAACCATAGTAAATTATTAATTTTAAATTTGTAACATATGTTGGTATTACCCCTATAAAGATACCTACTCATATACATTTATATGCTACTAGCATATAATATTAATAACTACAAGTTTTTTGATAAACCAGTATACTATATAATTAATGAAGGTGAAAATACGAATCAAACAGCTGCTAAGCTGAATGTCATTCAGAATGGAAGATTTGCTACTCTTCTTTTTATTATTGGTTCCTTTCTTATTTTAATTCAATATAATAAGACTGGGAAGCTATTTTTCAAACAATGTTCAATACAACAGGAAAAAATCAGGCTTCTAATAGTGAAGCTAAAGCTGCAAAAATTGCAAGTATAATATTTCTAATTGCAATATTTATTTATGCAATTAATGCTATTTCTACATTTAAAATACAACTAACTAATTTAGAGTCAAACTCAAATACTAAATCTAATGTATCAAATATAACTGGTATCGAAGGATGGAAGATTGTTGCATTTTTTAATTTGATAAAAGTTATTGCCTTTATGGGTGCAGCTATAGGTTATCATATAAATGCTATAGCAGCTCAAAAAAACTAAACCAAATAAATTTATAAATAATATCTAGTAATTTCAACGTAAGTATCAAGTAGTTATATCATTACAATTTATATATTACCGTATATTGTAAAAATTCTCTATATGTAGATTTATAACAAAGTTGCATCAATTCTAATAAAGTCGTATCAAAACTTATTAATTGATAATACTAGATTTGAATGTTTAGTATTATAACAATTATAACTGAATAGAAAATAGATTCATAAAAAGCTAGACATTTTAAGCAAATAAAATGTCTAGTCTTTTATTATTTTTTAGTATTAAATTTCTATATTATCTATGCTATCTATTTTTTGAAAATTTGATTTAAATCATATTACATTTATTTCTATGAAGATATAATAAATTCATAAATTAAATCAAACAAATTTAAGAGAAATAAACTTGAATTTGAAAACTAAAGAAAAATGGAGAATTTCAATGATAGATAATAAGGTGAGTCCAGATAGTAGATGGAAGGGATTTAAGGACTTTTTAGTATTTAATAAAGTTAAAGAAGATCAGGCAGTTACATCGTTATATTTAAAAGCATCAGATGATAGCAAGCTTCCTGAATTCATAGCAGGGCAATTTATAACTGTCAGAATTAAAAATGAAGATAATACTTTCACTAAGCCTAGACAATATACATTGTCCATGAATTCTAATGAAGAATTTTATAGAATAAGTGTAAAGAGAGAAGAGAATGGTTTCTTAAGCAAAAAACTATGTGATGAAATAAAGGCAGGGGACAATCTTCAAATAACTGCACCGCTTGGAAATTTCATATTAAGGGATAGTGAAAAACCATTAGTTTTAATAGGAGGAGGAATTGGAATAACACCAATGCTTACAATGGCTTATGATGCAGTAAGTAGTGATAGGAAAATACATTTTATTTATAGCATACCTAATTCAATGCATCATAGTTTTAAAGAAGAAACAGCAAAATTACATAATAATAACTTCAAAAGTACTGTATTCTATACACGTCCTACCGAAACTGAGGAATTAGGAAAAGATTTTAATATAAAAGGTAGAATATCAAGAAAATGGATGATAGATAACTTACCAAAGGATGGAGAATTTTATTTTTGTGGGCCAGTACCATTTATGAAAGCTATCTATCATAATTTAATATCAATGGGAATTGAAAAGGAACATATAAACTTTGAAATGTTTGAAGCAGGAGTAGATATAACAAAAGAGTAAAAAAATTATAAACAAATAAGGAGGAAATAAATTATGTTTAATCATATAAAAGATGAAAACAATACTTTTAAAAATTTAATAAATGGAGAATGGGTTAGCAGTAGAAGTGGAAACTTTGTAGAGATAAAGTCACCATTAAATAATTCATTATTAGGTAGAGTTCCAGCAATGACAAAGGAAGAGGTGGATACTGCAGTACAAACTGCTAAAGAAGCTCAAAAGAAGTGGAATAACATAACAATAAATGAAAGAGCAGAAATATTATATAAAGCATCAGATATTCTACTAGAAAATATAGATGAATTATCAGAACTTATGATGATGGAAATTGCTAAGGATAGAAAAAGTTGTAGATCAGAAGTTTCTAGAACAGCAGATTTTATAAAGTTTACAGCAGATACAGCTAAAAATTTATCAGGTGAAAGTATTCCAGGAGACAGCTTCCCAGGCTTTAAAAATAATAAAGTATCAATTGTAAAAAGGGAACCATTAGGAGTTGTACTTGCAATATCACCTTTTAATTATCCAATAAATTTATCAGCTTCTAAAATAGCACCAGGATTAATGGCGGGAAATTCAGTTGTATTAAAACCTGCAACTCAAGGGAGCTTATGTGGATTATATCTAGCAAGAGTATTTGAAAAAGCCGGGGTTCCAGCCGGTGTACTAAATACAGTTACGGGTAAGGGAAGTGAGATTGGAGATTATATTACTACTCATAAAGGAATAAATTTCATCAACTTTACAGGGAGTACAGAAGTAGGAGCTAGAATTTCTAAGATGACTAGTAGGGTACCACTTTTAATGGAATTAGGTGGCAAGGATGCTGCTATAGTTTTAGAAGATGCTGATTTAGAATTAACTGCAAGTAACATTGTTGCAGGTGGATATTCATATTCAGGTCAAAGATGTACAGCAGTAAAGAGAATTTTAGTAGTAGATAAAGTGGCAGATAAATTATTAGAAAAAATCAAAGAAAAGATGAAAAAGCTTACTGTAGGAAATCCTTTAGAGAAAGATGTAGATATTGTGCCTCTTATTAGTTCTAAAGCAGCAGATTTTGTTATTGAATTAATAGAAGATGCAAAGAGTAAAGGTGCTGACTTAATTGTAGGTGGAAATAGAGAGGGCAATTTAATTTATCCAACACTTTTTGATAATGTTACAACAGACATGAGACTTGCATGGGAAGAACCATTTGGTCCTGTACTTCCAATTATAAGAGTTAAGGATAAGGATGAGGCTATAGAAATAGCTAATAAATCAGAATATGGACTTCAAAGTGCTGTATTTACAAAAAACATCAATGATGCTTTTTATGTGGCTGATAAGTTAGAAGTAGGAACAGTTCAAATAAATAATAAGACAGAAAGAGGTCCAGATAATTTCCCATTCATCGGAGTGAAAGCTTCTGGTATAGGAACTCAGGGAATAAAATACTCAATTGAATCTATGTCTAGACCTAAGGCAACTATAATAAATTTATCAATGAATGATTAAAAGAAATAAAGGATGATAAAAACTAGATATTTAAAGTAGAGGCTAGTATCAAAATAAATTTGATACTAGCTGATAAAACGAAAAAGGATTCGAATTTGAATCCTTTTTTTGTGCATAATATCAATATGAAAAAATTTTATAAAAATGTGATACCTATACACAAATAGGTTCCCCAATTAAGACAGAAATTATGATACCTAAAGATGACTCTATTTTATATTTATTTAATGTGTAAAAATATGATTCGAATCAAATGGTATAAATTAAAAATAGCTTTTATTTTATTTTTTATTATAATAGTAGGTAAGAAAACTTTAGTACCTAAATAAATTATTAATATAAGATGAATTGTAAGATTAAGTGCCACAAATAAAGTTGCAACATAAAATATATACGCGGTATCTCACTTAAATTGATAAACTATCATAGATAAAATGGAAGGTGATATTATGAATAATCATTGTGGCAATTGCTGTAATAATTGCAGAGGAGAACTTTGTGTAAGCAAGGTTTCAATATTTGAAAATTTAAATAATGAAGAATTAATAGAGGTTGTAAAAACTATTAATCATAATGAATATAGTAAAGGAGACATTATTTTTACTGAAGGAAGTACAGCCAATACACTTTATTTTATAAATAAAGGAAAGATAAAATTATATAAGTATACTAAAGATGGTAAAGAACAGATATTGCATATACTTTCAGAAGGAGACCTTTTTGGAGAATTAAATTTAATAAAACCTTCTAAGTATGGATTTAATTCAAAATCAATAGTAAATTCTAAGATATGTACTCTTACTAAAGATGAAATGAAAGATATAATTATGAGGAATCCAGAGATTGGGATAAAAGTGTTAGAAACTGTAGTAGAAAGATTAGCAAAAGTAGAAAGTCTTGTGCAGAATCTAGCAACTAATGACGTGGATTCAAGAATGGCGTATTTATTAATAGATTTAATAGAAAGGTATGGAGAGACAATAGAAAAAAATATATCTATAAAATTACCATTGTCAAGAGAAGATATGGCTAATTATATTGGAGTAACAAGAGAAACTATAAGTAGAAAATTAAAAAAATTTGAAGATGAGAAATTAATAAAAATAGTAGGAACAAAGAATATTATAATTTTAGATGAAAAAGGTTTAAAAGATTATATTTAAAAAAAGCTTATTATTACATTGTTTGGTAATAATAAGCTTTTTTTCAGTGATTTTCACAGCTAAGTTGCAATGATTCTAACATAACAAATGTGAAAATAAATTATATTAGGTAGTTTGATTTAAATCACATTTTTATAAATCAAATTTAAGTAGGATTAAGATATAGAAAGATGCTTTAGACATTGTTTCAAATATAAATCCTATGAGTTGTCAATTGCAGAACAAAATTTAATAGAAAAAGGATTGAATAATTATTCTTGAAAATACATTTTATGTTAAATTAAATTTCTTGATATGGTAAAATGAATTTAATTAAAGATAAAAAGTTGGTTTTCCATTAGATAACACATTAGGATTAGATCTAAATATATTAATTAAATTTATTAGAATTAAGTAATGAGGTATAAAATATGTTGTCAAGAGAAGAGATAATTAAAAATTTAAATTTACAAATAAAAATTAATAGTCATATTATTGGTGTTGCAACAGGTGCTGGTGTTACGGCTAAATATGCCCAAAGGGGTGGAGCAGATTTATTGCTTACTCTTAATTCGGGAAGATTTAGACTGATGGGAAGAAGCTCACTTGCAGGAATACTACCATTTGCTAATAGCAATGATATGGTAATGGAATTTGCATTAAGGGAAGTTGTTCCACTTATAAAAGATATTCCTGTTATTTTTGGATTAAATGCAACAGATCCAACAATAGACTTAGAAGAATATATAGATGATATAAAAAATAAGGGATTTTCGGGAATTAATAATTATCCAACTGTAGGAATAATTGATGGAATATTTGGAGAAGCATTGAAAGAAGAGGGATGCAGTTATAATTTAGAAGTTGAAGCTATTAAACTTGCTCATAAAAAGAACTTGTTTACTATAGCATTTGTTTTTAGTAAAGAACAAGCAAGGGATATGTTAGAGGCAGGAGCAGATATTATATGTGTTCATTTAGGATTAACAGAAGGTGGAATGCTTGGGGCTAAAAAGATATTATCTTTAGAAGCAGCTAAGGAAAAAGCAAAATCAATTTTTGATTTATGTGATGAAATTAACCCAAGTATAATTAAGATGGTATATGGAGGACCTGTTAAAACACCAGTAGACGTTCAATATATGTATAATAATTGTAATACTATGGGATATATTGGTGGATCAGCTTTTGAAAGAATACCATCTGAAAAATATATAACTAATATAACTAGAGAATTTAAGTATTCAGGTAATTTAGAAAAAGATGATTTTTTAAATAAAATGTTAGATGGAATAACAAAGCACTATGATTATGTAGAGTTTGTAAAAGAATATGTATCTAAAAATTATATGAATAAGATATCTTTTCTAGAGTTAGCTATGATTGCAAATATTTCAAGAACACATTTAAGTAGCCTTTTTAAAAAAGAAGTTGGATGCAGTTTCCCACAATATTTAGTTAAATTTAGAATTAATAAGGCAGCAGAAATAATAAAAAAAGAAAATATACAATTATCAGAGGTTGCTGAATTAGTTGGATATGATGATTATGCACATTTTAGTAAAATATTTAAAAAATATAAGGGAAAATCACCAAAAAAATACAGATAAAATACATAAACACAATTTTTAAGTACATAACTACATTTACTGTAAATATAAAAAACGTTATCATTAATTTATAATTTGTGATAACGTTTTTTAAAACTTAAAATTATGAATATATAGGGTAGAAGTTAATTTATATTATTAGGAGTTGAGAATTATGAAAACTATAGCAATTGCAGGAACTTTTGATTCAAAGGGGGTTGAATATTTATATGTTAAAAAATTAATTGAAAGTATAGGGTTAAAAACATTTACTATTCATACAGGTGTATTTGAACCGAAATTTAAACCAGATGTTTCAAATCAAGAGGTAGCTAGAGCAATTGGTGAAGATATTTACGAAATTGCAGCCAAAAAGGATAGAGCATTGGCAACAGAAATTCTTTCAAAAGGAATGGAAAAATTGGTTCCTAAATTATATGAACAAGGTAAGTTTGATGGAATTATTTCATTTGGTGGTACTGGTGGAACATCACTTATTACACCAGCTATGAGAGCTCTACCAATTGGAGTACCCAAAATTATGGTATCAACAGTAGCTTCAGGTAATACTGAACAATATGTTGGTTCAAGTGATATAGTTATGGTACCATCAATAGTTGATGTGGCTGGTCTTAATTCAATATCAACCAAAATCTTTGCAAATGCTGTGTTTGCAATAGTTGGAATGGTGAATTTTGAAAATAAAGAGATTATAGAAAAGAAACCACTAGTAGCCGCAACAATGTTTGGTGTTACAACACCATGTGTAAATTATGCAAGAAAATATCTTGAAGAAAGAGGATATGAAGTATTAGTATTCCATGCAACAGGAGTTGGTGGGAAATCGATGGAGCATTTAATAAAAGGTGGTTTCATCAAGGGAGTTTTAGATTTAACAACTACAGAATGGTGTGATGAACTAGTTGGAGGCGTGTTAGGTGCAGGCCCAAATAGATTAGAAGCAGCTGGAAAGAATAATATACCTCAAGTTGTATCAGTAGGAGCATTGGATATGGTAAACTTTGGACAAACAGACACTGTTCCAAAGAAGTTTGAAGGTAGAAATTTTTATAAGCATAATCCAACTGTTACATTGATGAGAACTACTGTTGAAGAAAATAAAATCATTGGTGAAAAGATAGCTGAAAAGTTAAATATGGCTACAGGAAAGACAGCACTATTATTACCTTTAAAGGGTGTATCAATGTTAGATGAAAAGGGACAAAAATTCTATGGAGAAGAAGAGGATAAAATGCTTTTTGATACCTTGAAGAATTGCATAAATAAAGATGTTGTAGAGATAGAAGAACTAAATCTTGCAATAAATGATAAAGAGTTTGGAGAAGCAGCAGCTAAAAAGCTTATAGATTTAATGAGTAAATAATATAGTTTAAAGTCGCATTACTAGAAAGCAATGATATTTATAGATAACTATTAACATTATTAAAAATAGAATTAAAAAACAGTGAAATTAGGAGGAATTAATTATGAAAAGAGCAGCAATTATTAAGAAATTTAAAGAAGAAATAGCTAAAGGAAATTCTTTATTAGGAGTTGGAGCTGGTACAGGTATTACAGCTAAAAGTAGTGAAGCTGGTGGAGCAGATATGCTTATAATATATAATTCAGGAAAATATAGAATGGCAGGTCGTGGATCGTTAGCAGGATTATTATCATACGGTGATGCAAATCAAATTGTTGTAGAAATGGGAGCAGAAGTATTACCAGTTGTTAAACATACTCCAGTACTTGCAGGAGTTTGTGGTACAGATCCATTTAGAGTAATGGAAGTTTATTTAAAACAACTTAAAGAACAAGGATTTTCAGGAGTTCAAAACTTCCCAACTGTTGGTTTAATAGATGGAGTGTTTAGACAAAATCTTGAAGAAACAGGAATGGGCTATGACTTAGAAGTTGAAATGATTAGAAAAGCACATGAATTAGATATGCTTACTACTCCATATGTATTTGATCCAGAACAAGCAAAAGCAATGGCTAAAGCTGGTGCAGATATTCTAGTGGCTCATATGGGATTAACTACAAAAGGAACAATTGGAGCTAAGACTGCTTTGACACTTGATGATTGTGTTGAAAAAATAGAAGCTATTATAAAAGCTGGTAGAGCTGTTAATCCAGATATTATGGTTATTTGTCATGGGGGTCCAATTGCAGAACCTGATGATGCAGCATATGTAATTGAAAAAACAGAAGGAATAGATGGTTTCTTTGGTGCATCAAGTATTGAAAGATTTGCTGCTGAAAGAGGTATAAAATCACAAGCAGAAGCATTCAAATCAATTAAAAAATAAAGACTAATTAAGGATATGGTTTAACTGCGTGTTAATATATGCATAAGCAAATTGGAAATAGTAACTAAATTTAGGAATACTAAAAATCTTTATAATCGAATTTAGCGTGTTCCAAATATGGAATTGTACTGTGTGAAAGTTCGCGTAGCCAAATATAAAATTTGTACATTCACTTTTTACAAGTAGTAAATGTATGTAACAATATGCTCCCCCTTGTATAGGCACTTAAAACAATAAAAATGTCTATTACAAGGAGGAGTATTTTTTATGTCTAAAAAATAATTCTGTGATAGCTCTTTATTTTATAACTAAGTTTTTATGATAAGTCTTTGAACTAAAAAGCTAAAGTCAGTTTTATAGTAGTTTTTATGACTAAAAGCATCTAAATGTGATAAAATATCAAGGTACATAGGATTAGAAAAACAGAGGGGAAAACCAAGGAGGAAAAAAGAAAACTTTATGAAGAAATTTTTAAATGAATTTAAACAATTTGCACTAAAGGGAAGTGTAATTGACTTAGCAGTCGGTGTATTAATAGGTGGTGCATTTCAAGGAATAGTAAAATCATTAACAAATGATATAATATCACCAATAATAGGGATATTTGCAAATAAGGATTTCAATGATTTAACATTAGAATTTTTTGGAGTAAATATTAAATATGGATCTTTCATAACGGCAGTTATAAACTTTTTAATTATGGCATTTTTAATATTTTTACTTGTCAAAGGTATGAATAAATTAAGTGAATTAGGAAGAAGAAATAAGGTTGAAGAAGTAAAAGAGCCTACAATTAAAGAATGCCCTTTTTGCTACAGTGAAATTGATATAAAAGCAACTCGTTGCCCAAAATGTACATCTCAGTTAGAAGGATAAAAATAAATGAATTTAGATTATATATTTATAATAATTTCAACTTGTGATTAAAATAATTTACTTTAATGTTATAATTAAGGTGATAACAGACAAAGATTAAGATATTATGAAAGTAGTGGTAGGGATGAAATTATTAAAAAATTTAAAAATAAAAGACATACGTAATTTAATTTCATTAGCTGTATTTGGTAGTTATAGAACTAAATATTGGGTAAGTGGCAGAAGTGACATAGATATTTTAGTTTTAATGGAAAAAAGAGAAGATGTTATGGATGAGTTTGATTTAGAAGAAACTTTACAACCTATTCTAGAAGATTACTTTGAGTACGATAAAATACATTTAACTTTTATTAATATGAGAGATTATGATGGTATTTTTGCAAGACAATATTTAGAGAGTGATGATAAGTTGATTATAAATGATTTTAAAGAAATTGACTTTAGACTGTATGTAAATAAATATTTAAGAGAAAATCAATGGTTAATAGAAAAAGTACAACAAGATATGAAGTTAATGGAGGATTATAAATAGTGGCAGCTTATTATAAATATAAAAAGGAAAGTTTGAATTTAAAATTTAATAGTGCTAAAGATACATTAAAACTGATGCAAGGAGCTATAAAAGAATACAAGTTATCAAATTCAGTTTATATAAAAAGAGCAATAATAGGATATTTTCAAGATTTTTCAGAATATATTATTGATATGGCTGAAACATATCTTGTAATGACTGAAAACTATGTAGATGGTTATTCTGGAATTGAACTTATTAAAAAATCTAATTTATATGGGTTTATTGATGATGATCTAAGTAAGTTTTTGGTTGTGGCTATTAAACTTAGAAATAGGTATACTCATGATTATTACAAAAGAGAGCGTGTAGAGGAAGATATACTAGATTATGCAATTTCTAAGATGGAATTATTAGAAATTTTTCTTAAAATAACAGAAGAAAAAGTTAAATTAGATGCTAAAAACATATAAGAAAATAGGGATTTATTAAAGAAGAAATATATTATGAATATTTAGATAAAAGACTATATGATTAATTTGAATAAGTAGTATATAAATAAAAGACATCAGTACTTAACAGTATTGGTGTTTTTTATTTTTGGAAAAATTATAAGCTTTTATATTTAAAGACAATGAATTATTATTAATATCCATAACTTAAAGGGATAAATTGTAATTTGCATATTTTTACAGTGAAATGTAATTAGACAATTAAAGAAGTATATTTTTATATTTGACGAAAATTATGTAAAGGTTATTCTAGATTATATAATTTTTTAGAACCAATTTATTATTATTTACCAATATTAATATATACATCGGCATAATCACTTATAACTAAATTAAAAATTATTACTTTGTAATTAAGTGTTATATACGCCTATAATATAGAATACTTGTTAAAAAAACAGAGCACATGATATAATAATTTTAAATTAAAGGAGGCTTTATATGACTAGTAGAAAGGTAACGTTAAAAGATATTGCAAAAGAGGCTAATGTTTCACCGGCTACAGTATCGTATGTTTTAAATTATTCGGAAAAAGAAAAAATAAGTCATGAAACAAGATTAAAGGTGTTTGAAGCTGCTAGAAAACTAAATTATGTTCCTAATATGACAGCGCGTTCTTTAGCAAGTCAAAAAAGTTATTTAATAGGAGTAATTATTAATTTAAGTGAAAAAAATAGAAAAAGTAAGACGTATCAACAATATAGTTTAGTAAAAGAAATTCAAAAGAAACTTTATTCAATAGGATATGATTTGATTTTCTTACCAACAAAGGAACTTCAAAAAGATATTCAAATTAGTCAGAAAAGATGTTTAGATGCTGTCTTTATCATAGATATGCCTTCATATCAGCTGAAAGAGATAGTAAATGATTTCTATGTTCCAGTTATTTTTATTGATAGTTATTTAGATGATCCTATTTTTCATAAAGTGCTAACAAATTATGAAGCTATATTTAATATGTTAAGTGAGCAATTGGAAAAAGAATTTTATGTAGTAATAGAAGATTATTCTAATGATGAACTTCTTAAAATTGTAAGAACAAAAGTATTAGAAAAAAATATTTTTATTAATAAATTTGATAATGATTTAATTCAATTTTTACATAGGAATCAAAATAAAAAAGGAATAATATTTGGAGAGATATTAGGTATGCAGGCAGAAAAAATTGTAGATAATAGAAATTTAGTTGTAGTAATAAATTCAGAAAATGATATAATGCTTTTGCCAGATACTAAAAGAATTATAGTTAGTAATAAAGAAAAAGCTAAAAAAGCAGTTGAAATTATGGAAAAATTGATTTATTTAGAAAATGATAAAAATATTGAAAAAACATCATATATAAAACCAATAGAATACTAATTAATATGTAATTGTAAAGTGTGGATAAAAATTCACACTTTTTGTTTTGGAGAAATTTATAAATATTTTAATTTAATAGAAGTGCAGTTTATTGCTATCATAATATATTTCACTTAAAAAATTAAGTAAAATATATTTTAAACATTAGATTTCCAATATATAAATAATGGATATAAAATGAATATCGTTTTAAAAAAACACTGATAAAGCCCTTAAAATACAGGTACTTACAAAAGATATCTAAATAAAAAACATATAAAGATAACGATTGCATTGACAAATAAATAGGGGGTTGTTATAATGAAATTAACTTAAGCGATTAAGTAAACATTGAATGGAAGGAAGAAGAAATATGAAAGGTAAAAAGTCACTTCTATTATCCTGCTTTTTCTGGGGAAGTGGGCAATTTTTTATTTGCAAACAAAAAATAAAGGGATTAATATTTTTTACTATGCAATTACTATTTATAGGGATTGAATTATATAGTGGTTTTTGGATTGAATGTGGACAAGGCTTAGTACCAGATTTTATCATTAGATTACATGGAGGTTTTTTTACAAAAGGGATATGGGGATTAATAACACTTGGAAAAAAGGTGGGTGGAAAATATGGAGATCATTCATCTATGTTATTAATTAATGGTGTTATAGCAAGTATATTAATTGCAATATTTATTTTAATTTATGTATGGAATTTAAAAGATGCTTATAATACAGGTAAAAAGATTGATAAAACGAAAATATATATAACATCTAAAGAGTTTTTCAAAAATTTATATAGTACAAGGTTTCCATATATTATATTAGCCCCAATTGCTATAGTGTTTATATTTGTAGTAATTATGCCAATATTATTTTCAATATTAACAGCATTTTTAAATTATAATAGAGACCATCTTCCACCAGGGAATTTATTAAGTTGGGTGGGATTTGAAAATTTCAAAAAATTATTTACTGTTCCAATATGGTCAAAAACATTTTTAAAGGTTTTGATTTGGAATATAATATGGACATTTGTTTCAACTTTTTCAAGTTATTTTTTAGGTGTGTTTCAAGCATTAATATTAAATAATAAATCAGTAAAATATAAGAAAGTATTTCGTACAATTTTAATCTTACCATGGGCAATACCACCTATTATTTCACTTATGGTATTTAGAAATTTATTAAACGGACAGTTTGGACCTGTAAATCAGATATTAATTAATATGGGAATTATTTCTGATAAGATACCATTTTTATCAGATCCAATACTAGCAAAGATAATGGTTATATTAGTTAATCTATGGGTTAGTTTCCCAATGTTTATGGTTATGATATTAGGAGTGTTATCTAATGTAGATAATAGTCTTTATGATGCAGCAGCTATAGATGGTGCTAGTAAAATACAAGTATTTAAGAAAATTACTATGCCACTTATATTTCTTGCAACAACTCCAAATCTTATTATGAGTTTGGCTGGAAATTTTAATGCTTTTGGTGCAATTTATTTCTTAACACAAGGTGGACCATTAAATTCTGAGCTTCAATTTGCTGGAGATACTGATATCTTAATTTCTTGGATATATAAATTAACATTAAATCAACAGATGTATAATATGGCAGCTGTTATGAGCGTATTAATTTTCATATTAATTGGTGGATTTTCTTTTTGGAAGTTTAAAAATACTGTAACATTTAAAGAACTATAGGGGGAATACAGGTTATGAAGAAAAAGATTACAACAGTCCTTTTGCATTTGGAATTAATAATTATGTCACTTTTGATATTAATTCCTGTATTCTGGATTATTATGTCTTCATTTAATAAAGAAGGCGGACTTTCATCAGCATCTTTAATGCAAACTGAATTTACATTAAATAATTATAAAAGACTATTTACAGAAACAAATTATTCAATATGGTTCTATAATACTTTGAAAATAGCAATTATTAGTTCAGTAGTGTCTGTAATATTAATTTTAATAACTGCTTGGATTATATCTAGATTTAATTTTAGAGGAAAAAAACAAGGTTTATTAACCATTATGATTTTATCAATGTTTCCAACTTTCTTATCTATGACAGCTATATATACTCTATTTTTATCATTGGGTTTAATTGGAAAACCTATATCACTGATTTTGGTATATTCTGTTGGAGCTATCCCTTATAATACATGGCTTGTAAAAGGATATTTAGATGGTATACCAATGTCAATAGATGAAGCAGCATATATGGATGGATGTTCTAAGATTAAAACCTTTTTTAAAATAATACTTCCAATGTCTAAGCCAATTATAACTTATTGTGCAGTATCACAATTTATGTTCCCTTGGATGGATTATATTTTACCAAATATTTTATTATCTAATGACAACACAAAAACAGTAGCAATTGGATTATTTGCTTTAATTAATGGAAAAGAAAGTATTAACTTTACCCTGTTTGCAGCAGGAGCAGTATTAATAGCTATACCTATTACTATTGTATTTATTATTTTTCAAAGATACTTGGTACAAGGTGTTACATCAGGAGCCGATAAAGGTTGATTTTAATAAGGTATGGAGGAAAATTATGAGAAAAAAAATTAAAATGATATTTTTGCCATTTTTGATAGTTACATTAATGTTCTCTTTAATATCATGTAGAAATAGAGAAATACCCTTTGATGATGATTCAGAATTAGAAGAAACATCAGAATTAAAGCCAGAAAAAGATGCACAATTGGTATATTGGACAGATGATTTAGATTTTGGACAAGTAATAGCTAAATCCTTTGAAGAAAAATATAACGTAAAAGTTAATGTTCAAAAGGTAGGATTAGATTCAATGGATAAAATGATGCTAGATGCACCAACTGGCAATGGAGCTGATGTATTTATGGCAGCTAATGATAATTTTTCAAAAGGAAAGGATTCAGGAATTTTTGCTAAAATTAGACCATCAATAAAAAAAGAAATACAAGAAGTAACCAATGAAACAGCTTTAAAAACTGTTACTAGTGATGATGAATTATATGGAATACCAGTTTCAATTGAAAGTTATGCAATGTTATATAATAAAGATTTAGTGAAAGGAAAACCCGCTGAAACATTTGAGAAAATTGAAGAAGAGGCTAATAAGTATAATGATAAAAATAATAATAAGTTTTGGTTTTTAACTATTGCCACTGATGGTTATTCAGCTTATCCATTTTTAAGTATAGATGGATTTAGATTGTTTGGAGAAGATGGTAATGATGGAGATAATCCAGGTTTTAATACTAAAGAATTTGAAAAAGGCTTAGAAGCTATATCAAAACTTAAAAAAATTATTCCAATTGAATCAGAGGATTTAAAATTACAAGCAAGTACTTTTTTAGAACAAAATTTTAGGGATGGAAAAACAGCATATTATCCAATAGGGCCAAATTCTATAAAGGAATTGAAAAAATCAGGTGTTAACTTTGGTATTACTAAATTACCAACTTATGGTGGAAAGCCAATGAGGGCATTTAGTGTAGTACAGAATGCACATGTTTCAGCATATACAAAATATCCAAATGCATCACAACTTTTTGCACAGTATTTAGTCTCTAAAGATGCAGCATCTCTTTTATATAGCAAAGCATATAAAATAACTTCAAGAAAAGATACATCTAATATAGAAGGTCTTAAAGATGATGAATATATGAAAGTATATGCAGATCAATTTAACAATACAGATCCAATACCTTCAACAAAAAGAATATCATATTTTTGGACAATAATGGAGAGTACATTAGGTTCTGTATTCGATGGTAATATAACTTCTAAGGAGGCAGCAGAAAAAATTCAAAAAGATTTTGATGCACTTGTACAAAGTGAATAATAATTTTAATTTTTACAATAATGTAATTTTGGATTTAAAAATTTTTAATAAGAAATAATATAATCAAAGTAGTTTTAGGAGGAATAACATGAACTTATCTTCAATAATACATGAGCCTAAAAGCTCATATTGTTATGCGTATAATAATGATACTATTCATATACGTTTAAAAACCGCAAAAAATGAAATAAAAAAGGTATTACTTTTAGCTGTGGATCCATTTAATTGGGTTCTAGGAAAAGATAATCCTCAAATATATGAGTTTGAAATAGATTCTATTTTAAAAAATCAAATGAAAAAAGAGCAAGTTACAGAATTATATGATTGCTGGTTTGCAGAAATAAAAGGAATTGAATGGGGAAGAATTAAATATTGTTTTATTGTAGAAAATAATAATGAAAGATTTATTATTGGAAGTCATGAGAGAATTAAATATGAAGGAAATACAAAGGATATTTATGATTTAAGTAATTACTTTAATTATCCATATATAAATGAAGAAGATTTATATATATGTCCAGAATGGGTTTCAAAAACAGTATGGTATCAAATTTTCCCAGAAAGATTTGCTAAAGGAAAAACTGATAGTAAAAAGGATTTTATTCCATGGGGCAATGATGGTATAGATGGTGCTCATAAGAAATTTGGCGGAAATCTTAATGGAGTAATAGATAAATTAGATTATATTAAAGAGATTGGATTTAGTGGAATTTATTTGAATCCTATTTTTGAATCACCAAGTTCTCATAAATATGATACAACTAATTATTACAAAATAGATCCTGAATTTGGAGATAATGAAACATTTAAAATTTTAGTCGAAGAAGCTCATAAACGAGGAATAAAGGTAATGTTAGATGGTGTGTTTAATCATTGTGGATTTCTTCATCCTTTTTGGCAAGATGTGTGTAAGAATGGAATAAAGTCTAAATATTATGATTGCTTTTATATTTTAGATCCATCAAAGCCAATAGTTCAAGGAGATTTGAAAAATGGATTACCAGAGGATTGTTCTAAAGAAAAATTAAATTATCGTACATTTGCTTTTACTCAAAGTATGCCAAAATGGAACACCAATAATAAAATAGTACGAGATTATTTAATTGATGTGGGAGGTTATTGGATTAAAAATTATAATATAGATGGATGGAGATTAGATGTATCAAATGAAGTTTCACATGATTTTTGGAGAAAATTTAGAAAAGAAATAAAAAGTATAAATAAAGATGTATATATATTAGGGGAAAACTGGGATAATTCTTATCCTTGGCTTCAAGGTGATCAATTTGATTCAGTTATGAATTATGAATTTACAAGGCCAGTTTGGAATTTTTTTAGAGGCAATAATAAAGAAATTAAATATGATTCAGAAAAATTTAAATTTTCTATTAGCAAGCTTTTAACTGATTATCCAAAGAATATAACTAAAAATATGTTTAATTTATTGGACAGTCATGATACAGCAAGAATTTTTAATATTGTAGGAAAAAATACTGAAATTGCAAAATTAGCTTATGTTTTTATGATGACATTTCCAGGATGTCCTTGTATTTATTGTGGAAGTGAAATTGGAATAGATGGTGATGAGCATTCTAATCGTAAATGTATGATTTGGGATGAAAGTAAACAAAATAAAGATTTGCTTTCTACTATAAAAAAATTAATTAAACTTAGAAGAAAGTATAAGTCTTTTAATACAGAAAATATGAAGTGGATTAATACTGAAGAAAATTTAAATATTGTTTTGTATAAAAAGTCAACAGATAAAGAAACTTTATATGTGGTACTTAATAATTCACCTGATGAAGTAAATTTATTATTACCTGATGAAATGAAACGAAGTGAATATATAAATTGTTATTCGAATAAAATAATAGAATTACAAGAAAAATTATTAATAAAGCCGTATGAATTTAAATTACTACTAAAAAGATAATAACTTAATTATACAGGAATTAGAAGAAAAGAGACAAGTTTAAACTTGTCTCTTTTAATTATTACAAATTATAAATATTAATTCAAAATATAGACTTTTAATAAAATAAGAATGAAACTAATAAAAATAGGGAAAAGACTATATAGAATAACTGTGTAAAACATAATTAAATCAGTATAAAAAATAAGGGAAAATAGGAGGCAATAAAATGAGCTCAATTAAAGTAGCAACATTTGCAGGTGGATGTTTTTGGTGCATGGTTAAACCTTTTGACAAATATGATGGTGTATTAAAAGTAGTTGTAGGATACACTGGTGGAAAGGTATTAAATCCAACATATGAACAAGTATGCAGCATGAATACTGGACATTATGAAGCGGTAGAAATAACTTATGATGAAGATATAATAGGATATACAGAACTTGTTGAAGCTTTCTTTATGAGCATTGATCCTACTGATGAAGAAGGTCAGTTTAATGATAGAGGAAATAGTTATAAGACAGCAGTATTTTATCATGATGATAATCAGAAAAAAATTGTTGAAGACTATATAAAAACATTAGAAAATAGTGGGGTTTATAATAAATCAATTGTTACTAAGATAATAAAAGCTGAAGCTTTTTATGAGGCAGAGGAGTATCATCAAGATTATTATAAGAAAAATCCTTTAAGATATAAGCTTTATTATAAAGGGTCAGGCAGAGAATCTTATATTAAAAGTAACTTGAAGAAAAATGAAGAAGAAAAAAGAAAATTAAGAGATAGACTAACAGATATTCAATATGCTGTTACTCAAGAAAATGCAACAGAACCACCTTTTAAAAATGAGTATGATAATAATTATGAAGATGGAATATATGTAGATGTTGCAAGTGGTAAGCCTCTTTTTTCATCTAGGGATAAATTTAACTCAGGATGTGGATGGCCAGCCTTTTCAAAACCAATAAACAATGGTTATGTAGAAGAAATTCAGGATTATAGTCATGGCATGATTAGAACAGAAGTAAGAAGTATAAATAGTAATTCTCATCTCGGTCATGTATTTAATGATGGTCCAACAGAATTTGGTGGGTTTAGATATTGTATAAATTCTGCTTCGTTAAGATTTATTCCAAAAGGAAAAATGGAAGAGGAAGGTTATGGAGAATATTTAGATAAAATAATAGATGGTTGATAAAAAAGTTCAAGATACTTAAGAAGATGTAATTTCTATTTAGAATTAATTAGAAATTATAAAATAGATATAATTAATTTAATATTTTAAGTTTGGTAGTAAAAGTAGAGCTTACGTAATGTAGGCTCTTATTTTTATGATAAAATATTTAGAGCTATTAGGAATTATAATTACACTGTTTTAATGCTTATATTCTTAGGTTATAATGTAAGAGAAAAATTAATTGAAAATGTAGGAGAAAATAAATGAACTTTGTAGCTATAGATTTTGAAACTGCTAATGAAAAAAGAAATAGTCCATGTTCTATTGGTATTGTTGTTGTAAAAAATGGTGAAATTATAGAAGAAGTACATCATTTAATAAAACCTAAAGAAATGAGATTTATGCCAATAAATATTGGAATTCATGGAATAAGACCTCGGATGGTTCAGAACGAATTAGAATTTGATAAAGTATGGGAAAAAATTAAGCATTATTTTAATGAAACTTTAGTAATAGCTCATAATGCTTCTTTTGATATATCTGTATTAAGAAATACCTTAGAACTGTATAATATAGAAATGCCTGAATTTCAGTATATATGTACAATGAAGCTTTCTAGAAATTTTTATAGCAATCTTGATAATGCAAGATTAAATACAGTAAATAATTTTTTAGGATATGAATTTAAGCATCATGATGCATTGGCAGATGCAATGGCGTGTAGCAATATTTTACTTAATATATGTGAAGAATTAAATATAAGAGATATTAGTGAAATATCAAAATGCGTTGGAGTTACTTTAGGATGTGTAAATGAAAATGGATACAAGCCCTCTTCAACTAAAGGAAGAATTTTTGAAAAATCTAATAAACAGGCTGTAAGAAAAAATCAAATGGAAAACTTTAATTTTACTGCATTTACAGATGAAGTTGTTGTATTTACTGGTGGTTTAGCTTCTATGACAAGAGATGAAGCCAGTAGATTAGTTAGAAAACTTAGTGGTAGTGTTGGAAGTTCTGTAACGAAGAAAACAACATACTTGGTGACTAATACAAAGGATATAGATGATTTACATAGAGACGAAATGAGTACTAAGCTTAGAAAAGCAGTAGATTTGAAAAATAAAGAGCAAGGCATAAAATTTTTAAATGAAGAAGAGTTCCTTAAAAAATGTAGGGGAATTTAAATTTTAGTGGATTTGATGTAAATAAAATGACATTGTATATATATACTTCTTAACTAAAGCAATAAATTAATTTCTTATTTTAACAATATATATAGTATATTATTTTATTTTAGAAGGGAGAAGTAATGAGTGATACGTATTAAAATGGCTGTTATTGAAAACGCAAAGCAAGATAAAGAAAAAAAAAGAATGGTGGAAATAAAGAACTCGATATGAGTAATTTAGATGTGAAATCTGGATTATTCGTAAACAAGTTAGGATAGAAAATTGATCATATTTTTTTATGATAATATACAAATAAGCAACCTAGAAATTGATTAATCTAGGTTGCTATTATATTTAATTAAGTATTATTTTGTGTAGTTATCGAAATATCCTTGAATGAAGATTATAGGTGTTCCTTTATCTCCGCTACCTGAAGTTAAATCAGATAATGATCCGATAAGGTCAGTAAGTCTTCTTGGAGTTGTACCTTGTGCAGCCATAGAACCTACTAAATCAGCCTCTTTATTCTTAATGTAATTTGAAATTGCGGTTTTTAATTCTTCACCTTTTAAATCTGCAAAATCATTATCAGCAAGATATTTTAATTTAATTTCATTTGGAGTTCCATCTAATCCTGTTGTATAAGCTGGAGAAACAACTGGGTCAGCAAGTTCCCAAATCTTACCCACTGGATCTTTGAAGGCTCCATCTCCATAAATCATAACTTCAACATTTTTTCCTGTCTTTTCTTTAAGTAAAGCTTGTATATTATCTACGATTGGTTGACAATTACGAGGGAATAACTTAACTGTTTCTTCAGTTGATTTATTAGAACCTAATAATCCATAAGCTTCATTGCATCCGCTTCCATCAATTGATTCTGATAATATATTATCTAAGCTATATACTTTTTCTCCACCATTAGCTTTTAATATTCTCTTAGTTCTAAATCTTGTATGTATATCACAAGTAAGAACACTCCTAGTGTAATTTAAAATAGTCTTACAGTCGTTTGAGAAGATAACTTCACATTCTATACCGTATTCTTCTATTAAAGATTTATAGTAGTCGATGTAATCAACTCCTGTGAAAGGATGTTTGTTATATCCAAATAATTCACGGAATTTTGCTTCTGTTAAAACATCTGTCCAAGGATTAACTCCTTTTTCATCTAAAAGATCTAAATCTACTAAGTGATTCCCAACTTCATCAGATGGATAGCTTAACATTAAAACTATTTTCTTAGCAGCTCCCTTAGCAATACCACGTAAACAAATAGCAAAACGGTTACGACTTAAAATAGGGAATATAACACCAATTGTGTCATCACCAAACTTAGTTTTAACATCTGTAGCTATGTTATCTATTGAAGCATAATTTCCTTGAGCACGTGCAACTACTGATTCAGTTACAGTAACTATATCTTTATCATTTATGCCAATTCCTTCAGATGATGAAGCTCTTAATACGCTATCAACTACGATTTCTTCAATTTTGTCTCCTTCTTTTATGATTGGACAACGAAGTCCTCTAACAACTGTTCCGATAACTCTTTCCACAATAATCTCTCCCTTAAAATAAATTCAAAATAATATGGTTTATACTTGTAATATACTCCAATTAATGATATAAGTAAAATAAATATTAAATATATCTGATATAAGGAGTGCTTATATGATAAGTAAATTAGATTTATATAAAGTTTTTCGTCAGGTAGGAAAAAGCAAGAGCTTTTCAAAGGCCGCAGAGGAACTTTATATGACACAACCTGCTATAAGTCAATCTATAATGCAGCTTGAAAGAGAATTAGATACTCGTCTTTTTAATAGAACACCTAAAGGAGTATCACTAACTAATGAAGGAAAGCATCTCTTTGAATATGTAGATTCAGCTATAGGTTTAATAGAAGCTGGAGAAGAAAAGATTTTAGAATTTCATAATTTATCTGTAGGAGAGCTTAAAATTGGTGTATGTGATACAATTTCAAAATATTATTTAATGCCTTATTTGGAGAAGTTTCATAATATGTATCCTAATATTAAGTTTAAGATTATTAATAGTACAACATTAGAGCTGTGTACACTTATAAAATGTGGTGAGATAGATATAGCAATATGTAATTTTCCAATAGATGATCCATCTTTAGAGTTAAGACCATGTGTAGAGGTACAAGATATTTTTGTTTGTGGAGAGAAATACAATCATTTATTAAATGATAATATATCACTTGATGATGTGGCTAATTTGCCATTAATATTTTTAGAACAAACATCAAATTCAAGAAAATATGTAGAAAATTTTATGATTTCAAAAGGTATAAAAATATCACCAGAGTTTGAACTTGGTTCATATGATTTACTCTTAGAATTTGCCAAAATAAATCTAGGAATAGCATGTGTAGTTAAGGAATTTGCAAAGGAATATTTAAATAAAGGTTTAATATATGAAGTTAAAACAGTAGAGGAAATTCCTAAAAGAAGCATAGGGGTATGTTATTTAAAAAGAGTTCCACTTTCATTAGCTTCAACTAAATTTGTAGAAATAATTGAAGGATAAATACTAGTATAATATTAAATTCATAATGTGCTGAATAATTTATATCTATAATATTGATATTTAATCGTAAATATCAACTCCTTGCTAAAGATAACATATAAATTAAAAAAAAGAAGCTAAATCTTAAAATGGATTAATGCTTCTTTTTAGTATTCCTAAGTTTAACTACTCCTCTCAATTTGCTTATGCATATATGAACACACTTATAAAACATAGCATTATCTTTAAATATCTTTATCAGTTATTTTCAAAAATTGATTGGTCCTGCCCATATTATAGGCAAGCTTTATTATTGATTTTTCCTCTTCAGACATTTTTCTATCATACATTTTTTCGAATTGAGATAATAGTGAGTCTATATCAACTTTTTCTTTAGGTTTTGAAACTCGTTTTGAAAAAGTATTGTTATATTCACTAGTTTCTATCTCTGGATTGTAAAGTTCTTTAAATATTTGTGCAGTATAATAAGCATCATTAAATGCATCGTGAAAGTCTTTTTCAATTGGAAGGTTAAAAAACTCAATAGCAGATTTTAATCCTACTTTTGTTCCCTTTGGAGTCTTTATATGTTTTGAAGCAAGTTTTTGAACATCTATATATTTTTTTAGATTATCAATGTCTTTTGACTTATGAAAGTGTATATTTTTCATAAGTTCTTTTATATCACTGACACCCCAAATACATACAGTAAACTCTTCATTACCAATAAAATCAATGAAATCACTATATACATCTGGAAAATAATTTTCTAAATTCACCATTTCAGTTGTTATTTGAGTTAAACCTTCTATAAAAGGATGAATTTCTGTATGAACAGTGGGTTTAATTAGTCTACTAAAAGTTGAATCTATTTCTAAGTTATTATTAAGTTTTACTGCTCCAATTTGTATTATTTCAAAAGTAAGATTTGAAGCTTTATCATACTTTGATAGTTGATGATTAAATTCTAAATCATATACTATATAGTTCATTTTATTTACCATCCTTTTTATATCTTATGTATATATAATATTAGTTTAATAATAGCATAACCATTATTAATATAAAATTTATATTAGTTAGATTATAAATAAAGATAATGCTAACTCATATTGATATTATGAGTTACTACAAAGATTTATTGGAAATTATTTCAATAAAATAATAAGTATGATATAATGTAATAAATTAAAGAAAGGTAGAGGTAATTTCAACAATGAGAATGTAATTTACACTTTTATTTATTAAGTATAACAAAGAGTTTTTAACTATTAAAAAATAGTCTATATATTAGGACTTTTTTTGTTGTACTTAAAATTTTGGAGAGTAAATGATTCTATAGGAATACTATGCCTTTTTACGGAATTATTATGTACTCTCTTATAAGTTTAGGAGGGATTTTTTTGGTATTAATAAAATTAGATAAAGTTAGAAAATATTATGGAGATAAGTTGATTTTAGATATAGATAATTTAGAGATATTAGAAAATGATAGAATAGGAATTGTTGGAGAAAATGGAGCGGGAAAAACAACTCTTATAAAAGTAATTTTAGGTGAAGTAGGGCTTGATGAAGGAAAAGTGTTTTTAAGTAAAAGTTATTCATATATAAGTCAAAGTGAAGATTATAGTGGATATTGTAAAGATGGAAAAATCAAAAAGATATTAAAAGCTCCAGATAATTATAATGAATTTTTATCAGGTGGAGAAAAGATAAAGATTAAAATTAATGAAGCTCTTAGCTTACGTAGTAGCATTCTGATTGCAGATGAACCAACAGCTAATCTGGATACAAATAGTATTAAAAGTATTGAAAAAATTATTAGTGAGTACAAGGGAAGTTTATTATTAGTTTCTCATGATAGAGATTTTTTAGATAAACTTTGTAATAATATATTAGAAATAGAGAATGGAAAAGTTAAGATATATAAAGGAAACTATTCGAAATATATTGAGTTAAAGGCTGAGGAAAGAGAAGTAGAACAAAGGGAATATGATAGATATATAGCAGAAAAAAAGAGACTTGAAAAAGCTATAATAGGAAAAGAAAATCATAGGGATTCTATTAGAAAAACACCAAAGAGAATGGGAAATTCAGAAGCAAGACTGCATAAAATGGGAGATCAAAAGTCTAAGAAAAGCTTAGATGGGAATATAAAATCTTTAAAAAGCAGAAGTAATCATTTGGAAGAGAAGCAAAAGCCTAATACTATTAAAGAAATAAGGATAAAAATTAATAAAGGAAATGAAATGCACTCAAAAACAGTTATAGAAATTAAAAATTTAAATCTATCTGTGAAGAATAAAATTCTTATAAATGAGGGCAATTTTAAGATTAAAAATGGTAAAAAAGCAGCGATTATTGGTGGAAATGGTTGTGGTAAGACAACTTTAATAAAAGAAATATTAAAAAATGACGCAGAAAATATTAGATTGTCAAAGTATATATCCATAGGATACTTTGATCAAAATCAAGATATTTTAAACCAAGATAAAACAATATTAGAGAATATAAAATTAACTAGTTCTTACGATGAAACTTTTATAAGAATTAATTTGGATGGATTTGGATTTAAAGGCGATACTGTATATAAAAATATTTCTGTATTAAGTGGAGGAGAAAAGGTTAAGGTTGCACTTTGTAAAATCATTTTAAGTGATACTAATACCTTGATTTTAGATGAGCCCACTAATTATTTAGATGTAAAATCTATTGAAGCATTAGAAAATGCTATTAAAAATACAGATAAAACAGTTTTAATAGTTTCACATGATAGAAAATTTATTTCTAGTGTATGTAATTATATTATAGAAATAAAAGATACTAAATTAAATTGCTTTAATGGTAATTATAATGAATTTGTTAATGAGAAAATAAATAATAAAAATAAAAAAGAAGAGAAAAGTAGTGAGCGAGAAAAAAGGGAATCCTTACTTGTATTACAAAATAAGCTTTCAGAAATTATATCAAGATTGTCATTAGAGAAGGATTTATCAATTAAGGATAAACTAAATACAGAATATGTAGAATTACTAAATAAGATTAAAAAATTAAGATAATTTATGCATAGCATAATAAGATATTATAGAGTTTGGACGTTCCACAAAAGGGGGAGGAATTTTTGTTTAATGACTAATCTGTAGAAAGTAAATCTATAGTTTATTTTAAGAATTGATTAGTTCTCCCCATGTTATAGGCAAGTTTTAAATATATGCATTTAATTTCGGTAAGTATGTTATTTTCTTATTTTAAAATGTAAGAATTTTTTTTGTAATTTTGGTAAAAATAACTTCATTGAGAATTATGATTAAGTCATATTTAATTAAGAAGGGAGTTTTTTACTTGAAAAAAAACAATTCTTATGGATTAAGAAGGAATGTTTTAAGAGAGCTTAACCAAGGATTTTCTTGTATTCATGAAAATTTTAAGTATTTTAGAAAGCTATCCAAAGGCGGAAATAACGTCCTTGGAGCGTCTGAGTGGCTTCTTGATAATATATATTTAATTGAAAAAGAATATAAGGCAATTAAGAAGGAAATGCCTATTGATTATTTTAAGTCATTACCTTCTATGACAGAATTTATTGATAATATAGATCATAAGAAAACTTATAGAATTAATAATTCATTTAAAAGTAAAAGCTTTGATGAGAAAAGACCGGATGAAAAGAAAAATTACAATGAATTTGAAAATGAACTTCCTCGTATTTTTGTAGTTGCAAAGAATTATGTAGATCTAAGTGGAGACATTGATTATGGGAGTTTTATTAAATATATTAATAAAATTCAAGAAGAAAATTTAGGTGTGGATTTAGACTTCAATAATGTAAGTGAAAAATTGTTTATTAAAATAGATAATAGTAGGAATAATGTAGATGGAGCTCAAAAGGCTATTAATAGTATTAATAAAGATATGACTTTTACAATGGGTGAACTTTGGGCTTTTCCCCTTATGCTTAAGATAGCAATAATAATAAATCTATCAAAATATACTAATGAACTTGTTAATATTCAAAAGGAAATATTACAGGGGAAAATTGTTGCTGAGGGGATTGTAGATGCTGTAAGTAATAATAAACTTAATGAGGAACTTGAAAATATTAATACTAAATATGAAAAATTTAGTCCTTTATCTTTAAGAGAATTTTTTAGAGTTTTAAGAGACAATTCTATAGAAAATAAGAATATTTATGATTTTGCAAAAATTAAATCGGGAATAGATGAAGAACTTGATAATTATATTATTAAGAGTAACTTAAGAGAGGAATTCTTAGAGAGACATATTGGGGAATATATAACTTCAATTAGAAAAATTGAGAATATAAGTTGGAGAAATTTTTTTGAAAGTACATCCTTAGTGGATAGGATTTTAAGAGAAGATCCTGAGAATATTTATGGAAGCATGGATTTTGAATCTAAGGATTATTATAGGCATAAGCTTGAAAATATAGCTAGAACAGTTAATAGAAATGAAATTAATGTAGCACATAATATATTAGAACTTGCAATAAAGAACAAAAATAATAACAAGGAACCTTATAAGTGCCATGTTGGATATTACTTAATTGATAATGGTGTAAGTGAATTGGAAGGATATCGTCATAATGTAAATCATGTAATTTCTGAAGGTACATATTTAGCAATAAATATTTTAGGAACATTTCTTATAAGTGCACTTTTTTTATTAATAAGTAGTTTGGGTGGCGTAAAATATACTAAGGCTGAGTACATAATTTTACTTTTAGTCAGTATAATTCCTATAAATGAAATTATAATTGGACTTATTAATTGGATGGTAAGTAAAACCGTACAGATTAGATTAGTACCCAAAATGGATTTTAGTGAGGGAATCCCAGATGATTGCAAGACAATAGTGGTTATTCCTGCAATTGTAAATTGCAAAGAAAAGGTTAAATCTCTTATGGAAAAATTGGAGGTTGCTTATTGTGGAAATAAAGACAAAAATATTTATTTTGCATTGCTTAGTGACTTTGCAGATTCAGATTCTGAGGTTGAAGAGAATGATAAGGAAATAATTAAATGTGGAATTGAATGTGCAAGAAAGTTAAATAATAAATATTCTAAAGATAATTACAAAAGTAATAACAATGAAGCAAGATTTTTCTTTTTTAGTAGAGAAAGAATTTATAATAAAAAGCAAAATGTTTTCATGGGTAGAGAAAGAAAACGTGGAAAGCTTATGGAATTTATGGCTCTTATCAGAGGAAAAACAGATCATACTTATAATGTTTTAAGTTCAGAAATAAAAATACTTAATGATGTTAAATATTTAATTACTTTAGATGAAGATACATTTATGCCAAGAGAAAGCACTTTTAAACTTATAGGTGCTATGAGCCATGTACTTAATGTACCTTATGTTAAGGATAATGAAGTTTTAAGAGGATATGGTGTTATGCAACCTAAGGTTAGCATAAGCTTAGAATCTAAAAATCAAACATATTTCTCAAATATTTTTGGTGGAGAAGGAGGCGTTGATGGTTATTCAGTAGCTTATTCTGATACATATCAAGATTTGTTTGGTCAAGGATCTTTTACAGGCAAGGGAATAATTAATATAGATGAATTTTATAATATACTGAATACTTCAATAAAAGATGATAGGATTTTGAGTCATGATCTTTTAGAAGGAGCTCTTGCAAGATGTGCTTTAGTTAGTCAAGTGGAATTCATAGATGGATATCCGGCTTTTTATGAGAGTAGCTGTAGAAGATTACATAGATGGGTTAGGGGGGATTGGCAACTTATAGGTTGGTTATTTTCTAAAAAAATAAGTTCTCTTAATAAGTGGAAAATATTTGATAATTTAAGAAGAAGCCTTTTAGCACCTAATTTATTAATAGCATTGATTCTTTCTTTGACTGTTTTAAATGGAAGAAGTCAGATTGCATTACTTTGCTTTTTAGCACTTATGAATTCTTTAGTGTTTACAGTTACAGATTTTGTTGTTACTCCTAAAAATAAACTCATGGGAACGTTTAAAAGTTTCCAGCAGATACTTTTAATATTTACTTTTATTCCTTATCAAGCATTTTTAATGATGGATGCCATAATAAGAACATTATTTAGACTGTGTATATCTAAAAAAAATCTTTTAGAGTGGCAATCTTCTGATTCTGTGGAAAAAAAATATAGTAATACTTTTAAATCGTATTTAAAAAGAATGTGGATTGCTCCAATAATGGGATTATTAGTATTATATTTATCTATTTATAATACTATTGGGGTTATTGTTTATAATGTAGTTGTTGCCGCACTTTGGATAGTTAGTCCATATGTAGCCTATTGTATAAGTAGAAAAAATTCTAAAAATAAAATAATTTTAGACGATGAAGAAAATGTTTATTTAAGGAAAATATCAAGAAGAATATACGCCTACTATGAGGATTTTGTTAATGAAGAAAATAATTATTTAGCACCAGATAATTATCAAGAAAAACCTTTTAAAGGAATTGCTCATAGAACTTCTCCAACTAATATAGGTATGGGGCTTGTTTCAAATGTAGTGGCTTATGACTTGGGATATATAACAATGATGGAGTTTATTGATAAAACAGAGATGATATTAAATAGCATGAAAGATTTACAGATGGTTCATGGACATTATTTAAATTGGTATGATACAAAAACTAAAGAACCCCTATGGCCAAGATATGTATCAACTGTTGATAGTGGAAATCTTTTGGGAGATTTATGGGTTTTGAAACAAGCTATGGAGGAATTAAAGGATAAAGAAGTTATAAGAATAAATGAGATTATGTCACTAAAAGACATCTATAATATAATTGAAAAAGATCAACCTTCAATTGAAGCTATATTTGATTCAAATATTAATATTGGTGAATATAAAGATGCTTTAAATAAAATATTAGTTGAAATTCAAGAACTTATACAATGTGAGGAAAGTAATAGTGATAATAAAAATAAAGCTTGTTTACAGGGAAAAGAGAACGAAGAAAGTAAATATTGGATAGATAAGTTTTTTGAAGAGGTTAATAGAAAACTTAAATATTATAATTACATATTCAATGAATTAGAAAAACTATATAGTGAAGAATTTTTTGAAGGATTTCCTAGTATTAGAGATTTAATTGATAGATGTGAAGAATATAAGAATGAATTTGGTGATAACTTTAATAATACATTTGAAGTGAAAATTAGTGATTTCAAAATGTATGGTAGAAAAATAGATAATATAATTAAAGATATTAATATGATTTCAGAAAAGATGGATTTTAAATTTCTTTATGATAAACCTAGACAATTATTCTTTATTGGTTATAACGTAGAGGAAGATTCACTTGGAAATTCTTACTATGATTTATTGGCATCAGAATCAAGAATAGCATCATTTATTGCTGTAGCTAAGAATGATGTGCCTATATCTCATTGGTTTAAATTAGGTAGATCTATGACAAATGCTTTTCATACTCATTCTCTTGTATCTTGGAGTGGGACTATGTTTGAATATTTTATGCCTTCTTTAATAATGAAAAATTATCCTAAAACTTTACTCAGCCAAACATATAAATCTGTAATGAAAGCCCAAAAAAGTTTTTCTAAGCAAAAGAAAGTACCTTGGGGAATATCAGAATGTGCATTTTATAAATTTGATGTAGATGAGAATTATCAATATAAGGCTTTTGGCATTCCAGGGATTGGATTAAAGAGAGACCTTGAGGATGAAATTGTAATATCTCCTTACTCAACCTTGATGACATTACCATTTTCTAAGAAAAGTGGGATTAAAAATCTTAGAAAATTAGAGGAAATAGGTTGTCTAGGGATATATGGGTTTATTGAAGCCATAGATTACACTAAGGCAAGAGAAGATAAATATGTAATAAAAAATACAATGGATAATAATGATGAGGATAATTCTTCAACTGAGAGTGATATAAAAAATTCAGATAATGCGCAGATAGATGATAGTGTATATAGTGATGGGATAAAGCCTAATAAAATTATGACATACATGGTACATCATTTGGGAATGTCTTTGATGGCTCTTGATAATGTACTTTTTGATGATATTTTAGTTAATAGATTTCATAGTTTGCCAGAGGTTAAGGCAACAGAGCTTTTATTAAAAGAAAAGATTCCTAATAATGTAACCTTTGAGAGAAATGAAGATTTTTCTATAAAGAATACGTATTTTGAAGGAGAAAACTTGATTCCAAGGAAATTTACAGGAGCAAATCAAGATAATCCTGAGGTTTTATTGTTATCTAATGGTGAATATTCTTCAATGATAACTGTAGCTGGAAGTGGTTATTCTAAGAAGAACGATATGATGCTTTATAGATGGAAAGGAAATTCCACAAGTGATGATAGTGGTATGTTCTTTTACATAAAGAACTTAAATTCTAATGACTATTGGAGTTCAACCTTTGAGCCATGTAAGGGTTATGGAGATAAATATGTTACTGAATTTAATTTAGATAAGGCTAAGTTTAATAGAAAAGATGGAAACATTGAAACTCAAATGGAAGTTGTTGTTTCTCCAGATGAGAATTTTGAAGTTAGAAAAATCACTTTAAGTAATTTAAGTGATAAGGGAAGAAGCCTTGAAATAACAAGTTATATGGAAATAACATTAACTACTTTTAGTGCAGATACAGTACATCCAACTTTCTCTAATCTGTTTGTTCAAACAGATTATGATAATAATGAAAATGTACTTATAGGAAGTAGAAGAGGTAGAGTTAAAGGAGCAAAAATTCCGTATATATTTCATAAAGTAATAGTAAATGGAGAATTAGAAGGAAGCATAAGCTATGAAACTTCTAGAATTAATTTTATAGGAAGAAATAGAGATCTTAAGTCGCCTTTAGCAATGGATAATGATAAATCATTAAATAATACTGTTGGAACAGTTTTAGATCCAATAATGAGTACTAGGGCTAGGATAAGATTAGAAGGAAACTCAAAAAAAGAAATTTATTTTATAACAGGAACAACAGAGTCTAGAGAAGAAGCTATTAATATATGTAAACAAAATAAAGAACCTGTTAATTTGGAGAAAGTTTTTGAAAGCTATAGTATAAGAACACAGCTTGAACTTAAGAATTTAGGTATAAGAAGTGCTCAAGCAAATGTATTCCAAAGTTTAGCTTCATATATATTCTTTTTGCACAGTGGTAGAAAAGACAGAGAGGGGTATATAAAAAATATTTCAAAGCATCAAAAAGATTTATGGTCTTATGGAATTTCAGGTGATTTACCTATTGTATTTTTAACTATTGAAAATATAGATGATATTAATTTAGTAGGTAATATGTTGAATTTACATTATTATCTTAAATTTAAAGGGGTAAAATTAGATTTAATAATATATAATAATGAAGAAATTTCTTATGATGAACCACTTCAAAAGAATATAATGCAATTAATAAGTACATCAAAGGAAGGTAATTCATTAAATGCACCTGGAGGAATCTTCATTCACAATAAATCTACTATGGATGAACAGATTAAAGATTTAATAATAGGAATTGCTAGATTATATATTGATTCAAAGAAGGGTTCAATATTAGAACAAATTACGAAAGCTGAAGAATTTAAAGTCAATAGTATTAATGAATTTTCAAGATATAATGAATCTGTTGATGAAGAAAGTTATAAACGTAATTACAATAACATATTAGATGATAACTATGAAGAAAATTATATGTCACAAGGCAAGAACGATTTACTAGAAAAAAGGTTTAACAAGATAAAAACTAAAAATTTAGAAAAGAAAACTAAGTCTTTAAATATCAATTATAAATTGGAGATTGCAGATGAAGTAATGCCAAATCTAAATGATAATATAACAGAATATAAAGAATATGATCATGATATAGACTTTTTAGAAAAACAGGATTTAATTCACGGAGCAGAGGTAGCTGGAATAAAAGATGGCATGGGAAAATCCATCAATAAGGAAGGCTTAAACATAGAGAAATTTGATGGAGATTTTAATATGCAAGATTTAGATTTCTTTAATGGATATGGTGGTTTTAGTAAGTTTGATAATAGTTATTTGATAAAATTGTCTAACTTTAAAAATACTCCAGCACCTTGGATTAATGTTATCTCTAATGATGATTTTGGATTTCATATATCTGAGAGTGGTTCATCTTATACATGGTGTGGGAATTCTAGAGAAAATAAGATAACACCTTGGAGCAATGATTATATTAGAGATCCATTAGGGGAAGCACTTTATATTAGAGATGATGATTCTTATAATTATTTTTCCATAACACCAAAACCAGTCAGAGATTCAGGCGATTATTTCATAAAACATAGTTTTGGATATTCTGAATTTAGTCATACTGCTTATGATTTAAAAGGAAAACTAGAAGTATTTGCACCTAAAAAAGAAAAGGTAAAAATTCAAAAAGTAACTTTAGAAAATTTAAGTGAAAATGATAGAGAAATTTCTTTATTCTATTATGCAAAGCTTGTAATGGGTGTTTATGAGTATGATAGTGCTAGATATATTTCAACATATATTCATGGAGAATTTGAAAAAAATAATAATATAAATACAAATGCAGCACATGAGGAATCTAATAGTGCTAGCTATGTATATCATAGTGGATTCATTAGAGGATATAATCCTTACAGTGAGTACTTTGGAAAATTTAATTCTTATTTGACTATTTTAGGAGGAGAGAACTTAAGTTTTACTGGGGATAGCAAGGAATTTATAGGCATTAATGGAGAAATCTCTTCACCAAAAGCCTTAGATAATGAGAATTTATCAAATAGATGTGGAGGAATTTATGATCCTTGTTTAGCTACTACTACAAAGGTTAAACTTAAAAAAGGTGAAAAGAAAGAGCTTCTAATTTTATTTGGTGAAGAAGAAAAAGAAAATATAGAAAAAGTTATTGAAAAATATGAAGTTAAAGGAAATGCAGATAGAGAATTAAAGAAGGTTAAAGAATATTGGGAAAATTTCCTAGGAAATATACAAGTTAAAACTCCAGATAAATCTTTTAATTACCTTTTAAATGGATGGCTTTTATATCAAACTTTAAGCTGTAGATATTTAAGTAGAAGTGCATTTTATCAAAGTGGTGGAGCATATGGATTTAGAGATCAACTTCAGGATTCTATGGCACTTGGAGTTGTTGATCCAGAAATACCAAAGGCTCAGATATTGCGTAGTGCTTCAAGGCAGTATGTAGAAGGAGATGTACAACATTGGTGGCATCCAGTTGTAAATTCGGGGATAAGAACTAGATTTAGCGATGATTTATTATGGCTTCCTTATGTTACTGCTGAATATATTAATTCAACTGGAGATTATGAAATTTTACAAGAAACTGCACCTTATCTTGAAGATGAGCCTTTAAGAGATGGTGAAGATGAGAGATATACAATAGTAAATCAATCTTCAAAGGAAGGAACAATATATGAACACTGCTTAAAGGCTATAGAAAAAGCTCTAAAGTTTGGAATACACAATATTCCATTAATGGGTAGTGGTGATTGGAATGATGGTATGAGTACTGTTGGGAATAAAGGAAAAGGAGAAAGTGTATGGCTTGGTTGGTTCTTGTATTCCATTTTAGAAAGCTTCATTAAAATTGCACAGATTAAAGGCGATGAAGAAACTAAAGCCAATTATGAAGAGAGAAAAGAATTTATAAGAGAGAACTTAGAGAAAAATGCTTGGGATGGTGGCTGGTATAGGAGAGCATATTTTGATGATGGCACTCCACTTGGAAGCCGTGAAAATCCTGAATGTCAAATTGATTCTTTAGCACAAAGTTGGGCCATAATTTCAGGAGCTACCAAAATTAAATCTGATAGTGAATTAAATATAGGTGAAGCGAATTATAATCCTAATAAAGATTATGTAGGAGCAGCGGAACAGTATAGTCAAAGAGCATTTGAGGCAATGGAGGCTGTTGATAAAAATCTAGTGAAAAAGGATAAGGGATTGATACTTTTATTAGCACCACCATTTAGTTATTCATATCTTGAACCAGGCTATATAAAAGGGTATGTACCAGGAGTAAGAGAAAATGGAGGACAATATACTCATGCAGCCGCTTGGGTGATCTTAGCTTTGACTAAGCTTGGATTAGGCGATAAAGCTATAAAATACTATAATATGATTAATCCAATAAATCATACAAAGACTGAGCTTGAATGTATGACCTACAAGTTAGAGCCTTATGTAATGGCTGCAGATGTGTACATAAAAGAACCCCACGGAGGAAGAGGTGGCTGGAGCTGGTATACTGGAGCTTCAGGATGGATGTACAGAGTTGGTATTGAAGATATTTTAGGTCTAAAAAGGGTTGAAGATAAAGGTTATAAAGTAAATCCATGTATACCAAAATTATGGACCGAATTTGAAATAAAAATTCAAAATGAGAAGGAAGATTATACTATAAAAGTACTAAGAGGTGAAGATATAGATAAAGGAAAAAAATCAAATAATTTAGTTGATTTACAGGTTACAAGTAATTCAAAACAAATTAAAGATGGTAAACCTAAGATAATTATAAACGGAGAAAAGATTGACGGAAACATAATACCAAGAAATTTAGGTAAGATAGATGTAGTTGTATATGTATAATTTACGAAAATATGAATTACTGATAAAATTAAGATTAGTAGGTATTGCAAAATAACTTGCAATACCTCTTTCGTTATATAAGTAAAAAAGTGGATTTAATATGAATCCACTTTTTACTTATATTTTTATTATGATAAATTATATTTACAATGATTTTTCTGCATATGTATGAGATAAGTTATTATTTTTATCTATATTTATCATATAATAATGAACTTTTTCTTTAATATAAGATAAATTTTGATTCATTAAAATACTACGTGCTTTAGAATAAGGCATTTCTTTTATAATGTAGTTTAAATCATTATATGTTTTATTGTTGGAAAGAACTGTATGTGTATCATAGCCATAAAAGCTTATAGTATCAAATTTATAATTAAAGCTTTTTAGAGTGTGTAAAACTAAATAAATATATTTCATATTAAGTTCAGAATTATGATTATCTATAGTCATTAAATAGGTAAAATTTAAAGCATTATTTTTAAATGAATTTCTTTCATAAAATATTTCATAAGGTGGAATTTTGCTTTTATATTCTTTAAATAGATTAACAGATGAATCAATGTTGAATTCTAGACAATCATTTCCAGATTCTCTTTTTATGCATATGTTTAAATACGGCTAGTTTATTTAGTTCATCTTCATATAAAGTTTCTTTTTCTAATAACTCTAAAGCTATTTTATCAAGAGAATCTCTATTTTCTTTTAAAAGTTCTAGAGTTTCCTCATATAGTTTATTAACAAGATTTTTACATTCTTCAATAACAGGATTTCCATAACTACTATATAGAGAACCAACACTCGAAAGTTTTATAAGTCCCAATGTTTCTCCCATGCCGTATTCGGTAATCATTTTTAATGCAATATCAGTAGTTTGAGAGATATCTCCCTGTGCTCCAGTAGAAATTTTATCTTTTCCAAAAATAATTTCTTCTGCGGCTCTACCACCAAGTGAAACTTTGATTTTATTCTTTAAATAATCAATTCTATGATAGTTACTATCCTCAGGAATAGTTAATGTATACCCTCCAGCACCGTTAGTAGTTGGTATAATTGTTATCTTAGAAACATTGTCCTGTGGAAGTAGTAACATACAAATTAATCCATGTCCTGCTTCATGGTATGAAGTAAGAAGCTTGTCTTCTTCTTTAAGATAACTTCTCTCTTTCTTTTCATATCCAGCTAAAGTTATCGAGTAAGCACATTCTATATGAGCTGAAGTAATGGAATTACTATTGTCTTTAGCAGCTAAAATAGCACTTTCATTTATTAAACTTTCTAATTTTGCGCCAGAGAAGTATATAGTTTTTTTGGCAATATCTTTTACATCAAGATTTTCATGAGGTTTATTTTTTAAGTGAAGAGATAGAATCTTTTCTCTAGCATTAACATCTGGCAATGATACTTCTATATGTCTATCAAATCTGCCTGGTCTAATAAGAGCCTTATCTAGCATGTCCAATCTATTTGTAGCAGCAATTACCATTATACCTTCTTCTTGTCCGAAACCTGACATTTCTGTTAAGAGAGCATTTAGTGTTTGATCTTTTTCATCATTGCTAGAGCCAGTTTTATTATTAGTTCTTGCTTTACCTATAGCATCAATCTCATCAATGAATATTACAGCTTTTCCATGAGATCTTGCTTTTTTAAACAAATTTCTCACTCTTGCTGCACCCACTCCAACATACACTTGTACGAAGTCAGAACCACTAAGGGCATAAAATGGAACACTAGCCTCACCAGCTACAGCTTTTGCAAGTAATGTTTTACCTGTACCAGGATCACCATAAAGAATAACCCCTTTAGGCATTCTTGCACCATATTTCTTATATTTCTCAGGATTTTTAAGAAAATCCACAATATCCATTAAACTTTCTTTAGCTTCTTCATTACCAGCTACAGCATGAAAATCTAAAATCGCTTTTTTATTTTTGCTAAAATCCTGCATTTCCATAGATATTAAGGAAGAAGCACCACCTTTAGCTTTAGATACAAGCATAGCAATTATTGTTAAAATTGATAGAGCAAAAATAACAGAAGGAATAATTTTTGTAAGAGGAGGGATGGTTCCATCTTTAACTTCTATTCCATTTAATAATAATTTTTCTTTTAAAGTATCTGTATGTGGATTATCTGTAGAATATTTATCACCATTATTTAGTAAAATAGTCATTTTAGGAGAGTTGTCTATTATTACTGTAGATATATTATTAGAATTTAAATCCTCTGTAAATAGAGAATAACTTTTATTCACTATAGTTGTATTAAAAGATGTCATTACAATAACTATAAATGATAGTATTGCAGTTATTATAGGAGCAATAATATAATATTTTTTTATTTTATTCATTAAGCACCTCCAAATTTTAAAAGATAACTTAATATTGATTATATAGATTTAAAATTAGAAGTCTAATTTTTTAAATAATTTTTACCAATGTAATTTTTCTCAATATTCAAGTGTATGGCAATGTCTATATGAATAGGGAGTAATTAATTTTCTAATTATATAGATGAAAACTAATTAATTATAGCGATTGGGTAAAGTAGTTAGGAGAAGATTTATGAAAAAATTACTATTGCGGCAAAGTGCAAAGATAACACCAAAGGAAGTATTAGATAATGGAATGGCAGTTAATTATAAATAGAATTTATAGCTTGTTTATAATTATGTTAAATGAAAGTGTAACGAAGTAATCAATAATTTTGTCCTTGATAAGTTGTAGTTTAGTTTTAGAAGCTTATCAAGGACTTTAATAGATATTAGAAAGGTTTAGTGAAAAATTAACAAAGTTTAAATTTAAGCATATTTTTTATATGCTTAACCTTTTGGTTTAAATATAATGGCAGAAATAAACCCAAATATTATTGCTGCAGAAACTCCCACACTTACTGTCTTTAACATACCAGTAAATATTCCTATAAATCCTGTTTGCTCAGCTTCAGTTATAGCCGCTGTTACAAGGGTATTTCCAAAACTACTTATAGGTACAAATGCCCCCGCACCTGCGAACTTCACCAAAGGATCATATAGACCAAGTCCACCTAAAATTGCACCAATTACAACTAATGTACAAGTTGTATGTGCAGGGGTAATCTTTAAAGTATCCATTAAAAGTTGCCCAATAACACAAATTAACCCACCTATTATAAATGCAAAAATAAATTTTTCCATAGCTTAATTCACACCTTCTTTTTTTACATTTCTATAGAAACAGCGTGGGCAACGCTAGGTATGCTTTCTTTTTGTTGATAGGAGATAGGAGACATTAAGGCACCTGTTGCAACAATTAATATTTTCTTTAATTCCCCTTTTCGCATACGATTAAGTAAATGCCCATAAGTTACGGTAGCAGAACAACCACAGCCACTGCCACCAGAAAAACTTGGTTGGTCTTTTTTATATATTAAAAGTCCGCAATCTGTAAATATATGCGTTGGCATATTTATGCCATGTTTTTCTAGTAAAGCATTAGCAAGTTCATGACCAACTTTCCCCAAATCACCAGTAGCAATAAGATCATAATGAGAAGCATCAATATTCAAATCCCTAAAATGAGCTTCAATGGTATCTACAGCCGCTGGTGCCATGGCTGCACCAACGTTATATGGATCTGAAATACCCATATCGACTACTCTTCCTATGGTAGCAGAAGTTATTTTAGGTCCATTTCCATTTTGTCCAATGACTGCAGCTCCAGCTCCAGTTACTGTCCACTGAGCAGTAGGTGGCCTTTGTACACCATATTCTGTAGGATATCTAAATTGTTTTTCAGCAGCTGCATTATGACTGCTTGCAGCTGCTATAACATATTTAGCTGCTTTACTTTCTATTAATTGAGCTGCTAATGCTAAACTTTCCATGGAACTAGAGCAAGCACCAAAGATTCCTAAATAAGGTATTCCTAAAGTTCTTGCAGTAAAGCTACTAGAAATGATTTGATTCATTAAATCTCCACTTAAAAAAAAGTTAATATCTTCTTTTTGTATATTTGATTTTTGTATTGCCCTTTCACAAGCATGCTCAAGTAGAGCCTTTTCTGCTTTTTCATAGCTATCTTGCCCAAGCCATAAATCTTCATAAAGTATATCAAAGTCATCAGCTAAAGCACCATTACCTTCAAAAGGACCGCCAACGGCTGCAGAAGCTAATATTGTGGGTTTAGAATTAAAAATCCATGATTGATGTCCTTTAAGCATTTACATCGCCCCCAACCATGTTATTGTCATTTTTATTGTAGCAACTACAAAAGCGGCAAAAACGCCATAAACAATAATTGCACCTGCAAGACTGAACATATTTCCAGCTACTCCAAGTACAAATCCTTCAGTTTTATGCTCAATTGAAGCAGAAGCTATAGAATTAGCAAAGCCTGTAATAGGAACAGCAGATCCACATCCAGCCCATTGGCTAAGATGATCATAAATTCCAAGACCAGTAAATAAAGCTGCAAAAAAGATTAAAACTAGGGAAGTAGGACCTACTGATGTTTTTTCATCAAAATAAAAATAGTTAATAAAAATCCATTGTAATCCTTGACCAATTGTACATATTGTACCACCTACAAGAAAAGCTCTAATACAATTAGTTAAAATAGGTCTTTTAGGTTCTATACTATTTACTAATGCATCATATTGTTGTTGAGCTGAGGTCATTTTTTTCTTTTTCATATTTGACATTTATTTCACCTTCTAACGTAATAAATAAGGTTCTAATTTTTTAATAACTTTTTCTAATTTTTCAGCACTTTGTGAATACATAGTTTTTGTATCTTCATCGTTAGTCTCTAAAGAAAATGACATAAGATCTGCTTGACTTTTTTGAATGCTAGCATATAGCATTTCTTTAACCTGTGTTTTAGGAACTTGTATCATGTCATCAAAGAGATCTACATATAAGTCTCCAGAAGAATCCACTTGACCAAGAAAAACATTTTCAAGGGTAATCCCTTTGATTTCTAGCTGGGTTGTAAGCCAGCCTTGATTTAAGCCAGCATTAGTAAGACCTTCATTTAATATATTTCCATCTAAAATAACTGTTTGTGGTTCAGTTTTAGGTCCTATTTTTTGTCCTAAATCATATGGAGTAATAGGCTTCTTATCAGCTTTTAAAGTAACATTTATATCTCCGGTTGTTTCCATTAAAGCAAATTCAACATCGGCTAAGTTAAATGCTTTTTTTGAACGCATTTCTCGTAGAAATTCTTGACCTGTAATTCTCTCTTTAGATAAGTTATCTTCCATAATTTTACCGTTTTTGACCAATACTCTTTCTTTACCATGTATTAGGTTATAAACCCACTTACTTCTCATGGAAGCGTAATCTAAGATAAGAGGCATAAGTGCCCAAACAGCCAATGTAATTAGTCCGAAGTAAATATTATTAACTATATTTAAAGAAATTAAAGTAATTATAATAGCAATTACGGCATAAGAAATAAAATCAAAGGGAGTAGCCCTAGATAAGGTTTTTTTCTTCATATATTTTGTTATAACTAATGTTAAAAAAAATAAAACTATTGAATTAAATAATAATATTAACCAAGAATCCATATGCCACCTCACTTAGTTGCCTTTGTATTGGGGTTCCTCAAACTCCATAAATCCTATTCTTTTTTCTAAATCTATTTTAATTTCACTTATTTCTTTATATGCCTGATTATAAATAGCGCTAGCTTCTTTATCACGTTCTTGTAACGAGTACATTTTTAAAGTAGACTCAGCCCCCTTTAGTGTAGCCAATGTTTGTTTTACCTTTGAAATTGCAGTCATATAAAAGTCTCCTTTATATTATTAAATTGTTTTCTAACTTACTTTAACCAATAAGCTTAATTTTAATTCATTTTTTAATAGAGATATTTATTTAAATTATTAAAGACAAATTGCTAAAGTTTAATAAATGATGAATTGTATAATCAAGTGCGACATTAAAAAAAAAGCCCATATTTGAACTA
>NZ_CAURTC010000033.1:0-45259 GCF_963527835.1 uncultured Clostridium sp. | reverse complement strand
AGAAGTTTTAGTTGAAATAGGAGTGACAATAGAAACAGTTTAGTTCGCAATAGGATTATAGGATAAATAATGTTAAGGCAATAGATCAGCACCATTAGGGTGTTTTTTTATTGCCTGTAAGACAAAGAGTTAAAAGAAACTATATTCTAAATAGTAAAAATTTACTGAATTTCTTAGATATAAAGGAATTTGTATTACGATTATTGTTGGTTTTTACTATATATAAAGTTAAAATAATTTATGAACGCGTTCAATAATGGAAATAAGGGAGAAATAATATAATGAAAAATTATTTTAAAAAGATACTTGTAATGTTTGTAATGGTACTAACCATTATTGGAGTTGGAGCAATTCAAAGTGTAATAATAGCTAATGCAGCAACTGATGATGGAGTAATTGGAGTTGAAAATTTAAATAACACGAGTGAAAATAGTGCTAGAATTGAAGATAAACTTGAAAATCCTGAAATTGGATGGAAAAGATATGACAATGTTGATGAGAATATTTTATATAAAGATATGACACAAAGAGCAACATTAACTAATGGTCCTTATAAAGGAACAGATGCATGGGGGGGTAAGAATTCTTCATTAAATTTTAAATTTTATGGAACAAAATTAAGAGTTATTGGTATTAATTATAAAAATGCATCTAATAATGTTGAAATTACAATTGATGGCAATTCTGAAGTGCTTGATTGTAGTAAATTTTATGGTGGGATTGCTTGGCAAATATTACAATATGAAAAAACTGATTTATCTTTAGGAACTCATGAAGTAACAATAACAAATTTAATAGGTAATGAAAAATATTATTATTTTGACGCCATAGATATTGATGAAAATGGTCATTTACTTAGTGTGAACGAAGAAGATGTGAACCAATCTATATCATTAAATAAATCATCATTAAGTTTAAAAGAAGGTGCTTCAGAAAAATTAACAGCAACAACTACACCATCAGCAGTAGATGTAACTTGGTCATCATCAGATGAAACAATTGCAACAGTAGATTCTAATGGAAATGTTAAAGCTATAAAAGAAGGACAAGCAACAATAACAGCACAAATTAAAGGAACAGATATAAAAACTAATTGTATAGTTACAGTAACAAAAGAAGATAAAGAACCTGAACCAACGGATCCAGAACAAGAGTATATAATTAACACTGCTTATGCCAAAGGTGATAATACTAATAATGCTAGTGGTCAAGTATCTATAATATTTAAGAGAGTTACAGAGGCACAATTAAAAGTTGTAAAAACAGCAGATGTAGATTCTGTGTATGTAGGAGATAATTTTACGTATACAATAGAAGTTACTAACACAAGTGATAAAACTGCTAAATCAGTAGTTATTAATGATAGTGCTCCCAATCATATTCAATTTATACCTAGTGGAGTAACAACAACTCAAGGGACAATTGATTCAAGTTCAACATCTAAAAGTATTATAGTTAATGTTGGAGATATTCCTCCATTAGGAACAGTTACAATAAAAATACCAGTTCTTGTAGTGGAATAGAATGATAAATGAGCAACAAAAGATAGTAGAGGGGAGAAATAATAAATGAATAAACAATTTAAGAAAATAATTATAATGTTTGTGATGGTATTAAGCATTATGGGAGCATATACTATAAATGCTTTTGCAGATGATAGTTTTGAAATAGGAACTAGTAATTTAAATAATACCGCAGAAAATAGTGCTACAGTTGGGGATCAATTATTGCAACCAGAAGATGGTTGGAAAAGATATGAGGATATAGATAAAAACATTAGTTATCTTGGAACAGGGTGGTCATCATATGATAGCAAAGACTCATCAGATGGATATGTTAGTTATACTGATGATCCTAATGGAGCTTCTGTAAGATTTAATTTTACTGGCAATAAGATAAGAATAATAAATCATTGTAATTTAGCGCATAATAAATTAATAGATGTTTATATAGATGGAGTAAAAGTTGATTCACATTCAATATATAATACAATACGTAGTACACAAGTATTAATGTGTGATATAAATAATCTAGATAACAGTGAACATTATTTTGAATATAAATATGTTGGTACAGGACAGGCTGTATTTGATGCAGTAGATATAGATGAGAATGGAATATTAAAAGATTATAATGAAAATATTTCAACTATATTATTAGATAAATCATCATTAACTTTAAAAGAAGGAAATTCAAAAACAATAACAGCAACAACTACACCATCATCTGTAGATGTGGAATGGTCATCATCAGATGAAACAATTGCTACAGTAGACCAAAATGGAAAAGTAATAGGAGTTAAAGAAGGAACGTGCACAGTAACAGCTAAAATAGATGGCACAGACTTAACTGCTGATTGCATAGTTACAGTTACTAAAGAAGACATTATTGAACCAGAAGAACCATCTATAGAAAATGGAAGTCTATACATAGAAATGGTAGATGGAAATATTAAAAGAGCAGATAAAAGTCAAATTGAAAAATTTAAGAAATGGTTTATTTCTAGAGATTTAGATGAAACAGAAAGTCCAATATTCAAAATAACAAATGCAAAGGGAAATACAGAATATTTAGTACATGATAAAGTTGTTGGATTTGAAATAAGAGAATAATATAAAGTTTATTAAAGGCACTTATGTAATATAGGTGTCTTTTGTTATATAAAAAATTAGGAAGGTGTTATATGAATGATGAATTAGTAAAAGATAAGCTAGCAACACATGACAGAAGACTTAATAATCATGGGGATAGACTAGATAAACTGGAGCAGGATAATGCAAGTTTTAGAACAGAGTTAAAAAATTTATGTGATAATTTAAAACAACTAACAGGAGTACTTAAGTGGTTAATTGCACTTGGAATAAGTACTTTAGTTGGTTTTTTTATTTATACAATACAAACAGGAATATTTAATAAATAGGAGGAATGTAAAATGGATTTAACAAATTTAATGCAATTTATACCAGGAGAATTAGCAATAGTTATTGTAGCAACTTATGTTATTGGAGTGTTTCTTAAGAATATAGAAAGTGTTAAAGATAAATATATTACTGTAGCATTAATGGTGTTTGCAATAGTATTTTCTATGGTTATAAGTGCTCCTAGTGCAACAAGTTTCTTACAAGGTGTATTATGTTGGGGAGTAGCTGTAGGACTAAATCAAACAGGCAAGCAATTAAATAAACAAGAGTAATTTAGGTAGCATTTATCGCTACCTTTTTTCTTTATGTATTAAAAGGAGGAAATATATAATGTCTAATTGGAAATGGTGTGTACAAGGTCCAGATGGAAAAGCCATAAGAGGATGGTACCAAGATGGTGACAATTGGTATTATCTAAATGATGAAGGTATAATGCAAATTGGATGGATAAAAGATAAAGATGGTCGCTGGTATTATTTAGATTCTAATGGAGCTATGAAAACAGGATGGCTTAAAGATAAGGATAAACGGTATTACTTAGAACCTAATTCTACAGGATATAAAGGGCAAATGTATGGTAACTGTACTAAAATAATTGATGGTAAAGAATATAGCTTTGATTGTACAGGTGCATGGATAGAAGAAAGCCCTTTAGTTAGTAACTCTTTAATAGAATTTATTAAAGGTTGGGAGTCTTTTTATTCTAAAGCTTATTATGATGGATATGGGAATACAGATACATATCTTACTATTGGCTATGGAACAACTAAAGCAGCTAATCCATCTGCTTTTCCTAAAGGCATTGAATCTACATGTACTAAAGAACAGGCTACATGCTGGCTAAAAGATGAAGTAAATAAATGTGCCAATAGAATTAAATCTGCTTTAGGAAACACTCAAATACCACAAAATCGCTTTGATTGCATGGTAGACATAGCTTATAATGCAGGGACTGGAAGTTTAATAGGTGGAAACACCTGGAGAGCATTAATAAGTGGTAATAAAAATGATATAGAAACATATGTAATGCAATGGAATAAAGCCAATGGTCAATATAGTGAAGGATTAAATAAAAGATGTAGAGCTAGAGTTAATATGGCTTTATATGAAATATATAATTCAAATCATTAATTAATTAAATATGTTATAATATGTGTGGCTAAATTACACATAAAATTAGAAAACAAAGGGTAGTAGATAGGAGAAATCTTATTTGCTACCCTTTTTCTTTTTATGGAAAACTTGTACAATTTGTAGTATTATGTAAATGTGACAAATAAAAAAAGAACTCATTATTGATTGGTAGCTACATGAGTTCTTAGTTATGATAGAGTACATTTAATATACCTCTATTATAGCATAACTTATCTTAAACATAAATAAAATAATGGAGGAGAAGTATGAGTAGAAAGATATTAAGGTGTTATGAATGCGATATAAGGAAAGATAATATAAAATGTAAAAAAAATAAAATTGGTAATGTATTAGATTGTATTTTCAATCCTAAAGTTAATAAAAATGTAACAGAATTAGATAATGGAAATACATTTTTAAATCATAATTCTGAAAAAGGAGATAGGTTTTCACTTGAATTATTAAAAAAAATTAATAATGAAGATATCAATGAAAAGTATAGGTTATTTAGAATAGGTAAGCAAAAAGATATGCAAGATATGCTTAAAAGAGATAAAACTACTTTATTAGGTGAAGGAGTTTTAGATGAGCAACAACAAAAAATATATGAATTGGAAGTATGTACATACATTTTAGTTGATATAGAAAACGGAATAATAATGGAAATGTATGGGCAATATGCTCCTACTATAAAAATGTTAGTAACAATAATTAATAATAATTTAGATGAAATAAAAGAGTTAAAGGATAAAAAAGTGAGTTTTTATTATAAAAAGATAATGACATCAAAAATGATAGAAACTTTTAAAACTACAGGTAATAGATTAGGAAAAATAGGATATACTTATAGTATCCCTAGTGCGGAAAAATTAAAAGAAATGAAATTAGATGCAAAACAGATTGAAGCACTAAAAGAAATTGGTGGGTTGGAAATTGGAGTAATAATAAAAGGAAAGCCAAGAATACCAATTACTAAAAATAAACAAAGAATAGAGTTAATAGTTGATTCATTTAAGGGATGCTTTAAGGAAATAAAGGAAAATTTGTTTTTTGAAGGAAGTATGGGTGATGGAGGAAGTCAAAAATTTACCTTTAACAAAGAGGAAGTAACTTATAATACTGATATAACATATCATAAAAAAGAAGATAATTTAGAAATTGCATTAAATTTAGAAGAAATAGAAACACAAGTATATAATAAAATAAAATTAAAATATGAAAATAATAAGACTGATATATTAAAATATATATTAAAATAATATTAAAAGGAGGTAGATTAAAAATGAAATTTGTTAAAATAGGTATAATGTTAGGTATTACTTGCATTAGCTCTCAATTTATGCAGATTGATTTTGTTAAAAGTAATCATTTTAATTTAATTACAATTAATTCAGTTTTTATAGGATTTTTATTTACCTCCTTATCTATACTTTTAGGTTTTTTAAACGAAAGCATAGTTCAATTATTTGAAGAAGCTGGAACTTTAAAAAATGTATATTTAAGTATAGAAAATGGCATAAGTTGTAGTCTATGCTCTATAGTTATTTCATTATTAAATATTTTAGTTGCTGAAAAGTATATATTAAATAAAATAGTAATAAATTCTTTATATGGATTTGAAGTTATGTTTATAGGTATATCTATATATTACTTATTTTTCACACTTAAAAACTTAAAAATAGTAGTAAATAGTATAAATATGGATAGAAAAAATAGAAGAAAAGAAGATGAAGCAGACAAGGAAGTAGAAGATTTAATTAAGAATATAACTAAATAATAACAAGTGAATATCATACCACTGTTTAAATTAGAAAACACTTTAAGGGCAGTATGTAGATTAAGTTCTATGTACTGCCCTTATTTTATAGTAATACAAGTTTTAGAAGAAATTACAAAGAAAAAGATAACAGGGATTTAAGGAGATCTTTTTCTTATATTAAAAGTATCAACAAAAACTAGTGATAATATACATTAATAAAAGCAGTAGGTAAAGAAATTAATCTTACTTACTGCTTTGTTTTTATTTTACAGAGTCTTGAAAAGTAGTATTACTATAATCTATATGTCCATCACTACAAGCCCATGCCATAGCAGAATATCGACCATTTCCAATTCTAACATACTGATCATGTTTCATATCACAATTTATTGAGTCAAAATAATAATCCTTACCATTTATTGTATTAATTCCAGTATAAGCACAACCATCACTTTCATCAAAATAATACCAATTATTATTTATATATTTCCAACCATTAACACAAGTGCCATCATCATTTAGATAGTTCCATCCTCCATAGTAAACACCATTTACCCATCCTTCATTGCCTTGATGTTGCAACCAAGTTCCAGCAAAAGCATTAGTTGAAAATAACATACAACTTATAAATACCATGCTAAAAATCTTAATTAATTTCTTTCTCATATTTATCACCTCTCGATATTTCTTTATCAAATTATTACATTTAAAAAATATTTTGTCAAATTATGGACAGACATAAAATAAAAATACTTACTAAAAATAAGCAAATACATAAATCTATTCTAATAAAACTCTTTCGCAATATTATCACCTCATAGAAATTATTAACATTATATGGTAAAATTATTCTGAGGTGGTGTTAGTGGCAATAAAGAATAAGCTTTTGGATATAAGATTAAAAAATGGATATAAATATGCAAAAGATTTCTCAGATTACTTGGGAATCAATAACCAGCAATATAGTAGATATGAATCTAATAAAAAACAGCCTAATTTAGAAATATTGTATAAAATATCAAAAAAATTAGGTATTAAAATGGAAGATATAATAGATTTTGAAGAAGAGCAACTGAAAAATTAAGCTCTTTTTTATCGTTTAATAAATAGAGATAAGGTAGCAGATATAATTAGTTCTATTTGTTGCTTTATATTTATTTACATGTATTATCAGTGATGGTAATATATAATAGAATTTGTTAAATAAACGTTATTAAATGTAAAAAAGGGGGATAATTATGTATTTATTATTTTTAATAAGTTTTATTTGTTTTATTGTAGGACTTATTAAACCAGAAAAAATAGTCTTTTGGAAAGAACCAAAAGATAGAACTAAAAAAGATGTTCTAAAATATATTGGTACATTAACAGCCATACTTTTTGTTTTAGTGGGAGTATTTAATAGTGGTAGCTCTCAAAAATCAACAACAACTGCTAATGTTGCAAATAGTACAACTCAAACGGATACAGTTAAAAAGACAGATGAAAGCACACAAATAAAAGCTGAAGAACCTAAAGAAACTAAAAAATCAGGTTGGAAAGAAGAAAACGGATATTGGCATTATTATGATAATAATTCCAATAAAAAAACTGGTTGGGTAAAAGACAATAATAAATATTATTATTTTAATACTCTAGGAATTATGCAAAAGGGTTGGATAAAAGACCAAGAAGAAGATTACTACTTAGATGATTCGGGAGTAATGCAAACTGGTTGGAAAGAAAGTAATGGAAAGTGGTATTATTTAAATTCTAATGGATCTATGGCAATTAATACAACATTTGATGGATATGAAATAGCATCAAATGGAGTTATGCAAGAGAAAAAAATTGTTAAACAAGTAGAGCAAGCTAATACTTCTAATTCTAATAAGGTAGTGGAAACAGGAGATGAGCAAGGGGAAACAGCGTACTTATCTGCTACTGGAGAAAAATATCATTCTATACCTAATTGTGGTAGAATGAATCCTAATAGAGCAACTAAAACTACAGTTGATAAAGCTAAACAAAATCATGAAGCTTGTAGTAAGTGTTGGTAAAATATAATTAAACATAATAAAATAGAGGTAATATAGAAAAATCTATATCGCCTCTATTTTTTGGTAATTTGAATGTCTTATTTAGAATATTGACAAATATTAGTGATAATATACAATTAGATTATAAATTTTAAATTTAGAAGGGGATGAATGAATGAAAACTACTAAAAAGTTACTTAGTTTATCTTTAGCATTGCTATTATCAACATTTACACTAGGATGTAAACAAGCTAATGCTATAGATTCAACTAATGCAACAACTACTAAAACACAAGAAACTTCTTTAGGGGAAATGAAAATCCACTATATTAATGTAGGTCAAGCTGATTCAGAGTTAATTCAAGTAGATGGAAAAAATATACTAATAGATGCCGGAAACAATGATAGTATGGCTTATAATTATCTAAAACAATTAGGAATTAAAAAGCTAGATTATGTTATGGCTACACATCCACATTCAGACCATATTGGCGGGATGACTACAATAATAAATAATTTTGAAATTGGAGAATTTTATGCTCCAAAGGTCAATCACACAACAAAGACATTTGAAAATATGGTAAAAGCTCTGCAAAGTAAAGGATTAAAAATTACAGCTCCAACACCTGGAGATACTTTAAATGTAGGTAATGCAACATTACAATTTTTAGCTCCAAATTCAGTTACTTATCAAGACATGAATAACTATTCAATAGCATGTAAACTTAGGTATGGTAATACTTCATATGTGTTCATGGGGGATGCAGAGGCATTAAGCGAAGGTGAAATATTAGCTAAACAATTAGATATATCAGCTGATGTATTAAAACTAGGTCATCATGGAAGTCATTCTTCAACTTCTCAAGCTTTCTTAGATAAGGTTAATCCACGATATGCTATTGTTTCTTGTGGTAAAGGAAATGACTATGGTCACCCTCACCAAGAGACAATTGACAAATTAAATAAAAAAGGCATAGAAATTTTAAGAACAGATGTAAGTGGAACTATAATATCTACTTCAGATGGAAATAATATAAATTTTAATGTAAATACAAGTGGATCAAGTACAGGAAATACAACTAATAATAACACTTCAGATACTAAGAGAAAAAGCAATAGTGTTTGGGTAGCTAATAAAACTGCAAAAGTATATCATACAAGTAAAGATTGCAGTAATATGAAAGCACCAACTGAAATGTCATTAGAAGATGCTCAATCAAAAGGATTAAAACCATGTTCTAAATGTAATTAAAAACAAAGCAGTAGGTAAAAATACTTACTGCTTTGTTTTTATTGCACTTCACAATTATCTAAACACACATCTGCAACGCTTTTTCCACGTATTTTCCCTTTAATAGTAATAGTATTTCCTTTTTTCAAATTAGCTATTTGTTCTGATTGATTATTATTATTAAAGTAACAATTAACACCAAGTATTGAACCTTCTTTACCATCACTCAAAGAAATACAAGGTTTTCCTGAAGTTACACTGATTTTTCTTATTTTACCTGTAACTACTCCAATCTTTCCACTATATAAATTATCAGCATTAACTTCATTAGCATCATAAGATTTATATAATTCTTTAGCATTAATTTTAATTTCAACATCAGTTTTTTGAGCAACTTGTTGTACTGTATTATTTTTAACAAATGTATTTATGTGATTTTTAAAATCTGTATAAGTATCATTTTCAATTATTTCAACATTACTTATCGGATCTTCATTATTTCCATCTTTTCTTTTAAAGTCTAAATTTACATTAGATTCATTTTGGGTTTTCCCTAATAGAGTTCCTGAAACTTTAATTGTATCTCCTATTGTAGATATATCATAATCGTCATATTTCCAAGAATCAGAATCATTGATGCTTGTACTTATTTCATTTACCCATGCACAAATAGCATAGCTTTCATACTTTTCTTTAATTCTTTGCTTATTTGAAAAAAATAATCCACTTCCAATAATTATAGTTGCAAGAATAAGAGTAATTATCAAGTCTGATTTTTTATTATATTTTATGTTTTTCATAGCTTATCTCCCTGTAAATATATTATATTAATTATTTCATTTAAGTATATTTATGTCAATTATAACTAATATTATCACTTCATAGAAATAACTAACATCATATGGTAAAATCATTTTAGAGGCGGTTTTGTGATTAAAAAGTAGGGAAATATGAATACGAAAAATAATTACATAAATTTACTTAGAAAGCTATCACATAATTTTTTTAGCTTTCTTTATAATAAACATTAATTGAATATTATTTATTTTTTGTTAATGTAACATTAGTACAAATGCAAATTAACTTTTATATCAAGATAATTATTTAGAATAGTTTTTATTAATTATGTCTATTATCATTTTCCTAATTTTCTCCTCTGCTGCTGGTATTGCTTCTGGATTAACTATTTTTACTGTTATTCCATTTTTACAATTCTTTTTCTTTTTCAACATTTTTAAATCCCTCCCTTCAATTAATAATACTTTTCTGATTTTCTATTGATAATTGATGATTACTTATGGATTGAAATAAAGTATTATTATTTTTGTTACAGGGTTTTAAGACCAAGAATTATTTATCTTGGTCTTTTTCTTTAGGAAATATTCTTTCATCATCTTTATACTTGTCATATAACCTTAATAGTGATTCTGTAACTAGCTTCGAAACTTCTGGAGTAACTTCATATTCCCATTCAAAATACATAAACAAAATCCTCTCTAATTGTTTTATATTATTTTTCTCTATTGTTTATAAAAAATGTAAATACTTTTACAGGATTTAATTTAAGAGTTTCAGATAATTTAATAATAAGACGTATATCCGGATCACACATATTAGGACAATTTTCTAATTTTTTTAAATAGTCTTCTTTAATATTAAGTTTTTCAGATAATTCTTCAATGCTTAAATTCATTTTTATTCTTTTCTTTTTTAACATGTTAGCTTCCTTTTAAAATAATATTCAATCATCACTTTTTATCTTATAATGATCTTTTATAATTTTTGCAACCATTTTACTAATGCTTCTATCTTCATATTCAGCTTCTTTCTCTAATTTTTCATATACTTTTTTAGGAATTACAGAAGTAATTCTTGTATTTTCTTTTTTTATCATAGTGCATCACCCCTATATTGTAAGTATATAAAAAGTGATGCACTACGTATCAAAAGTGATAAACAGTGCTACACTTTTGATGCGTAAATTTTTTTAAAATTCTTATATTTAATACATAATTAGGAGTTTATTTTCTCAACAAAATACAAATATATTTGAAAGTGTTCAATATCTAATTGCTTAGATAACTTTAAAATTAATTTTATATTAGGGTTGCAAAGCTCAGGATGTTTTTCTAATTGGCATACTGTGCTTTTGCTAACATTTAGTAATAGTGCTAATTCTTCTTGAGTAAATTTTTTATCTTTTCTCTTTTGTCTTAACATAGAATCACCTCGTCAAAAATAATATGCCAACTATCATTCTAATAATTAGTATACATAATTCTACAAAGGGATTTAAATTCCTTTTAAAATTTGAATTATACTTTCAAAATTTTCAAAAATGTAATTTATTTGAAAAATTCAGAAGAATTTAAGTTATATGGTGAAAAAAATAAAGTTTTTTACGATAAAAATAGTGTTTGTTGAGAAAAATATTTTTATACAATTAGAAAAATTAATAGAAAAAATAATTGATTTGACAATTATTCTATAAATATCAGCAAAATTTACATTTTACATATAAAATATTAATTTAAAAAAAATGTCACAATAGTAAGTTGTCGAAAGTTTAATAGCACTAAACTTTTTTTATTGTATAATGAACTTAAAGGCGCCAATATTGTTGATATATCAACTTATTTAAAATAACTAGAGAGGTTGAGATAAATATGAAACTTTACGAAACAGATAATGAGTATATTTTAGATATATTACAAGAGGAAGAGGATAAATTATGTGATAAGCTATTTAATAATTTATCAGATGATATGAAATTTTGTTTTTGCAAATTTATAGCTGTTAAAAACATGATAGAACAATTAGATAGTAACAATTAATAAGCAATTATATTTTTATATTAAAAAGACTAGGATATACTCCTAGTCTTGTAATTTTTTAATTAATTCATATTGCCATCTAGAAACTTGATATGTAGTATCAGTCCAATGTTCCATAACAGATACACGAGTTTTAAGAAATTTCGAAAGATTATTAATTTCATAATTAGAGAATAGTTCTTTTATATTATTCTCTTGATCTAAAATGTAATAACAATAATCGTCACATAATACATTTCCATCTAATACTTTTAAAAGCCTTAAAAGTGTACTCTTCTTAACACTTTCTCTTTCTCCAGTTTCTAAAGCAACTATTGTTTCTCGACTAACATGAGAAAGCCTAGCCAAATTAGCTTTACTTAATCCCTTTAATAGCCTAGCTTTTTTCAATCTTTCAGGAAAGCTATTACAAGGTAAATAATCATATTGTAGTTCATTCCAATTTATCGCAATTTCGAACATCATGCTCATCCATTTTCAATAAGTAAGTTGTGAAGCTGTGCTGTACTACTTAATTCAAGTATGCTTCCTGTAGACATATAACTCATAATGATTATTGGAATTACAATTTCATTTGCAGGAAAACCTAGTATAAAAGCCATTAATATATATCCATCTAATCCTATAAGATGAGCAAATGGATTAAGAAAATTTGCACAATAAGTCAATATACTAATTCCATTTACATTTAAGTTTGCCATTAACCATATAACTAACCCTGCTGGAGCTGCAACAACTATAGCTCTTCCAAGAACAAATAGAGTTCTATCAAAAATTGATCTAATTACAATTTTACCAATTTGAGGTTTACGATAAGGAGGCAATTCTAAAGTAAATGAAGAAGGAATTCCCTTTAAAATGGTTTTTGATAATATTTTAGAAATTGTAAGTGTCATAAATACACCTAAAAGTATTACACATGTTAAGATTAGTGTAGAAGCTATGGATTGAAATGGACCTATAAACATTCCAGCAAAAAACATTGTAATAATAGCAATTAGAGTAGGAAATCGTCCATTACATGGTACAAAGTTATTTGTAATAATAGCAATTAATCTTTCCCTTGGAGAATCTATTATTCTACAACCAATTATTCCTGCTGCATTACAACCAAATCCCATACACATTGTAAGAGCTTGTTTTCCACAAGCACATGATTTTTTAAAGAAATTATCTAAATTATAAGCAATTCTAGGTAAGTAACCTAAATCTTCGAGCAAGGTAAATAGTGGGAAAAATATCGCCATAGGAGGAAGCATTACAGAAACAACCCAAGCAAGAGTTCTGTACACGCCTTGAATTAATACACCTTCTAACCATACAGGAGCCCCTAAAGAAAATAGGAAAGCTGAAAGCTTATCTTGAATCCAAAACAATCCAGCAGCAAGCATTTCAGATGGTACATTAGCTCCGGTTATAGTTATCCAAAATATTACTGCTAAAAGCAATATCATTATAGGAATACCAAATTTTTTAGAAGTTAAAACTTTATCTATTTTTCTATCAAAATCATTATATTTTTCAAGGCTAAAAGCCACTACATCTTTACTTACTTTTTCAGCAATACGTACTAATGTTGTTACAATTTCATCTCTAAGCATATTTTCATCTAATCCATTAATTTTCAAATATTCTTTAGCATTATAAATAGCCTTCGAAATACCAGTATCATCTAGTAAATTAAATCCAATATAGTTATCTATTGAAGACAATAATGTTAAATCACCCTCTAATAGCTTTAAAGAAAGCCATCTAGTATTTATTTTATCTTTTAATTTATCTGGAAGTACTTTTTCAATTAATAATATAGCCTCTTCTATAAATGAACTATATTTAATACTAATAGTGTTTTTATCTACACTATTAAAAGATAAATTATAAATTTCATCTTTTAATTCTTGAAGTCCTTTGCCAATGTTTGCACTTGTGCCTACTACTGGAACACCCAACAAGGACGAAAGTTTTTCTAAATTTATTACTATACCTTTTCGTTTAGCTTCATTCATTAAATTAACACATACTAAAACATTTTCAGTTATCTCAAGTGTTTGCAGTACTAGATTTAAGTTTCTTTCAAGGCATGTAGCATCAACAATAACTATAGTAGCATCAGGATTTCCAAAACATATAAAATCTCTAGCCACCTCTTCTTCAACTGAATTGGCCATAAGAGAATATGTGCCAGGAATATCAACTAAAATAAAATCTTTTTTCTTATGAATATACTTCCCAGTGGCATTAGTTACTGTTTTTCCAGGCCAGTTACCTGTATGCTGATTTAATCCAGTTAAATTATTAAAAACTGTACTTTTACCAACATTAGGATTACCAGCAAGTGCGATTACTTTATCATCTTTAGAGGTTCTAACAATATTTAAATTTTTATCTAAAGCATTAGTACCAGTAGACTGGTTAGTTAATCCCATTAAAAAGCTCCTTTATACATTACTTAAAATTTTATCTATAAAATTAATGGATTAGAGAGAAATTAAAGTGTTTCCACTAAAATTTTAGAAGCATCTTCAGATCTAATAGCTATAACAGCTCCTCTTATTAAATATGCAATTGGATCTCCAGATGGACTTTGTCCCAAGGATTCAACTTCAGTACCGTTTATTAAACCAAGATCTAAAAATCTTCGCCTAATGTTCCCATCAGCATCCAATTTATTTACTTTGCATTTATTCCCTAAAGGTAGTTTGTTAAGTGAAATTATATTACTTAAAGAATTATCATTCATAACTTGTATATCTCCTTTTATATAATGTTTTTAGTTTAGAGAAATAGTGTTTCTTAAGACTAAAAATCTTTCTCTAAACTAAGATATGAGAAATAATTTAAAAATGATACACATAAAGTAAAAATATATAAATAAATATTGGTGGTGATAAAATGAAAGAAAATTTTCACACAGTAAGAGGCTATGAAAATATAAATTCCACTAGAAAATTATTAACTCCTGCTATGGAAGATTACTTAGAGATGATATACAGATGCAGTCTTGAAGAAAAATCAATCAGATTAAATAAAATAGCTCAAATGTTAAATGTTAGGGATTCATCAGCATCTAAGATGATGAAAAAACTAGGAGATTTAGCACTTATAAATTATGAAAAGTATGGAGTTATTGAACTTACTGAAAATGGCATAACTTTAGGTAAATATCTTTTAGATAGACATATAATAATAGAAAAATTTTTAAAATATTTAGGTGGAAGAGATGAAGTACTTATAGAAACTGAATTAATAGAGCACGTTATAAGTGGTGAAACTGTAGAGAATATAAAAATGCTGAATATGTTTTTAGAAAGTAATATTGATATATTAAAGAAATATAATGAATTTAAAAAATATAATAAAGAGATTAAATAAATAATATTTAGCATCAATTTAAAAATACCTTTGTAATAAAAAATATACTTAGCTGATAGATTTTTATTGCAAATGTTTAAAAATCAGTAGATTTATAACCTAACTATCTAGGGAATACAGAAGAAATAATAAAAAGTGTATTTAATATTAAATCAATAGTCTTCAAAAATCCTATTTTGAATAAACTTAATATATCATATTTACCATAAAAATATATATAATTTGTATTATTTATTAAATATATATATACATTAATTTTATACTTTTGATATTATATAATTATAGAAATTTTATAATATTTAGGGAGATATAACAATGAAAGTTGATAAACCATCTATTGTAGGAGAAATAATATTAGACGTATTACTTAAATGAGGATGGAACAATGGCTTCAAATATTACTATTGATGGATATTATTTAAATGAAAAAGAAAGATTGATTGATTTACCTAATGATGTAAAATAAATAAAAAATTATTATGAATTTGTTAAATTAGTTTTTAGGAAATAACTAATATATATTTAAATAAAGGTTGTGAAAAACATGTTTTTTATAGGTGTATTTGGTATAGAAAATAAAGATAAAGAAATAAAGAAACTAGAAAGTATAAGTTGTGAAAAGTGTAATAAAAATGTTACTGCAAAGGTAATTAAAAACTTTGATTTTTTTCATTTTTTCTTTATTCCTCTTTTTAAATGGAATGAAAGTTATTATTTAGTATGCGATGATTGCAATACTATCTATCATATTTCAAAAGAAAAAGGTAAGGCAATTGAAAGAAATGAAGATATATCAATAACTTATTGGGATTTGCAAAAGAAGAGCAATCAAGGCACTATAAATGATTATCAAATAGAAAAATGTCCATACTGCAATGAACATTTAGAAAAAAATTTCAAATATTGTCCTCATTGCGGAAAAGAAATTTAGTAACACTATAAAATTAATTTCATAATATATGGTTGTAAGTAATTATAAGGCTTGGTGTTATATGAAACATAATCATTGGACTATATTAAAATATAGAGGAGAAACTAATAAGATCTCATTTACTATTGAGGAAGCAAAACAAATAGCTGATGCTTTAAACATTGATTTTTCAAAGGAAAAATTTAATTTAGAACAGTTTACAATGGGAATAAATGTGGAACTAGAACATGGAACAAGGTTTCCTAATGCTAATGTTACAAATAATGATCCTATTTTAACTGGGAAAATAGCATTAGCTCATTTAATGGAAATACCTGATTATTATACACGATTAAAAAAACTAGAAGAGAACGCAAAAACTTATTGGAGTAAAATTTTATAAGTAAATCTAAAAAAATCATCTGTAATACTAATAGAAGTGTTATAGATGATTTTTTTATTTTTTATTGACTCTATTATATATGAACAGATACAAAACCAGATTAAAAAACAAATACTTATTGGAACAATAAAAGCAGGAGAACCTCTTCCTTCAATAAGAGCACTCGCTAAAGAACTTAAAGTAAGCATAATTACAACTAAAAGGGCTTACGAAGAATTATAAAAGGAAAATTTTATAGAAACTGTTGTTGGAAAGGGTACTTTATTTTTATGAATTAGTTTATAATTTAAAAATGTGAGATTATTTAACTAAGAATATTATTATGTACATTTTACATTTATTGATACGAAAAAAATGTAAGACTAATTAAAATATTTATTAATTTTTAATATTAGAAATAGAGTTTGATGCATTTTCTAATCTTTTCATGACATCCTCAATTTCATTTCTATTTTCTTTGTTTACAAGTGAATGAGCTTCTGTAATACATGTTTCAGCATAATCAAGTTTTGATTGAGCTTCATTTAAACAAGTTTTTAAATTTTTCTTTTTCATAAGTTACCTCCTAATTATAATAATATTAATATTATGTGCACATTAAATTTATTAATTCTTTTAATAAATTTACATATTATTTGTGTGAAAATAATACTTGCAAAGTCCCAGTTAATAATTTAAAAGATCTTAATTATATTTAACAAGGTATTTTATTTTTGGTTGATTAATAAAATATATTTTCATTTATGTTGTAAGTTAATAATTTTTCACAAAATAATATATATATCCTAGTATATGTTATAATATAAATCGCTGAAAGTTTTAAGTTAAAGAGATTGGAGTTAATTATGAAAATAAATACTTTTATACCTAAATACATGGAAAAATTTAAATGTATAGGACCTAAGTGTACTGATACATGTTGTGCAGGATGGGATATAAATATAGATGAAGATACATACAATAAATACATTAACAGTAAATGTGAGTTTAAAGAGTTAGTACAAGGAAAGTTTAGTGAAAACAATAATGAACACGATACTTTTAATCATGGATTTATGATACTTAAAGATGGGAATAGATGCCCTTTTTTAAATTCAAACATGCTTTGTGATATACATGGAGGAATTGGTGAAGAAAATCTTTGTATAACTTGCAAAAGATATCCTAGAGTATTTAATATTGTAGATGAAGTATATGAGAAAAGTGGATTGCCTTCATGCGAAGAAATATGTTTTAAGGCATTTTTAAATAAAGACAAAATGGAGTTTATTGAGGTAGAAGAGGATCTAGATGAAGATAGCATTGAAATAAGGAGAATAGTTGATAGTCAATCATTTGATGGAACAGAAAGTCTTCTTCAATATTTTTGGGATATAAGAGTAATCTCTATAAATATTATGCAATTAAGAAGTTTTTCAATAGATGAAAGATTAAATATACTTACTAAATTTTATACAGAATTACAAAGGTTCACTATTTTAAATGATTATGATGCATTAGAAGAACTTTTAGAGGAGTTTAATAATGAATCTATAAATTATGATTGTTTAAAGGGAACAGAATTTAAGGAAAACAATAAGTTTTTTACCATGTTAGCTGATGAACAACTTATAAATAATATAAGAAGTTTTAAACTTAAAGAGTGCGTAACTGAATATAAAAATGGTATTTTAAAGGTGAAAGATATATCTAAATATTTAGAAAATGATACTGATCTTGTTAATGATATAAAAGAGTACAATTATATTTTTGAAAATTACATAGTAAATCAGATTTTTAAAGATTTAATTCCTTTTAACAAAGGACAAAATTTATTACAAAGTATTAATATATTAAATAATAGCTATAGAATAATACAATCATACATAATTGGTATTTCGCTAAATTCTGATAATAAGATAACGGAAAAAGACATTATAAGAGTTATTCAAGCTTTAAGTAAAGATATAGAACATAATAAGGTATTTAAAGAACTATTAGAAAGTTAAAAATATAAGTTAATATGCCTATAGCATGGCTTTGCGATGATTGTTATAGGCAAATCCATGCATTATATACAATAAAGAATTAGCAATAAGATTAAATACTATTTATGATTTAGAAAATGATGAAAAAATAATTAGTTATTTAAAAAATAAGCTTCTAGTAAAAAGGGTAAAGTAAAAAAATCCCGAAATATAAGAAAAAGTGATAAAAAATTTCTCTTGAAATTTTCTATATTTTTGTATATTATTAATTTATAGTAAAATATAGAAAAAATAAATAATATGATATTTAAGACTAGTGTGAATATATTTTTTAGGAATTTAAGCAAACGTTTGCATAAGGCTTTGATGGATATTAAAAATTAATGCAAAATAAGCACTAATTTTTAATAATAGACTATATGCTGATTAATGAATAATTTTAAAAAAATTATTCATTAAAAAAGAAAAACACTAATTATTTTGTTTAATTATGAGATCAACATATTTAATTAATATAAGTTGTATCAATAGATAATAAGGGGAGGAGGTGCAATATTTAAACACTAATTTTAAAGGTTAAATAGGATTAAGGGGGGAAATAATAAATGAAATGTATGAATAAAAATTTCAAAAAATATTTAGGATTTATATTAGCAGTAATGATAGCGTTTACGTTATTTTTATCTTCTAACACTTGTGCATATGCATCATCTATTAATAATAACTATAAAGCCTATGTAATGGCTCCATTAGATAGAATAAATGATTGGGACAAGTTTAAGGAACAGTTAGTAATTCTTAAAAACAAAGGAGTATACGCTCTTACTACAGATGTATGGTGGGGTGATGTTGAAAGTCAAGGAGATAATCAATTTGATTGGAATTATTACAAAACATATGCAAATATTGTTCGTGAATCAGGATTAAAATGGGTTCCTATTATATCTACGCATGAATGTGGTAGTAATGTAAACGATTCAGCGAATAGACCGTTACCTTCATGGTTATGGTCACAAGATACAGCTGATAATATGCAATTTAAAGATGAAATAGGACGTTGGGATAAAGAAGCTCTTAGTCCTTGGTGGTCTGGAATTGAAAAGCAATATGATGAACTTTATGCTTCATTTGCATCAAACTTTAGTGACTATAAAGATATTATAGCTAAAATTTATCTTTCTGGTGGAGCATCTGGTGAATTAAGATTTCCATCTTATAATATAGCATTAAAATGGGAATATCCAGAACGTGGATATTTGCAATGTTATAGTGATGCAGCTGTATCAGATTTTCAAAATTCAATAAAAAATAAGTATACAACTATTTCTTCTGTTAATGATGCTTGGAATACAAATTTAACAAGTTTTGAAGAAATAAATCCTCCTACTGATGGAGATAATTTTTTTGAGAATGGTTATAAGACAACTTATGGAAAAGATTTTTTAAAATGGTATCAAGGAGTTCTTGAAAAACATTTGGATAAAATAGCTTCAATTGCACATGAAAATTTTGATCCAATTTTTAATGTTAGAATAGGAGCTAAAGTATCTGGTGTACATTGGCTTATTAATAGTCCAAGCATGCCACATTCTACAGAATATTGTGCAGGATATTATGATTATAGCTCTCTACTTGATGAATTTAAAGAATCAAATCTTGATTTAACTTTTACATGCCTTGAGATGAATGATTCAGATGCATATAAAGATCCATTTTATTCAGCACCAAAAAGCCTGATTATAAATGTTGCAAATTTAGCTAAAGAAAAAGGTATGAAAATCTTTGGAGAAAATGCATTAGATATTAAAGATAATAATCAATCATATGAAAATTGCGCTGAAATGTTATATAATTATGATTTTTCAGGATTTACTCTTTTAAGATTTGGAAATCTTTTTAATGATTATGGTACAGCAGCATCTGAACTTGATTCTTTTGCAAATATTGTTGTAAAAAAACCTGTTCCTGTAACATTTACAGTAGATAATGTTAACTTAAGAAATGGAGAAAATTTATATTTAACAGGAGATGGATGGGAAATGGCTGATTGGACTACTGGATTATATCCATCACAATTTGATTATAAAGATGGAAAAGCAACAGTAACTGTAAATCTTGCTGAAGGTCATAATTATGAATTTAAAGCTATAAAGAAGGATAGCAATGGAAAAGTAATTTGGGAAAATGGAAATAATCATTATTATACTGTTCCAACAAATGGAGGAGAATGTAACTTTAGTTGGAATAATTAGAATAAAATAATAAATACTTTAATTATAAAGTATTTATCTAATGATTAAAGGATGTATCAAAATATTTTGATACATCCTAATTTTTTTAATTATTGGCATATCATAGTTGCTAATTGATTTCCAAAGGTAACTGGATTATCAGGAACCCATGCTTCTATATTTTTATCATCCTTCATCTTCTTAAAAGTAAATGTATTTTCTAGAGTATCACTTGATGCTTCAGTATTATTACAACCCTCTGTAAATTTTGCGATATAAAGTTCTAATGCCTTAGCTAATGCTACATTAGTATCGGTAATATTCATGTTTTGTATTTCTTTGATAGCATCGTTGGCAGAAGATTCACCAATACCTTGTATATTTATATGAGTTGTTTTTATTTTAACGACTGCAGTTTTCTCATCACTTGTTATTGTTTCTATAGTACAAGTTGCTTTCTTTTGTGTAGTTAATTGAGCATCATAAAGTAAATTCACTTGCTCATCTGTACATTGAAGACCATTTGATTTTAAATTGTTTTTAATTTCATCTTTAAGTGCTTCTTCGCACTCTGCTTTTAAAGTATTAGCTTCATCATCACTCATACCTAAAGATACTAGAGTATCTGTATTTAAGTACATTGATGATTCGTAAAACGCTTTAGCAAAATCCTCTGGTGGAGCAACCTTTTTACTGCATCCTGTTATCATAGTTGCAAGCATTAAAGTAGATAAAAGTACTGTGATTAGTTTTTGAAATTTTTCATTATTAATCCTCCTATGTAATTAAATGATCTGTTAAGTTATATAAAAAATAAAGAGAGTCTTTTATAATATTTTAACAAATTCTACTTAGTTATTATCGTACATATATTACATAACTTTACTTTTAATATATATTTAGTATATTTTAGAATAAAATGTTACACTATATTAGGAGTTAATATAAGTTATTTATTAGAAAAATAGCTTTTAAATTTATTAAAAAGTAGAAATTAATTATTCTATTAGATTTAAGTAAATATAGTTATGCTTTAATAATTTGAATAAAATAATTAATGTATAGTAAAATATGATTATAGGAGATTGCAATGATTATATTTTCACTAAAATTTGGATTTAGATTTAGATGGGGAACAATTAAAAATTATGAAAGTTAAACTGCTTAAAAATAAAGGAGGAGTAATATGGAAATATACACAATAGGGCATTCTAACTACTCTGTAGAAAAATTAATTGATATGCTAAAGCATTATGATATTGATACTGTTGTTGACATAAGAGGAACGCCATACTCTAAGTATAATGTTCAATTTAATAAAGAAACAATACAAAGAACTTTAACTCAAGCTGGATTTATATATATTTATATGGCAGAAGAATTTGCTGCTAACCGAGGCATAAGAATATCTTACACAGGAGAAGGATACTCAGATTTTGAAAGAGTAGTAAATGAATCATCTTTTTTAAAAGGCATGGATAGATTAAAAAATGGAATAAACAAAGGTTATAAAATAGCATTACTTGGAGCTATGCAAGATCCAATAAGATGCCATAGGAGTATACTTGTTGGAAGAGCTTTAAGAGATAACGGATTTAATGTTAAACATATACTAGATGATTATTCTATAGGAACACAAGAAGATATGGAAAAAAATATTTTAGATAAATATTTTAGTAATAGGGCTCAACTTACAATGGATAGCTTATTGGGAAATGAATCTAGTGAAGAGGATATGCTGAGAGAAAGCTATAGGCTTGCTAATAAAGAAATTGGATTTAGAGTTGAAGGATTAAATAAACCAATAAAAAATATTTTTTAATTATAGGCTGACTATCTTATTAAACGTCAGCCTATAATTTTATAGCAATAAAAAATCACTATATTTAAATTAATTTAACAATAATCAGAACAATCAAAAACAGGTATTAGTAATATATTTAAATTATTAATAGAATTGTTGTGAATATTTAGAACATTAGACAAACCTGTAGATAGATCAAATTTAGAGTTACAGGTATCTTCAGCTAGTTCATAATTATCGTTTGTAATAACTCTGATTTTATACTTTCCTGATGAAAGATCATTGAAGCAATACTTTCCGCATGAATCAGTTATAACCCTTTTTAAGAATACATTATCACAAGTATATAGTTCTATCATGCAACAAGATAAATTTTCTGCTGGAGAAGCATTATAATAATTTTTTATATAGACAGTTCCACATATTGAATAGCCAGAATTTTTTTTAGCGAACTTCTCATTAGTATAGTTATCTAACTTGTAATTAATATTATAATTTTCTGAGTAATGATCTACATTGCAATTATTACAATAAGATTCATTTAATTGATTAGTAGCATTATAATCAGGATCATAACATTCAATGAACTCACAATCTAATTCATCGTCAAAATTATATTTATTCATAATCTCAAGTTCTCCTCCCTTTTATATTACAGAGTTAAGGATATAAACCTTCTCTAGTTATTTTATGTTTTTATTAAATGTGTTGTGACAATAATTAATTTAATACATATTCATGTATTATAGTATGAATTTTTAACAACTGTATTTAAGTACTAAATTAAGGAGATAAATCATGAATATAGATTTCCATGTACATGGTATTCTTAGTAAAAAACTTAATTTTGATCCTGAATTATTTTTATTAGGAATAGAATATGCAAAAGAAAATGGTTTAGATGGTTTTATTTTGTGTGAACACTTTAATGCAGTAGATTTATTAGCATCATATTCGTATTTGGAAAACAATTACGAATATGAGGGCGATAGATATATTGTCAATGGTTTTTCTGTTTTTATTGGTATGGAAGTAGATATAAGATATGGTGGTCATGTTATAGTATCAGGAAATAGGGATTCTATATTAAAGATTAGAAAAGATCTTGAACCGTATGTTAAAAAAATTAATTTTATTCCTTTTGGTAAATTGCTAGATTTAGGTGAAAAATATGATTGCTTAATTATAGGAAGCCATCCGTATAGAGAAAATCACAAATTATACTTACAACCTAAAAAGTATTTAGAAAGATTGGATGCACTAGATTTAAATACCAAGGATATTTATAAAAGAGGTCTTGAGATTGTAGAGAATGAAGTAGCAAATTTATCAAAAACTTTAAATATACCGTATGTAACAGGAAGTGATAGTCATTATCCAGTACAACTTGGTACTGTAAAAACATGTTTTGAAAGTGAATGCCATACAATAAAGGAATTAAAGGAATGTATTAAAAATAAAAAATATAAAATAGAGATATCTAAAGCTTTGAAATTAAAAGTGCACACTTCTAAAATAACAAAAAATTATTTAAAAAAACAGATAAAACTATCAAAACAAAGCTGTAAAGATGTAAAGATGTAAATAAAAATAATAAAAAAATAGTTAAGATTAATATAAGATATCAATTTTTTATGTGTTTACATTAATAATTATATATGCAAAAATTTGATATGAAAAACTAATAAAGCTTATTACAAAACTAGTATATTTGTAATAAGCTTTTATTATTATATAAATGATTCATAAGTACCTAAAATAATTAAAAGTATACTTGATATTATAGATGCATACTTTCCAAATAGTTTTCCAAACATACTTTTGCCTATCCATGTACCACATGATACACTTAATATAGTTATAATAAATGTAAATAAAGTTGAGTAAAAAATACTTACTCCTGTTATACTTGCAGCTATTCCAACACCTAAATTATTTATAGTAAGAGCCAATGCTAAAGAAAAAGTTTCTTTTATGCTAATATCTCCTGAATTATCTTTATCAGCCCAAAGATTATCATTTAAAAGTACGTCTTCAGAATTGTTAGATTGTTTTTTATTTTTCATAATATCACGTAAAGCGTCTTTTAAAAACCAAGCACCAATTAAAACTAATATTAATCCTCCTATCATATCAGTAAGGTATGAGGGTATCAAGTTTTCTAATAAGCTACCAAATTCCATAGATAAGAAGGTTCCAACTGTTGTTATAATAGCTATTAATAAATTACTTATAAATGGGATTTTTATTTTATACATTCCATAAGAAATAGCCACAGTTAATGTGTCAAGATTAGATGATGCAGATAGCATTAAAGCAGACAAAAATTGCTGCATACTTTTTCTCCTTAAAGATATTAAATTATAATATATTGTATTAAAAAAAATAAAAAGTGTTAATGATGTAATTTTTAGTGATATTTTTTAGGCTTTATACATTTTTTTAATTATTCATATACTATATTAAGAATAATTGTTAAGGATAATTGTAATGAAGGATTTTTTTAATAAACTTTTAAGATACAATAGGATTAATTTTATTGATGGTGCAGGAGCAAATTATGAAACCATTGTTACTGAGTATGTTAATTTAAATGATTTTTTAAGTAAAACTCAATATTTTATATGGGTTGATTTAAAAAATTTCAAAGTAAATATATTTAATGGAAGTAAAGGAAAATGGAAAATAGTTCATAGTTATCTATGTACAATTGGTAAAAAAGAAACACCTACACCTACCGGAAATTTTACAATTGGAGTGAAAGGTTTATATTTTGGAGTTAATAAGGGCTATAAGTGTTGGTACTATACACAATTTAAGGGAAACTATTTATTTCACTCTATAATATATAATTTAGATGGATCAATTAGAGATGGAAGATTAGGAAAGGCTTTATCTGATGGTTGTATTAGATTAAATAAAATAAATGCAAAGTGGATCTGGGATAATATTCCCGAAGAAACTAAAGTTGTAATAAGTTAAATATAATTTCATCTAATTTATTTCAAAAGCATGGATTTTAATAAATTTAGATTTATCCATGCTTTTATTTTTTATTGATAACGAAAATATATAGATATAAGATAGATATAAATATATTAATTTTATACTAAGTTTAAAATTAATCTTAACATAAAATGATTTTTGTTTTAAATTTATGTAATTATAATTAATTGCATATAATTAAAGTATAATTATTTTTTAAAAATTAATATTAAAAATGGAGAATAAATATGAATATAAATAAAATAACAAATAGAATTGAAAATTTAAGTCCTTATATAAATGGATGGGAAAAAGATAAGAGAGCTTCTGTAATAATACCTCTAGTAGAAATAGATGGAGAAGTACATATCTTATTTGAAGTAAGATCTAAAAAATTAAATGCTCAGCCAGGAGACATATGTTTTCCAGGTGGAAGAATAGATAATAATGAAACACCAAAAGAAGCAGGAATGAGAGAATTTTATGAGGAATTAGGAATTAAAGACATTAAAATAATAAATGAATTAGACATTACTGTAAGGCATGACGGAATGATAATTCACAGTTTTCTGGGAATAGTAAATAATATTAATGAATTGTCTATAAATGAAAGTGAAGTAGATCAAGTATTTTACGTACCACTTAAATACTTACTTTTATATAATCCATTAAAGTCAACTGGTAAATTAACTGTGACTAGATCAGATGATTTCCCATACAATTTAATTTTTAATGGAAAAGACTACAAATTTAAAGAAGGTAAATATATTTCACTTTTTTATAAATACAAAGACTATGTTATATGGGGAATTACAGCAAATATTTTAAAAAGTTTTTTAGATAAACTGTCCTAATTTCCCAAATATAAAAAAATACAACTAAACCATGAAAAATCTAATAAATATTGATTAAAACAAAGGATTAAGTAAAATTACTTAGTCCTTTTATTTTACAGAATTATAGAATAGATAAGTATATAATTAAATTATATATGAAAGAAGGATATAATTCATACTTAATGTATATACTATTTTTATAGATTTTTGTATTTGTCTTAGATGTTTTTCTCACAAATGCAAAAATATTAGACACAATGAAAAATTATGGCTTTAAAAATAGCCATAACAATCTTTATATAAGGAGAAATTAGTATGGAAAGAGAACATTATATTATTCAAGGTTTATCAAACTCTAACATGAAAACACAAGTTAAGAATGCATTAATAAAAATAGAGGGTGTAAATCAAGTGTGTATTGATGCAGCAAGAGAAAGTGTTGAAATAATATATAATAGTCCAGCAACATCATCACAAATTAAAAGTTGTATTTATCATACAGGACACAATATAGAATAATAGTAAATTAAAAAAATTTTTAATTTACTATTGTAATCAATTACAATGTGTTATATAATGAATCTAAGATAAAGGTTAAACAATTTATCTTAAGTGAACTGACACTTAAATCCGGCAGAGGAGCATATCAGAAATAGGTATGCAGTTGTGATGGGCAACGTAAAAATTCCTGAAGCAATGTACGACGTACGGCGTACCCAGTTGGCGGACAACTTAAAAATCAGTTACTAGGAAAGAGCAAACATTGATAAAATGTTTGCTCTTTTTGCTACATAGAGAATTAGAATATTTTTTAGTTATTTTATATTTTGATTAATGGCATTCATAAACATTATTGAAATTTTTACATTAAAACAACTTTTATTTATATATCTATTTAAAATAAGTTTTACTAAGATTAAATTTAATTTTTAAAAGTGGATATGTTATTTATTGGATGAAATATTATTATTGAGTTACAATATGTATGTAAGCTAAAATTTATCAAAATAGATAATATATTACAAATCAATAGTGTGGAGGTAAGATTAAATGTTTGAAGAAAATACATACCAAGAAATATTAAATAAATCACATAAAAGATGTATTAAATATGGTGTGGGAAACAATATTCATCATCCTTCAAGAATGCTTAAGAATAAAGAACTTGATATATTGATAAGAAAAAACTGTGAGTTAATAAATATAGCTAGACCATTTATGGAAATACTTTATGATTTTTTAAGAGGATCAGGATTTTCATTATATCTTACAGATAAAAATGGAGTTGTTCTTACTATTATAGGTGATGAAGATATAATAATAGATCAGATTAAAGTTGGAATTGTAGAAGGAACAGATATGAGTGAAAGAAGTGCGGGAACTAATGGTATAGGAACTGCCCTTTATGAAAATTCCTCAATTCAAATTTTGGGCGAAGAACATTTTATAAAAGCTTTTCATATTTGGACATGTTCTTCTGCTGTTATTCATAATGAAAAAAAAGATATAATTGGTTGTTTAAATTTAACTGGACGACGTCAACTAGCTCACCCTCATACTTTAGGACTTGTAGTGGCAGCTGTAAAATCAATTGAAAATCATTTAAAGGTTGAAAAGACTCAAAAAGAGTTGTTTAAAGCACATCAATATTTAAATAGAGTTATGAATTCGTTAAATTTAGGGATTTTTGCTGTAGACATAGAAGGTATAGTGAAAGCTATAAACAACAGTGCATGTGATATGTTAAATATAAAAGAAAAAGATGTTATAAATAAGAATGTAGATTCAGTTTTAGATAATTGGGAAGAAATATTTGATCATCTTAAAAGTGGAAGAACATATGAAGATATAGAAATTATATATTCGAATAAAAAGAAAAGGTTTAATTTAAATGTATATCCAATAAAAGATAAAGAAAAGAATATAAGTGGTATTGTATGTATATTTAAAGATATGAAAAATGTATACAATTTAGTTAATAAGTATACAGGTAGAACAGCCAAATACACGTTTAATGATATAATTGGCAAAAGCGAGCAAATCCTAAAGTTAAAAAAAGAATCGAAAAATATAGCTAATAGTCCTTCTACAGTACTCATTCAAGGAGAAAGTGGAACAGGAAAAGAACTTATAGCCCAATCCATTCACAATAATAGTGATAGAAGAGACTGTAGTTTTGTTGCAATAAATTGTGGAGCAATACCTAAAAGTTTAATAGAAAGTGAGTTATTTGGATATGAAGAAGGGGCTTTTACTGGCGCTAAAAGAGGAGGATGCGCAGGGAAATTTGAACTTGCAAATGGAGGAACACTATTTTTAGATGAAATAGGAGAAATGCCATTAGATATGCAGATAAGTCTTTTACGGGTATTGCAAGAAGGATGTATTACTAGAATAGGAGGAAATAAATGTATTAATGTAAATGTAAGAATTATTGCTGCAACTAATAAAAACTTAGAAAATGAAGTAGAAAAAGGAACTTTTAGAGAAGATTTATATTATAGATTACGTGTGATTCCAATATATGTTCCATCATTAAGAGAACGAGTTGGTGATATAGAAATTCTTATAGAACATTTTTTGCAAATAAAGTCTATTAAATTAGGAAAGTGTATTCCAATAATTGAGAAAACTCTATATCAAAATCTATTAAATTATGATTGGCCAGGAAATATTAGAGAATTAGAAAATTGTATTGAGAATATCATAAATATGGACGGAAATACTTCTTTCAGTTTTGAAAATAAAAAATTAGTTAAAAAAAAGGCTAATTGTAGCAATATAGATTTACAATGTGATATGTGCTCATTAGAAGAATTAGAAGAAAGAGCAATAAGAGTTTGCTTAAATAATTGTGAGGGGAATATTACCAAATCCTGCAAAGTTTTAGGTATAAATAGGAGCACATTATATGCAAAAATCAAAAAATATAATATTGAATTTAGGTAAAATTAATGTATATATTAATTTTACTGAAAAGCAAATTGTAATATATATTTTTATATTGTATAAAAAAACAACAGTGTTGCAAAATACAACAGTATTTATTTAAAAAATGTTGTATTTTGCAACACTTTTTTATTTTAAATTTTATAAAATACAGCATAAACTTTAAGTTTAAAAGATATTTATTAGAATAATGGCATGATATATAAGTTTTTATAGAAAACTTATGATTAAAAAATTTTTAAAATTAAAATTGGCACGATCATTGCTAATAATATATTATGATAAAACCTAAAATAAATTATAAATATATTTTTAAACCACATTTTAGTGAAAATTGAACTAGGAGGGATTTAGTTATGAAAGGTTTTGCAATGTTGGGTATTAATAAAGTTGGATGGATTGAAAAGGAAAGGCCAGTTGCAAGTCCATATGATGCAATTGTACGTCCGTTAGCTGTGTCACCATGTACATCAGATATTCATACTGTTTTTGAAGGTGCACTTGGAAATAGACATAATATGATTTTAGGTCATGAAGCTGTAGGGGAAATTGTTGAAATTGGAAGTGAAGTTAAGGAATTCAAAGTTGGAGATAGGGTCATAGTTCCTTGCACAACTCCAGATTGGAGATCTTTAGAAGTTCAGGCTGGTTTTCAACAACATTCAAATGGTATGCTTGCTGGATGGAAATTTTCAAATTTTAAAGATGGAGTTTTTGCAGAATATTTTCATGTAAATGATGCAGATATGAATTTAGCACTTTTACCATCAGAAATATCTTTAGAAAGTGCTGTTATGATAACAGATATGATGACTACTGGTTTTCATGGTGCAGAATTAGCTGATATAAAAATGGGATCTAGTGTTGTAGTCATAGGAATTGGAGCAGTGGGATTAATGGGTATAGCAGGTGCTAAATTACGTGGAGCTGGTAGGATTATTGGCGTAGGAAGTAGACCAATTTGCGTTGAAACTGCTAAATTTTATGGAGCAACAGATATTGTAAACTACAAAAATGGTGATATAGTTAAACAAATCATGAATTTAACCAATGGAAAAGGTGTTGATCGTGTCATTATGGCAGGCGGTGGTCCTGAAACATTAGGACAAGCGATATCTATGCTTAAACCTGGTGGAGTGGTTTCAAATGTTAACTATCATGGAAGTGGAGATACTTTACCAATACCACGTGTTGATTGGGGATGTGGAATGGCTCATAAGACTATAAAAGGAGGTCTTTGCCCAGGCGGACGTCTTAGAGCAGAAATGTTAAGAGATTTAGTAATATATAATCGTGTTGATTTAAGTAAATTAGTTACACATGTATATAATGGTTTTGAACATATAGAAGATGCTCTTTTATTAATGAAGGATAAGCCAAAAGACTTTATTAAAGCAGTAGTTATATTATAAATATGTTACTTGGTTTTAGAAAAAATCCTGGAGGTAATGTATGATTTAAGGCGTACCCAGTTGGCGGACAACTTAAAAATCAGTTACTAAGAAAGAGCAAACATTTTGTTAATGTTTGCTCTTTTTGCGTGTCAAGTATAGATGGGGGAGAATTATTACTTAATTTATTGTGTTATTTGTGCTAATAGTTAATATATTGAAATTATGATAATATTTTTTAATCACTTTTTATGGAGGATAAACATGTCTGAATTAAATAATAGTGAATTATTACTACTATCTAATTTAATATATCTTAAACTGAATGTATTTAATGACAATACTGCTGGCAAACTTGTTAAATCCATGTTGTATAGAAATAATTTGAAGAAAGCTATTATGATTAATGGTGAATGTGGAGAAGTAGTAAAGAAAAAAGAATGGATATTAGTTTTAAAACAAATACAAGAAAATGATAAATTAAATAACTTAAAGATTGATAATGTAGAAGTTGATAATAATGGTGTAAAAACTGCTTGCTTTATTGATAAGCACGATAATGCTTATGTTGTATTTAGAGGAACTAAGACAATAGAAGAGTGGGGAGACAATGGTGAAGGTGCCTATATGTCTGATACACCAGAACAAATAAGTGCTTTAAAATATATAAATAATCTAAAATATACAAATATCACAGTAACAGGTCATTCTAAAGGCGGGAATAAAGCTAAATATGTTACACTTTTATCTAATAAAATAAATAGATGTGTATCTTTTGATGGACAAGGCTTTTCAAATGAATTTATTAATAGATACTCTAAAGAAATAAATAAAAATAAAGATAAAATAATATCTATTAATGCTAAATATGATTATGTGAATTGTCTTCTTAATTCAATAAATGAGAAGAAAAAATATATAGAAACCTCTTTTCAAAAAAATCCATTGTACTATCATAAAGCTAATATAATGTTGGATGGTAATGGTACTTTAAGAAAAGAGACAACTCCATGTTCGTTTGTGAAAATAATATATAAATTTTCTACATCACTAATATCTAAATTACCAGAACCTCATAAAAGTTTTGCTATAAATAGTTTAACTGACATTATTGAGCTTATTTTATGTGATAAAGATTTAGAAAGTAGTATATTACAAATTGCAAAAGGAATATTAATGTTGTTAGGCTATACAAAGCACTATAATTTAAAAGCAGAAATAAATTTAGCATACAATCTTCTTCAAAGCTTAAGTATACCTCTTGTATTTTGGAATGATTTTATCAGAAGTGAAGAAAATGATTCTAAGTTAATATTAAATGAAACATTATTAAAATTTAAAATTTATCAAGAAAATATAATTTTAAAACTTAAAAATTTAGGAATAGAAGGCAAAAGAATAGCTATTATTATTGATAATGCGACTAATAATTTAATAGAAGATTTTCAAAATGCTAATTAAACAAAAAGATACTCTATATTATTTATTCCATAATATGGAGTATTTCTTATTATTTAATTAACATTGTTTATTTTTTCTATTTAATACAAATTTGTTATGATATAATGTGAAGCGACTTTGCGTTAAAAAGAAAGGGGAATGTTTTATGCGAATACGATACAAAATTTATAAGGGAAGTGTACGAGCTAATGTGCTTTCAGTATTAGGGGCAATGCTTAAGGCAGTAGGAGCAGTATTTATTATTGGAATATTAGGATCATTTTTTATTGAAACTTCTTCAAATAATTTAAAAGTTTCAGATATTATATTATTTGGGATTATATCACTTTTTTGTTTTGGCTTTGGGATGCTTCTTGCAAGGAGGGCAGATAAATTTGGAATAATAGATTTTGATAAAAAAATCAGAGAAGATCTTAAATTTGCAATAGAAATGGGAAACGAAAATCCCGAATCTATAGAATTATATATGGAATTGAATTCTCAATACAAGGAACAAATTCAATTAGGACTAATACATACAAACGATCCCAATGATTTAAAGAAGAAAAAAGACAATGCTAAAAAGAAATGTTTTATATTTTTAACTTTACTTTTTACAATAACTATTCCTATCATGGCTTTGTGTAGTGATGGAGAAAATACAGTGGCAGAAGAAGAAAAATATCAAGAATATGTAAAATTAAACAATAATATATTGTGGAGATTTGATGCATCAGTGACTCCTTATGTTGAGCAGTTTGGAAATGGTGATAAAATTATAATTCCAAGTAATAGTATTTCAGGAATCACACCAGTAATAGATAGTTTCTTCAATGATTTAGATATACTAAAAGAAGAAGCTATACAAAAGCCAAAAACAGATGCTGATGAAAGTGCTATAACACTAATTGATGAAACACGAAATATGTATAATATAATTAATGAAGTTTATGCATATTACAATGAGGAAGAATACAAAAATGATAATTTATCAAGAGCACAAGAAATTCATGATAGATATATGGATGAAATAGAAATGTGGTATTATAGATATATGCAGTTTTCAGAAAAACTAAATCCTATAGCAATTGAAATCATGGGTAAGAACTTAGATACATATAAGAAAAATGGACAAGATTTTGAATATTATACTTTGAAATTACTAATTGATGGAGATGCTATTATAAATTATATGTCAGATAATAAGATTGATGATACCAATATATTATCTAGTGATATTACAAAGTATAAAACTTTATTAGATACATTAAATAAAACTTATGAACAGTATAAGGTGTATTCAAAAGATAAAAATGGTTCTATTCATTTAGAAGCTTTACAAAAGAATTCAAGTTGCTTTATTGAAAGTGCTAATAGAATAGTTGAAGTTGTAGAAAAACAAGATTTAAGTGCTGGGATTGTATATACTCCAGGAATTGTATATGCTGAATCTGAACCGTCACCAGTCGAAGATTTAAGTTATTACTTAGATCGTATGATATCAGAATACAACAGTTCTATAAATTAAATAGATAATATTAATTTTAACATATAAAACTTAATAATAGGGGAGCTTACGCATGTATGCTGAGAGGAAGTTAAATGCAACTTTGACCCTTAACCTGATTTGGATAATGCCAACGTAGGGAATACACATTAAATGTTTTTAATGGGATATATCTTTATTGGTATATCCCATATTTTATTTTTAGGAGGAATTTGTTATGAACAAGAAAAAAACTTTATTAAACAATAGCTTACTATGGTTTGGAGCATCTGTATCCATTGCAGAAATACTAACAGGTGGTTTAATAGCCCCACTTGGCCTGAAAAAAGGTATTTTAGCAATAATTTTAGGACATGTTATAGGATGTATACTTTTATATTTTGCAGGACTTATAGGAACTAAGAGTGGTTTATCTTCAATGGAATCATCTAGAATATCTTTTGGAAAATATGGATCATATGTTTTTTCTTCATTAAATATTTTACAGTTAGTTGGATGGACAGCTATAATGATTATTGGTGGAACAAATGTATTAAATGTAGTATCTAACAGTTTATTTGGATTTGAAAATAAAGCGTTATGGTGTATATTAATAGGAATACTAATTATTATATGGATATTAATAGGGTTTGAAAATCTTGGCAAATTAAATATTATTGCTGTTGGTGGACTTTTTATTTTAACTATTATTCTTGGTATAGTTATTTTTAAAGGGGCAAGTCTTAAATTAAGTAACTTAAATGATAATAGTTTAAGCTTTGGAATGGCAGTTGAATTATCAGTTGCAATGCCACTTTCATGGCTACCACTTATAGCTGATTACACTAGAAATATAAAAGATAGTAAAGTAATAACACCTGTAAGTGTTTCAAGTTATTTTATTGGTAGTGTGTGGATGTATATAATAGGTCTAGATGGAAGCTTATATGCAGGAACTTCTGATATTGCACAAATTCTTATGCAAGCAGGACTTGGAATTATAGCTATGATAATTGTTTTAATGTCAACGGTAACAACCACATTTTTAGATGTTTATTCAGCAGGTATTAGTTGCACAAATATAAGTAAAAAAATTAGCACAAAATATTTATCTGTTATTGTTTGTGTAATTGGAATGTTAATTGCTATGTTTACACCAATAGAACAATTTGAAAACTTTTTATATCTAATAGGTTCTGTATTTGCACCTATGATAGCAATAGTTGTAACAGATTACTTTATACTAAAAAATAGAGAGTTAAATTCAAAACTTAATGTGTTGAATTTAATTATATGGATAATTGGTTTTATTATCTACAGAATATTTATGAAAATAAATATAATAGTAGGAAATACATTACCAGTTATGATAATAATAAGTTTTATTTGTGTAATTGTACATATATTAAAAGAAAAGTTATATAAGTAACATATATAAATACTTATATATGTTAAAAACAAATAAGGTAGAGTGAAAAGCATTTTACTTATTTGTTTTTTCATAGTCTTAACGAAATCTATTTTCATATTTAAAATATTATCCTATGTATTTCGAAGTATAATTTTAATTTATTTAAAGTTTTATAATTGTGTTAGAAATATGATAATATAAGTATAAAAACAACAGTTTATAGAAAAATGAGGGATAAATATGTCTATTTTAAATAAGGTATTAAAACCTAAGTTATTAAGTGCTCTAGAAGAGGATGTAAACATTGAAGATGAACTAATTAATGAAAAATATCTTTCAAATAATTTGATTAAAGATTGTAAATTAGATTATATAAATGAAGAAAGAGTAGAAATAAGCGGATGTAGATTTGTAAATGTTATATTTAATGAATGTTATTTCAGAAATATAAGCTTATTAGATGTTGTATTTGAAAATTGTGATCTATCTAATATAGACTTTTCTGAAGGAAGTATACACAGAGTTGAATTTAAAAATTGTAAATTAACAGGAAGTAATTTTGGCGGATCTAATATGCAAAATGTGCTTTTTAAGGAATGTCTAGGTAAGTATTCTAATTTCTCATATTCAAAGATGAAATTAACAAATTTTGATCAATGTAATATGGAGAATGGAATCTTCTTAGAGTGTAATTTTAATAAAGTAGCGTTTAATAGTTGTAACTTAATGTGCAGTGAATTTGCTAACACATATCTAAAAGGTGTAGATTTTACTAATAGTGATATCTCTTCAATTGTATTAACAGGAAAAGAATTGAAAGATGTTATAGTATCACCTATGCAAGCTTTGGAATTATCTAAGATACTTGGGATTATTATTAAGTAGAATTATAAAATATATGTATATTAAAAAATATTTTCATTATATTTAATATTTATAAGGAGAATCACAATGAGAGAATTTAAAACTGGAATATACAGACACTTTAAAGGAAAAGAATATAAAGTTATAGATATAGCAATACATAGTGAGACACGTGAGGAATTTGTTGTATACAAAGCATTATATGATGATTTTAAGACTTTTATTAGACCTTATGACATGTTTATGAGTAAAGTTGATAAAGAAAAATACCCAGATATAAAGCAAGAATATAGATTTGAATATATACATGATTAAAACAGTAGTTAATTATAGCTATATATTAAATTGAGGATATATTGTATAATTAAAGTTATACAAATTTTAATTAAAGTATCAATATTAATACTATTATAAGATACTTATAAATATTATTTAATTAAGGAGCTGATTTTTTTAATGAGCAAAGTTATTGTTATTGGAGCAGGCCCAGCTGGAATGATGGCTGCAATAACAGCTGCAAAAGAACATAAAGTAACATTATTAGATGGTAATGAAAGATTAGGTAAAAAATTATTTATTACTGGTAAAGGTAGATGTAATGTTACTAATGCAAAGGATATCTCAGAATTTTTTGATTACATACCTGGTAACCCGCATTTTTTATATAGTGCATTATATACATTTACTAATGAAGATACTATGAACTTCTTTTCTGATGAAGGAATTAAGTTAAAAGTAGAAAGAGGAGATAGGGTATTTCCTGAGTCAGACAAATCATCTGATATAATCAGAGGCTTATCAAATGCACTAAGTAGAACAGACGTAGAAATAAAATTAAATTCAAAGGTTACTGATATTAAATATAAGGATAATAACATAACTGGCATTGAAATAAATACTGATGAAATTTTAAAAGCAGATCATTATATTATAGCAACTGGAGGAGCTTCTTATCCTCTTACTGGTTCAAGAGGTGACGGACAAGAATTTTCTAAAAAATTAGGACACAAGATAATTCCATTAAAGCCGGCACTTGTACCTATGGTTGTAAAAGATGCCAAAACTAAAGATCTTATGGGATTATCATTAAAGAATGTAGAAGTTATAATAAAAGAAAATGATAAAAAAGTTGTATATAAAAATTTTGGTGAAATGTTATTTACACATTTTGGTGTATCAGGTCCCCTTATTTTAAGCGGAAGTAGATTTATAGAGAATAACAAAAATTATAAATTACATATAGATCTTAAACCATCATTAAACTTAGGTGAATTAGATAAAAGAATACAAAGGGATTTTAATAAATATTTAAATAAAGATTTTAAAAATTCATTAAATGAATTATTACCACAAAAACTAATTCCAATGATAATAGAAATGTCTAATATACCTGAAGAAAAGAAAGTTAATGAAATCACCAAAGAAGAAAGAAGAAATTTAGTTAACCTTCTTAAAGACTTTTCATTTGATTTGAATGGGCTAAGACCTCTTGCTGAAGGAATTGTAACAAAAGGCGGAATAGATGTTAAAGAAATTGATCCATCTACTATGAGATCTAAGATTATAGATAATCTTTCTTTTTGTGGTGAAGTTATGGATGTAGATGCTTTTACTGGTGGTTATAATGTACAAATTGCATTTGCAACTGGAGTAATTGCTGGAAGTCATATTGAATAAAAACTAAATATTTTCTTGTTTGAGGTAATAAAAAATTATATAATCTTATTAAAGGTTTTTAAACTAATTTAAGATTTTTAGAAAAGAGGAATAAGTTTTGAAAATAGCAGTAGCGATAGATGGCCCAGCAGGTGCTGGAAAAAGTACAATAGCAAAATTAGTAGGTAAAGAGTTTAATCTTATGTATATAAATACTGGCGCTATGTATAGAGCTGTAGCATTAAAATGTAAAGAAAATAATATATCTGAAAGTAATATAGAAAAGATATGTTCATTAATAGATACTATGGAAATGCATTTTGAAAATGATGATTTGATTTTAAATAATGAAAATATTCAAGATAAAATAACTGTTCCAGAAATAAGTAATATAGTATCTTCTTATGCATCTATATCTGAAGTGAGAAGTAAATTGGTTAAACTTCAAAGAGATATGTCAAATAAATTTGATGTTATAATGGATGGAAGAGATATTGGTACAGTTGTACTTAAAGATGCTAAATTTAAGTTTTTCTTAACAGCTACACCAGAGGAAAGAGCAAATAGAAGATTTAAAGAACTTAAGGATAGGGATATTGAATGTTTATATGACAATATATTAAAAGATATTATAGATAGAGATTATAAAGATACTCATAGAGAGATAGATCCTTTAAGAAAAGCTGATGATGCTATTGAAATAGATACTACTGGGTTAAATATATCTGCAGTTACAGAAAAAATTAATTCTTATATAAGAGTCAATTAAAAATATTTAAAACTTTAGGAGAAAAGCAAATGAAAGAAGTTATTTTAGCACAAAATGCTGGTTTTTGCTTTGGAGTAAAGAGAGCAGTTGATGAAGCTATAAAAATACAAAATCAAGAAGAAAAGAAAATATATACTCTAGGTCCATTGATACATAATAATGATGTTGTAAAATTTTTAGAGAAAAATAACATATATTCTATAGAATTAGAAAATATAGCTACTTTGAACAAAGATGATGTTATTGTTATAAGATCTCATGGAGTATCAGAAGAAGTACTAAATCTTTTACAAAAAAATGAATTGAAGGTCAAAGATGCCACTTGCCCTTTTGTAACCAAGATACAAAAAAAGGTAAATAAATATTACAAATTAGGATATAATATAGTAATACTTGGTGACGCTAATCACCCAGAAGTAATAGGGATAAATGGTTGGTGTAACAATGAAGCTATAATTTCTAAAAATGGAGAACTTGATGGGGATATACCTGCTAAAGTATGTGTAGTATCTCAAACAACAGAAAAAGCAGCTAATTGGGAAACTTTAATCAAAAACGTTTCCGCAAAGGCTAAAGAAGTGTTAGCTTTTAACACCATATGTGCAGCTACAGATGTAAGACAAAGAAGTACTAATAAATTATCAAAAGAAGTAGAAACTATGGTAGTAATTGGTGGGAAAAATAGCTCTAATACAACTAAGCTATATCAAATTGCTAAACAAAATTGTGATAATACTATACACATAGAAAATGTTAATGAGTTACCTAAAGATTTTATAAATAATATAAATAAAATAGGAATTACAGCTGGTGCATCTACACCAGATTGGATTATTAAGGAGGTAATTGGAATTATGAGTAATACAGAAAATATTAAAAACGATGATCAATTATCATTAATGAATCAACTTGATAGAAGATTTGTGATTGGTGATGAGGTAGAAGGAGAAATACTTTCAAAAACAAGAGACACTATTATAGTTTCACTTGTAGGATATAAAATAGATGGGGTTATTCCTTTTAATGAATTAACTTCAAAGGAAGATATTGAGAGTGTGGTAGAAAGTCTTAATATAGGTGATAGCATAAAATCTAAAGTTATAAAATTACAAAATTCTGATGGATATGTTGTTTTATCAAGACTTGAATACGAAAAAGAAGAGGCATATAAAGAACTTGATATATTGTTTAATGAAGGTAAAACTTTTGAAGTTAAAATTAAAGAGGCTTCAGAAAATGGACTAGTTGCTTATTATAAAGGAATAAGAATATTTATTCCAGCTTCTCAAATAGATGTTAGATTTACTAAAGATAAATCTAAATGTATTAATCAAGTATTAGAAGTTAAATTAATTGATTATTCTGCTGAAGAACATAAAAAAGTTATTGCATCTAGAAGAGTTTTATTAGAAGTTCTTAAGGAAACAGAAGAAGAGAAAATTTGGGGAAGTTTAAATATTGGGGATGTAATTAAAGCTGAAGTTAAGAGATTTACTAATTTCGGTGCATTCTTAGATGTTAATGGAATAGATGGGTTATTACATTTATCTCAAATTTCATGGAATCATGTTAAGAATATAGAAGATATATTGAAAAAAGGTGAAATGATTGAAGTTAAGATTATAGCTCTAGACAAAGAAAATAAGAAATTATCTTTAAGTAGAAAAGAGTTACTTCCAAAACCATGGGAAAATGTAAAAGAAAAGTATCCAGAAGGTTCAATAGTTTTAGGTAAAGTTGTAAGAATAAATGATTTTGGTGCATTTGTGGAATTAGAACCTGGAGTTGATGGATTAGTCCATATTTCAAAAATTTCATTTAATAGAATAGCACACCCATCAGAAGTACTTAGTGTTGGTGAAGAGGTTAAGGCAAAAATATTAGAAGTTGATGAAGAAAATAAAAGAGTAAGCTTAAGTATAAAAGATATTTAATAAAACATGTATAAATAAGAAGAACCCCAATATAATTTATATAGGGGTTCTTTTTACTTTGAAAAAATTAACTTCTGTTAACTGTACTTAATTGACTAAGTATTTTTTTAATACTATACTTTATTTATTAGAAGTGAGGAGTTTTATGTTTATAATAGAAAAGTTATCATTAAAAAATCTAAAATATTTTAAAACACTACAAGAAGAAGCTAATGATAAGTATATTAATAACAAAGATTTTTTTGAATTGTATAATGAACAATCATTTGTTGTTAAGTATATGAAAAGAAAAGAAATTAAGCTATTTAAATATGAAAACAAATATATAGGTTATTTATGGATGCAATATCCATTAGCAGAAGTTATAAAAATTTTATCTTTATATGTAAGTGATTATTATATTGACTTTGTTTCAAAAGAATTAATTAATACGTTTAAAAATAAAACTTTAAATTTTGATGTAGTAGACAGTAACATAACTTATGATATAATGACTAAATTAAATTTTAGTCCAATAAGGGCTACATCGTTAATGAAAATGAGGACATCTAATTGTAAGTTTGATTTTAAGAAAAACATAAACTTTAAAATTTTCACTCAAAGAGAAGATGAGAGTTTAAGGTGCTTTATTCAAAATTCTGTGTTTAGAGATAATGATAGAATTCCGCTAGTTCCTTATGATATAAAGCTAGAAGAAGAGGAAGACTATTATATAAATGATTTATGTGTTTTTATAATGATTGGAAATGTTGCAATAGGATATGGACAAGTTATTTCGAAGAAAGATCTTTATACAATCGTTAATGTAGGAATATTGGATGATTATAGAAAAAAAGGTTATGGCGAAATACTTATAAAATATTTAATATACTTATGTTATAAGAGACATGTTTCACATGTTACAATAAATGTTGATGTAAATAATTATAAAGCTTTGAATTTATATAAAAAAATTGGGTTTGAGGAATATGGAAAAATAACTACTTGGAGCAATAGGTTATAAATTTGAAATACAAACAGTTTTAGAATTTATGGGGGATGATTTAAATGGATAACAAATTAAGTTGGAATCATGATAAGAAAATAGTCTATGGAAGAAAAAGTGATTTTAAAAGTAAATTAGATTTTATTAATGCAGTTAAATACGAACATAAGCAAATGACTAAATATGATTGCTATATAGATAATATAACATTGAAAGTTTATATTATCACTGAAGAGGGATTAGAAAAAAATACTTTTATTCCAATTTCAAATACTGATATAGATATAGATATAACAACAATGTATTGTGGAAATTTTTATACTATGGAAGGGTTAAGCGGTAATTTTCAATAGACCTGTGTTTATATAGACTCATAATTGTATCATGGCCTTTTAATTAATATAATTATTTGTTATAACATAGAGATATAATTAAGATTCTTTAAAATTAGAAGTATACTAATGAATTTTTATATAGATGTTTAAATACAAATAAAACTAATATGGAGGTGGATAATGAGTACCAATAAATTCATGGTTGATGAAGTAGAATATGGATGTCCAGTAGAGGCATTATCCAATATTTTAGGAAGAAGATGGGTACCAAGTATAATGTAGTTTATTAAAGATGGAAGTAAGCGATTTAGTGAAATATTACGTCATTTAGATAATAAATGTAGTAAGAAAGTATTAATTCAGCAATTAGACTTGTTACAAGAAACTAATATAATTAAAAATCAAAAGAATGCTATAGGAAATACTATAGGATCCTATTATTTCTTAACAGATGAAGGTATTAAATTATTACCAACTATAGAACAAATGATTTCATGGGGAGATAGAAATCTCACATGTGGTTAACATAAGTAACATTTTAGAGAAAATTTAAATGGTAAAACATATAAATGAAATAGAGGTTTGGAATCAGATATTAAAAAGGTATGAAAACTTTTAAATTTAAAAGGTCATATATTCTTATGTTTTAGCAATAAAGAAGTGAATACACTTCTTTATTTTTATGTTAATAGTTGATGGATAATTTTAAATAAATATAATTTATCTGAACCAATAAATATAAATAGCAACAATGAGTTTGGAGAAATAGGACAATCATTAAATAAGTTAAATTATATTATCGTAAAATCTATATTAGAAACAGAGAAACAATAAATGGTGTATAATAAAAGACCTAGAGTATTATAGTCTTTTTAATATCGTACTATTAATAGATAACAGAAAAATCAATTTTGATGTTGCCTATACATTGTTATGATTGATATAATATTATGGTGATAATATTTAGTTGTAGGTCTTAGTATTAAGAATTATATCTATTGATGAATATGATTATTTAATATTATTAAATGAATTTACTTAAAGTGGAGGTTTAATATTAATGATAAAATTTGATGATAAACAGCTTAATAATATAGTTGAGAAAGATGGAAACAAACACTTCTTTATTGAAACATGGGGTTGTCAAATGAATGAAGAAGATTCTGAGAAGCTTTCAGGAATGCTTAAGTCTCAAGGATATGAAGAAACAGAAAATAGAGATGAAGCTTCAATTGTAATTTTTAACACTTGCTGTGTAAGAGAAAATGCAGAAAATAAAGTTTTTGGAAATCTTGGCAGACTAAAAAAGCAAAAAGAGAAGAATCCTAATTTAATAATAGCTTTATGCGGTTGTATGATGCAACAAAAGGGGATGGCAGATGAAATTTTAAGCAGATTCCCTTACGTTGACATAATATTTGGAACTCATAATGCATACAAGTTCCCAGAATATTTGCATAGAGTTCAAGTTGAAGGAGTTCAAGTTAAAGAGATTTTTGATAAAGAAACTGAAATTGTAGAAGGTGTTCCAATAGACAGAAAAAGTGATGTAAAAGCTTTTGTTACTATAATGTATGGATGTAATAATTTTTGTACATATTGTGTAGTTCCTTATGTTAGAGGAAGAGAAAGAAGTAGAAAACCAGAAGACATAGAAAAGGAAATAAAAGAATTAGTTTCTAATGGATATAAGGAAATTACTTTACTTGGGCAAAACGTAAATTCTTATGGTAAAGGTCTTGAAGAAGAAATTAACTTTGCACAACTTTTAAGAAGAATTAATGAAATAGATGGACTTGAAAGATTAAGATTTATGACATCTCATCCTAAAGATTTAACTTTAGATGTAGTTTATGCTATAAGAGATTGTGATAAGCTTTGTGAACAAATACATTTACCTGTACAAAGTGGTAGTAATGAAATATTACAAAAAATGAATAGACATTATAATAAAGAACAATATTTAGAATTAGCTAAAAAAATAAGAGAAGAAATTCCAGACGTAACATTTTCAACAGATATAATAGTTGGATTCCCTGGAGAAACTGAAGAAGATTTTGAGGAAACAATTAACCTAGTAAAAGAAGTCAGATATGATGCTGCGTTTACTTTCATATATTCAAGAAGAAATCACACGCCAGCAGATAAAATGGAAAATCAAATTCCTGATGATGTTAAACATGATAGATTTAATAGGCTTGTGGCAGCCGTTAATGAAGGAATTGTTGTTGGAAATAAAGCTGCTGAAGGAAAGATATATGAAGTTTTAGTTGAAGGAACTAGTAAGAATAATGAAAATAAATTAACTGGTAGAACAAGAAATGCTAAGCTTGTAAACTTTGATGGCTGTAAAGAAATGATAGGAAAACTTGTTAAGGTGAAAATAATTGAAGCTAAATCATTTTCTTTAGTAGGAGAAGTTGTAGAGTAGGAGAGTATAGGATTATTAGACAAACTGTATTAGGATTAATAAATAATAATCTTAATGCAGTTTATTATTTGGAATACAATAATTTAATGGATGTTATAATCATTCAGGAAACAATAAAAAAAGTATATAATTGCTTATTGGGATTTTTCTACATAAGATCAAAATATAGAGATGTAAAAAATATATTTTGATAGTAATTTTTTTATGAAAGTGCCATTTTTGCGTATATAGAACATATGTTCTGCATACACAAAAATGGCACTTTCTAAGTTTGTTTACATCAAATAAATATGACCAGCCTTAAATACAGATAATTATCAAAATATAATTAACTTATTTATTATTTCTACTAATGTAATCTATTTGATTAAATCTACAAATGTACAATCTAGTATATTTTCTAATTGCCTTGGATTTATTTCGATTTGAGATCCAATTTTACCACCACTAAATACTATTGTTTCACAATTCAAAGCGGTGTTATGAACAAAAGTTTTAAATGCTTTCTTCATTCCAATAGGAGAGCATCCACCTCTTATATATCCTGTGATTTTATTTATGTCTTTAACATGTATCATTTCAATGCTTTTTTCAGACGCGGCTTTTGCAGCTTTTTTCATATCTAGTTCTTGTGCAACTGGAACAACATATACATAAAATTCTTTGGAGTGTCCCTGAGTGACCAAAGTTTTAAAAACTTCATTTTCATTCTTATTTATTTTATGGGCAACAGCTACGCCATCTATTTTTCCATCTTTATTTTGATAGCTATAAGTAGTGTAATTTATTTTATTACTATCTAAAATTCTCATAGCATTAGTTTTATTTTCTTTTGCCATAATTTTTTCCTCCTGTTATATAAATAAAATATTACTGAATAAAAAATCTATAGATATAGTCTAACGATTTTTAAAATTTATCTACTTGTTAATTTCATGTGAAAAATTGTAGATAAATATATATTAATTATATATTATAATGTATTTTTGTCCAATTTTTCATTTTACATCTGTTTTAAAAACAAAATTTGAAAAATAATAAAAAGTAGAATTGCTAGAGTGAACAGGAATTTAAATTCAAATTTTTATACAAACGCAATGCGATAATATATGTAAAAATTTATATTTTAAGTAAAACAAACAAAAATTGTAACTATTCAGTCGTTAAATTAATTTATTCAATATGATATGATTTTTTTATAAA
>NZ_CAURTC010000032.1:0-45635 GCF_963527835.1 uncultured Clostridium sp. | reverse complement strand
TGCGGCATATGATTATTTTTTATTCTTTAGAGGTACTCATCATACCTTTAAAACATGGTATTCTAAAAGTTATCCACAAATTCTTTAATAATATAAATTTTTAAAGAATAAAAAAATATTTTATTTTGTAATATAGTAAAATTAGTATTAAAATTACTTAAAGTAAGATATTTAAATAAGTATTGATATATGAAATTGTAAAGTGATATACATATACCAACAATTTACTAAGGAGGCTTTTTATGATTTATTATGACTACCACATGCATTGTAATTATTCTGAAGATTCACAAACTCCAATGGAGGATATGATAGAAAAATCTATTGAGTTAGGACTTAAAGAAATTTGTTTTACTGATCATGTTGATTATGATGTATTAGGAAATCCCAATGTTAAAGTTGATTATGATAAATACTTTGAAGATATAGATTTTTATAAAAACAAATACCAAGATAAAATTTCTATAAAAAAAGGTATTGAAATTGGACTTCAAACTCAAGTTTTAGAACGTTGTTCTAAGGAAATAAAAGAAAATGACTTTGATTTTGTTATTGGTTCTATACATACTATAGATAGAAATGAATTATTTACTGGTGATTTTCACAAAGGAAAAACTCAACATGAAGCTTATGAAGGATATTATAAAAGCTTACTAGAAATAATCAACTTATATGATGATTACTCTGTTTTAGGACATGTTGATTTAATAAAAAGATATGGAAATTATGATACAATTTTAAAAGATGAAATTTTTTCTGACTACTTAGAAGCAATCTTAAAAAAAGTTATTTATTCTGGTAAAGGAATAGAAATTAATACTTCATCATTCAGATATAATCTTCCTGATTTAACACCATCTAAGAACATTCTTAAAATGTATAAAGATTTAGGTGGTGAAATACTTACTATAGGTTCAGATTCACATATTCCTACCCAAATAGCTACTAAATTTGATTATATTCATGATGTTCTAGGTTCTATAGGATATAAATATATCTGTAAATTCAATAATATGAAACCTGAATTCATAAAAATATAACATAAAAAAGCGGCTTCACCACGCTTTTTTAGTTCATAGTGGAGAGTTGAGAGTTATTTATTGAAAACTTATTTTAAAATTCCTCTATGGGATTTCACCATGAACTCTCCACTTTAACCTCTCAATTCTCCATTAAATTTTATATACATTTTAGGCTAGTGTTGATATATGCAATAGGCAAAGTAGCATTGTAATTGGACTTTGAAAATAGTTAAGTGAGAACCTAAAAGTAAGTGCCCAAAAGTGAATGTCCAAATTTTACATTTGGAAACAGGAACTTTCACATGGTGCATTTTATATTTGGCTACACGAACTTTCACACAGTGCATTTTATATTTAGCTTTTCGAACTTACTCAGCGAAGTCGAGTTTCCTTTTAATATTTACATTTACTGCTTGTCTCAATTTTATATTGGGAGAAAGCTAAAATGGGACTATACTCATTTTTAGTATTCCTAAGTTCAATTACTCAGTCCACTTTGCTTATGCATATATCAATACGCTTCTAAAACATATCCATATTTAAATTTTTCTAAATAAAATACACTATAAAGTAAATTTTTTAACCATAGAATTAAGATTATCTGAAACCTCTGTTTCATTTTCCACAATAATAGATATTTCCTCAACTAATTGTGAAACTAATTCTATACTAGAGACAATCTCTCCACTATTAGATGCAGTATCTTGAGAAGCTTCTGCAATATTTTGTATTGCATCTCCAACTTCATGTGTAATGTATTCAATGCTATTAGTCATCTCAGATATTTTTATAGATATATCTTCAATATCATTTGCATCCTTATCGTATTGATTAGCTATTCCAACAAATTCTTTATAATCTGGAGTTACAGTATCTTTAATAAATAATAACATCTGAGTAGAATCATTAGTTAATTTATTAAATGCTTCTTGTACCTTACCTATAGTTTCAATGATTTCTTTTACAGTGTCTGATGTTTGTGCTGCAAGGTTACCTATCTCTGATGCAACTACTGCAAATCCCTTACCTTGTTCACCAGCACGTGCAGCTTCTATTGAAGCATTAAGTGATAATAAATTAACTTGTTCTGCTATATCAGAAATAGCTTTAGCCATAGCCCCTATATTTTCAACTATTTTAGCATTTTCAATACTTTGTTTTAGATTTGTTTCATGAATTTTTGATAAACTAGTTGCTTTATTATAAGAATCATTACTCATTTTTTCTATATTGTATGCTCTCACCTTTATGTCTTTTGCCATATCATGACTTCTAATTGTTTCCTGTGACAATAAACTTATTGAGGAGTTTACTTCTTCTACAGAAGCATTAACTTCTTCAGTGGTAGCACTAGAATTAAGCATAGATTCACTTATGTTTTTAACTGAATCTTTAATCACCTTGTAATTTTCTACTAGAGATTCAGTTGATTTATTTAAATTTTCTGTTATGCTATTTACTTTGTTTGCATCATCAGATATTTCTTGTATCATATTCTTATTTTCTAATAACATTTTATTTAGTGATTCACTCATTTGTCCCAATTCATCTTCAGATGTCACTTCAAGTTCATTTATAGAAAAATCTCCATTTGATAAACTAGATGATAAATTGTTAACTTTTTTTATTGTTTTAGTTAAATATCTAACCTGCCATATTATAGCTAATGTTGTTAATATCATGGCCAAAATAACTACTATTATAAGTTTAGACATTAAATCATTTATTGGTTTATCTAATTCTGAAATCGGTATTTGTATAAATAACTTCCATCCAAATGGCTCTACCGTAGTATAATAGGCTTCATACTTTGTATCATCAATAGAAAAATTACTTTTACCATTAGTATTATTTAATAAAATATTTCCGAATTCTGAAAGTGATTTATTCTCATCCTCATTAATTTTAGTTTTCATTATTTTTTTATCATCATTGTTAGTTATATATTTCCCCTGATTGTTTAATAATAAAACCTTTCCATTTTCACCAATCTTACAATTATTTATTAAATCTTGAATTGATGAAATTTCCATATCAACACTAATTACTCCAATAAAATTATTATTCGGATCATATATAGGTGTGGCACAAGTACTCATTATAGTATCCAATGTTTCATCATAGTATAAATCACTAAATACCGTTTCTTTGCTATTATTCTTAGCATTTTTATACCAAGCATAATTAAAATAATTATATTCAGCATTACTATAGTCATATGTTATTAAGGCTTGATTATTTTCCTTATAAATGTATGGTCCAACATACTCTTTATTTGCGTCATAATCATATGGTTCAAACCAAATTCCAGCACCAAGTACCAAATCACTTTTAAATATCATCTTTCCAATCATTTCTTCATATTGCGATAAATATGTAGTTTTATAAGTTGACCCAACATTTAATGCAAGTTGACTAGACATTGATGAAATTTCTTGCATCTTAAGATTTATTGCATTTACTGTAGAATTTAATTTTGCTTCCATGTTTTCTTCTACTTGGCTGTCTATAATATCCTTGCTACTTTTATAGCTTATACCCGATAGCAAAACCATTGATAAAATAGTTACAAACAGTAGAATTGTAAGCATTCTTGTACTTATTTTTTTAAATCTCATAAAAAACTCCCCCTTTTTCATTAATAAATAATTACTATATTATAATGCTATTAGTTTTAAGGTACAATCCTCCTTTCAATATTAAAGATAATAAGTATAAAAAAACTTTTTAATTAAAAATTTTCTTAAAAAGATCTAACTAACTATCTATATCTATATCTATATCTATAAAATATTTTAATAGCAAATTTTACTTTAACATAATTTAAATTTACTAATAACATAGTTTATTGCTCAATTAACATTTATAGTAATTACATATGTTTTTTAATATTTACATAGGCAAATGGAGTATTACAAAACAATATAAAATAATTTTGTAATACTCCACTATATATTAAAATTTTGAGATAAAATATGATAATTCTTTAATTGTTATATAATTATATTTAAAACATGTATTTACACATAAAATATTAAATATCCTTTATTAGTAAAAGTATCTATATTTTAGTTTCGATTGAACTTATAAAAACTTTAAGAATAATATATTAAAATTTATTAAATTTTCTATTCTATCTCTACTCACAATCTTAACCTTTAACTATATTTTAAATACCCTTAATGATTCTTTTAACTGTTCTGATAGTACTGTTAATTCTTGAGAATTAGTAGTTACAACATCAAAAGCTTGTAATTGTTCTTGTGATGATGCTGTTACTTGTTGTGATGATGCTGCCACTTGTTGTGCTACTGAAGATACTTGCTCTATTGACGCATTAACCTCTTCTTTGTTAGCATCTATTGTAATTATTTCACTATTTATTTCTTTAGTTATTTTTATCATTTCTTGAAGTACAGAGCTCATTTCATTAATAGATACTTCCATTTGATCAAATGCTACTGCTTGTTGATTATTAACTTCATAAGACACATATATTGATTCTTTAGTTTTAGTAGCTATATTTTCTACTCCACTTATTATACTTTGTATATCTTGAGTTGCTTTACCTGTTTGCTCTGAAAGACTTCTAATTTCATCTGCTACCACTGCAAATCCTTTACCTGCTTCCCCTGCTCTTGCTGCTTCAATTGATGCATTTAATGCAAGAAGATTAGTTTGTTCAGATATTCCATTTATAGATAGTACCATGTTAGATATATTTTTCATTTCATTTATAAGATTTTCTACAGTAGATTGTACATTTCTAAAACTATTTACAGATTCTTCTCCTGAATGTTTTAAAAAGTCTACTTTTTCATTACTATCATTTATTACTCTAACTATATCCTTACTATTTGATTCCATTTCTGTATTTTTACTATTTAATGCCTCTATTCTTTCGCCAAGTTCCTTAGTTTGTTGATTAGTTGATTCTATATCTTTAGCTTGAGAATAAGTTCCTTCTGATATTTCTTCCATAGAACTCTTTATTTCTAAATTTGATGCAGAAACTTCTTCTGTTACAGCACTTAATGTATTAGATGCTTCGTCCATCTTTTCTACCGCTTCTCCAACGTTACCTATTAATGCTGATAAGTTATCTAACATTTTATTGAAATATTGTGATAATTGACCTACTTCATCTTTGGAATTTCCTTCTTTAGCTCTAATACTCAAGTCACCATCAGCAACTTTATTCACAATCCCTGTTAATTCTTTGATTGGTTTAGTAAGTAACTTACTTACCATAAATATTATAGCTAATCCAATTACTATTGCTAAAAATGACATTATCATTATTTTATTATTTATTTTTGTTATTGGTGACATAAGAGAACTTGTTTCACCACCTGAAAATACTACCCAATCTAAGCCTTCTACTCTAGCGTAAGATACCATCTTCTTTACACTATTGTCCTCATACTGTACCATACCTCTATTTTTACTTAAATCTTTAGATATTTCATCTATTTCTGGTATTCCACTTTCTTGTGCAACTAATTCTTTATTATCATGGTATATTACCATACCGTTATTATCCACTACAAAATTATGTACATTTTCATCTTCATTTCTAAATCCATCTATTGTTTTACCAAAAGATTCCATTTCAATAGATATAGTAGTAATACCTAAAATTTCGCCATTCTCATCAAATAGTGGTAATGTAGCACCTGTTACTAAGTTCTCTGTTGCTTTTGATTTTACAACATCCAAAGTAGAAGGTTTTTTAGTCTCTATAGTTCTTTTAAAATACACTCTATCTGTGAATGATGTTCCAATTGCATCAGGAGAAGAACTTGCAATTACATTACCATTTATATCTATAATATGTGTTCTTTGAACTTCTGATTTTCTAGAATTATATTCTTCCATTGAATAAGTAATTTTTTGCTGTAGTTCTTTAAATTCCTCAGTTTCCTGTTGCCCTGCAGCTGACATTTTTAATAAATTATTAATTTCATAATTGTCTTGATAAATTAAAAGTCCATTTTGTTCTTTCTCTATAGTTCCCTTTATACTTATAGCTGAACCCATCGCATCAGCTATAAAAGTCTCATTTATAGTTTTTCCCATAGCATTTTTACTTAAAACACTTGAAGTTGTTGTAAGCGTTACTGTTGTAAGTAATAAAATAGCTCCTACTGCAGTTGCTATTTTACCTTGTATACTTGTTTTAAAAAAGTTAAGCCTAGACATTTTATAACACCTCATTCACAATATTTTTCTCTATATATTGTCGAAATAAAAAAACTTAACTTTACAAAAACGTTGATAATTCTTCATTTTTTTAAAGTTTTTCTAAAAATAATATGATTTTATAAAAACTTTTTAAAATATATTTTAAAAATAAGTATAAATCAATAATTGAAATTTGGTTTATTTTTAATATACAACCCTAACTTTCCATTTTTATACTTTTAAGTTGAAACCTACTTTAATATTGATTATAAATTGGCAAATACATTTTTAAATTCCACGTAAAGCAAAAAAGATGATCTCTGAAAATACAGAAATCATCTTTTTTAAATTTATTATTTAATCTTTACATACTAAAAATAGCACACTTTTTATTTTATCTAATTAAATAATTATTTACTTTGTAAATATCCATCTATAGCTTCTGCTGCTTTTTTACCAGCACCCATAGCAAGTATTACTGTTGCAGCACCAGTAACAGCATCTCCACCTGCATAGACACCTTCTTTAGTAGTTAATCCATCTTCATCTGCAACTATACATTTCCACTTATTAATATCTAATCCTTCAGTTGTTGAAGATATTAGTGGATTTGGAGATGTTCCAAGTGACATTATTACAGTATCAACATCCATAACAAATTCTGATCCTTCAACTTCAACTGGTCTTCTTCTTCCAGAAGCATCTGGCTCACCAAGTTCCATCTTAACGCATTTCATTCCTTTAACCCAGCCATTTTCATCACTTAAGATTTCTGTTGGATTTGTTAAAACATCAAATATTATTCCTTCTTCTTTAGCGTGATGTACTTCTTCTGCTCTTGCTGGAAGTTCAGATTCACTTCTTCTATAAACTATATGAGCTTCTGCACCTAATCTTAAAGCAGTTCTTGCTGCATCCATAGCAACGTTTCCGCCACCAACTATAGCTACCTTTTTACCAGCTTTAACCGGTGTATGATATCCTTCTTTAAAAGCTTTCATTAAGTTAACTCTTGTTAAAAATTCATTTGCAGAGAATACTCCATTTGCATTTTCTCCATTTATACCCATGAATTTAGGAAGTCCAGCACCTGATCCAATAAACACTGCATCAAATCCTTCTTCTTTCATTAATTCATCTATTGTTATAGTTCTTCCTATGATAACATTAGTTTCAATCTTTACTCCTAATTTCTTAATGTTTTCAATTTCAGCTTTAACAACTTTTTCTTTAGGAAGTCTAAATTCAGGTATTCCATAAACTAAAACTCCACCAGCTTCATGTAAAGCTTCAAATATAGTAACATCATATCCTCTTTTAGCTAAATCGCCTGCACAAGTAAGTCCTGCAGGACCACTTCCAATAACAGCAATCTTCTTACCATTTGATGCTTCTGTTTTTGCTAAATCTATATTATTTTTTCTTGACCAATCAGCAGTAAATTTTTCTAATTTACCTATTGCTACAGGCTCACCTTTTATTCCTAATACACATTTGCCTTCACATTGACTTTCTTGTGGACATACTCTACCACAAACAGCTGGAAGTGCACTATATTTCGCAATTTCTTTAGCTGCATTTTCAAAATCTCCATCTTTAGCTTTAGCTATAAATCCAGGAATATCAATTGATACAGGACATCCTTCAACACATTTAGGATTTTTACAGCCTAAACATCTATTAGCTTCTTTTATAGCTTCTTCTTCATTATATCCTAAGCATACTTCTTCAAAATTCTTAGCTCTTAATTCTGGAGCTTGTTCAGTAACAGGTGTTCTTTTCATTCTGTCTTGCATATTCATTATTTATCACCTTTACATCCACAACCACCATGGCTATGAGTGTCCCCTTCTTCAATCTTTAATTGTGCTCTTCCTTCTTCACTTTTGTACATAGTTTGCCTTCTCATTGATTCATCAAAATCTACTAAATGTCCATCGAATTCTGGTCCATCAACACAAGCAAACTTAACTTCATTTCCAACTGTAACTCTACAAGCACCACACATTCCTGTACCATCTACCATAATTGGGTTTAAGCTAACAGTTGTTTTGATTCCAAGTTCTTTAGTTAAAGCCGCCATAAATTTCATCATTATCATAGGTCCAATAACTACGGCATGATCATATTTATTTCCTTTTTCAACTAAATCACTTAAACAATCAGTAACTCTACCGTTAAAACCATATGAGCCGTCATCAGTTGCTATGTAAAGATTTCCTGCAACTTTCTTCATTTCTTCTTCTAAGATTAATAATTCTTTATTTCTAGAACCAACTATAACATCACATTTCATTCCATTTTCATACATCCATTTAACTTGTGGATAAACTGGTGCAGCACCAACTCCACCTGCTATGAAAATAATATTTTGTTTCTTTAGTTCTTCTAAATTTTCATGAACAAATTCACTTGGTTGACCTAATGGTCCAACAAAGTCACAAACATAGTCGCCTTCTTCAAACGCCGCTAATTGTTTAGTTCCTTGTCCAACAGTTTGGAAAACTATTGTTACAGTTCCTTTATCCTTATTATAATCTGCTATTGTTAAAGGAATTCTCTCACCTTTTTCATCATTCTTTATAATAATAAATTGACCAGGTTTTGCTGATTTTGCTACTCTTGGAGCTTCTATATCCATTAAAAAGATATTGTTTGTAAGCTCTCTTTTACTAACTATCTTATACATCATTTGTCCCCCTATGTTTTTTATCAATTTTAAATCTTTTTATCTATGTAATCAATGGTTTCAATATCTATTTATGTTACATTTTTCAATTTATAGATTTTAATTGAAAATTATTCTTAATAATAACAAAAGCTCTCTAAAGCGAGAGCTATTGTTTTTATTAAATTATTGAAAATCAACTATAAACAAATTTCTGCCACTAAGTTAAATTACCTAGTAAATTTTTTTATTAACATATGTTAATATATACAATGAGTAAAGTGGCATTGTAATTGGACTTTCAGAATATTTAATGAGTATTGTCACCTTTATTGCTTGTCCCGATTTTACATTGGGAACAAGCTGAAATGGGACTATAATCATTTTATTATTCCTAAGTTCAATTACTCAGTCCATTTTACTTATGTATATATCAATACTCTACTAAAACATAACCTAATATATAAATTTCTTACTACTTCTAATATTAGAAATTAACTTTAGTTCCGTAGAATGTACATCCAAGTAATTTTTCCATTGTCTTGTCATCTATTGCTCTAGGACTTGATCCTGTACATGCATCTAATACTGCATTATGAGCTATAAATTCAACGTTAGCCTTAAAGTCTGCTTCTTCAACGCCATATTCTTTCATTGAATGAGGAATATTTAATTTATCATTGAAATCATTGATTAATTTAATTAATGAATCAGTTAATTCTGCATCATTATTTCCTTCTAATTTTAATACTCTAGCTATATCACCATATCTGTCTTCACATTCTGTTCTATTATATTGAATTACATATGGTAAGAATATTGCATTAGCACATCCATGAGGAATATGGAATACAGCTCCTATCTTGTGAGCCATAGAGTGAACTATTCCTAGTAATGCATTTGAAAAAGCCATTCCTGCTAAACATTGTGCTTCATGCATTAAGTTTCTAGCTTCTTTATCTCCTTCAAATGATTTAACTAAATGTTCGTTTACCATTTCTATTGCTTTCATAGCTAATGGGTCTGAGAAGTTTGATCTTAAAGATGCAGTATATGCTTCTATAGCATGAGTTAATGCATCCATTCCAGTATGAGCTACTAATTTAGCTGGCATTGTTTGAGCTAATTCTGGATCAACTATAGCTATATCTGGAGTTATATTAAAGTCAGCTAAAGGATATTTTATCTTTGCTTTGTAATCTGTTATTACTGAGAATGCTGTAACTTCTGTAGCAGTACCACTTGTTGATGGGATAGCTACAAATTTAGCTTTTTGTCTAAGTTCTGGTAATCCAAATGGAACAACAGCTTGTTCAAAAGTGAAATCTGGGTATTCATAGAATATCCACATAGCTTTTGCAGCATCTATTGGTGATCCTCCACCCATAGCAACTATCCAATCAGGTTCGAAGTTTCTCATAGCCTCTGCACCCTTCATTACTGTTTCTACTGATGGGTCTGGTTCAACACCTTCAAATAATTGTACTTCCATTCCTGCTTCTTTTAAATAATCTTCAACTTTTTGAAGGAAGCCAAATCTTTTCATTGATCCACCACCAACTACTACGAATGCTTTCTTTCCTTTTAATGTTTTAAGTGTTTCTAAAGATCCTTCACCATGATATAAATCTCTTGGTAATGTAAAACGTGCCATAATCTGTTCCTCCTAAAATATATCTTTATTTTCTTAATTACTTTTATTATTTTATATATCGTTTTTTTGTTATTTTAAAGTTAAATAACTTACATAAATATATATAGCAAGAACCGTGCCATATTGTTATTACTTTATCAATCTTTTCTGTTTAAGCCATTCTTCAAACAATAAATATATTTTTAAATAAAATAATGTCCTAAAACAATACACTTTTTCAACATAAAAACGTATTATTTTAGGACACTGTTAGTTTTTATTACACCTTTATAATAAAGTAATATTTTATTTTATAAAATTTCTGTTAAAAATTAGTCTATGTTTTCCTTATAATACTAAAATAAAAAATAAACATAATTTAAATAAATGTTGATATATGCAATTAGTACAGTGGCATTGTAATTGGACTTTGAGAATTGTTAAGTGAAAATCAAAAAGTAAATAATCAAAAATGAATATTCAAAAATAAGTGTCCAAATTTTATATTTGGAAACACGAACTTTCACACAGTACATTTTACATTTTGTTTTTTGAACTTACTCAGCGAAGTCGAGTTTCCTTTTAATATTCATATTTACTGCTTGTCTTAATTTTATATTGGGAACAAGCTAAAATGGGACTATACTCATTTTAGCATTCCTAAGTTCAATTACTCCGTCCACTTTACTTATGCATATATAAACAGCCTTAACATGTTTACTCTATATTATATTTTTTTATTTTTAAGTATAATGTATTTCTACTTATCCCCAATGCTTGTGCTACTTTAGTCATATTATGATTATAAGATTTTATAGCTTCCTTAATAGTTTGCTTTTCTAATTTTTCTAAATTAAAATCTTCTTCTTTAACTTCATAAGTTTTATATTTTTCATAACAACATTCGTCCATAACTTTTCCAGACATAACATCACTTATTTCATCATCGCCATCTTCTCTTAAATCAAATGATAAAATCCCATCTAAATTAACTATATTTTCAATATAATTTTCTAACTGTCTTATGTTTCCTGGCCAATTATATGATAGTAAATTCTTATATAATTCTTTATTAATTTTAGGAATTCTTTTATTTAACTTAAAAGATTTTATTCTTAAAAAGTATTCTATAAGTTTTTCAACATCCCCTTTTCTTTCACGTAAAGGAGGTAATGTTATAGGAATAACGCATAATCTATAATAAAGATCTTCTCTAAATGTACCTTTTTCAACTTCTTTTTTTAGCTTTTTATTTGTAGCAGCAATTACTCTAACATCAACAGAAATTTCTTTGCTTCCACCAAGCCTAGTTATCCTACCTTCTTGCAATACTCTTAAAAGCCTAACTTGCATATCAAGTGGCATTTCCCCTATTTCGTCTAAAAACAAAGTTCCACCATTAGCTACTTCAAATTTTCCTGGTTTACCACCTTTTTTACCGCCAGTAAACGTACCATCTTCATATCCGAAAAGTTCACTTTCTATTATGTTCATAGGTATAGCTCCACAATTTATAGCTACAAATTTATTGGTTCTTCTTAAACTATAATTATGCATTGCTTGAGCTAATACTTCTTTTCCAGTTCCACTTTCCCCTTGAATTAAAACAGTTGAAGGACTATTAGAAATAATTTTGCTGTTAATTATTACATTAGCAATAGCAGCACTTTCTCCTATTATATCATTAAAAGTCCAAAAAGCTCCTGTTGGATTTTTTAAATCCCTTTCTTCTTTTTCATTTATCATAGTAACAACCATTCCAATTATCTTTTCCTTATGCCTAATTCCCTTAAATTCTAGTCTAGTCTTGTACTTACTTGTATGCTTAAACTTAACATCTTTAATTACATTATTTTTATTCAGATCTAATTCTTCAAGGATATTGCCCATATTGGGCAAAATATAATGTAATTTTTCATGCAATAATGATTCCTTAGGCTTATTAAACATTTCTGCACCAAAGCTATTAATATTTACTATCTTCTCATCTTTATCAACAATCATAATTCCTTTATCAAGGTTATCTATAATACTCTCCATATAATTATAAGTCTGAGTTAATATATTATTTATTTTTCTATTATCAAATTCATTTTCAATTGCCTTTACCCCAAAAACAACTAACCCTAAAGTATGAGGATGCTTCATATTGCTCCTACCACTTAAATTTAAAGTTCCTATTATTTTCCCATCAGTATCATGAATAGGTGCAGCTGAACAAGTTAAACTTTGTAATCCCTCTATATAGTGCTCATTAGCTGTTATTTGAACACAACTATCTTCTTTAATAGCAGTTCCCATAGCATTTGTGCCTATATTTTGTTCATCCATATATGCACCAACTTTAAGATTAATGCAATCTAATTTGCTAGTATTTTCTTCTGCTCCTTTTATATATAAAATACATCCATTTTTGTCTGTCAAAACAATAATAAATTCATTATCCATAACTGCTGAAAAAACCATATCAATATATAGCTTTGATATTTCTATTAATTCTTTATTGTCAGCTAGCACTTTTTCTAATTCTATTCCCGAAAGAATCTTTTTTGAATAACTTGATTTCTTTTCAACTCCATAATTCTCACTTCTCTTATGAGAATCTTCAACCACCATTCTTTTACTCTTCATTAAAAGTCTCCTGTTCATTTTAAGTTAGATTATTTATATAATATATTTTTTATTTATTTTCCATCTATGTTTAATTGTATTTACAATTAATTCTATCCTTAGAGTTTATAATACTATGAAATCATATATAAAATATTATAACTCAACTTTTTTATTTTTTTATTTAATCAACAAAGTGGCTACATCCATATTCTAATTTGTAATCTATTTATACAATAAAATAACTAAGAAACATTGAAATTCCTTAGTCATTTTTATGTTTATAATTTTTTATTTTCTTGAAGAATCTCCAAGGCATGTAACTTTTACGTCCCTTACTCCCCACTCACAGCATTCTTCGTCACTGTTAAAATATACATCAATCTTATTTCCTTTTATAGCTGACCCACTATCCGCTGCAACAGCATAACCGTATCCCTCTATATATAAAATTGTACCATAAGGAAATACGCTTGGATCAACTGAAATTGTGCTAATCCCATCTGGATTTCTTACGCATGGAATTCCGCTAGCTGTCATATCTCCTGAAGAATATGCGGTAGAAGGACATATCATTTCAATATTATAATCTGTTCCATTAGAAATATATGCTTGTGCTTCATGATTGGAAAAAGTTATTGTAAGTGCACAAATGCTCATCATCGCTATTGTAAATACAGTAACTTTCTTTTTAAGATTTTTAAGAAATATTGTCTCTTTATACTTCTTTAACATCCCATCTCTCCTTTTGTATTTTTATATTCCATTTTCCATTATATCACATTTTTATGTAACGTTCCAATGTAAACATATACATAATATAAATTTAATAAATATCTACATATAAAAAAATCACCAAGGCGACTGTGGAGCCGTTGATTTTTTTTAGCCATGCACCCTTTCCAAACGCAGTGCAGGAATAATGGTGCGGCATATGATTATTTTTTATTCTCTAGGGGTACTCATAATATCTTTAAAATACAGTATTCTAAAAGTTATCCACATATTCTTTAGTAATATAATTTCCTAAAGAATAAAAAAAGTAGATCCATCTGAATCTACCTTTTAAAATAAATTTTATTTTTACTATTATTTCTCACTATATTTAGCAAATATTTTATCTGCCATTTCTTCATTTATACTTTTTAAACCATTTAAATACATAAATGCACTTCCTTGATATTCTTGACCTTCTCCAAATAAACTTATTTCATAACAATTTCTTAAAACATTTATTATACAGTTGTCATAGTGATTTTCTTGACAGCTTTTACATCTTTTAAGTATATCAGCTATAGCAGTAATAACATAATCCTTATCATATAATTTTGTGTCTGTTATAGGAATATTTCTATATCCATCTTCAACATAAGTAACCTTATTTTTCAAACACCCTTTTATGCATTCTTTACCGTATCCTATTAAACATTTTTCTTTAGTGCATGTACTACATAGCTCTTCTGACAAACAACAAGGAGCTAATTTATTAACTAACTCATTAAAATTAACATCTTTAAATGCAACGCCCATTATATTTCCCTCCATTTTTCACACTGTATTTTTAAATTAACATTTATATTTTAGTATAATTACATTCTAGCATTAAATTTACTTTTTATTAAAAAAATAAATTTTTCTATTTTTAAATCTATAATGAAATATAAACTTTCTATAGAATACACTTTACCATAAAACTTCCTTTTATGATAAATATTATTAATTAATATTAATTATTATTTATTTTTATATTATAATATATATTTTTATTTTTATCAAATTATGTATTATATTTTTACTAATTCACAAAATTACCATCAATAAAATATCACTGCATCAATATAAATCAAAAAAAATTACACTTTATTAAAAATAAAGTGTAATTTTTTCTATATTCAATTTTCACGTTCTTCTTCTAATAATTCTAAATTTTTATATTAATCTTCACTCTTACCTACATCTGAAAGTATAACATCTTTATTATGATCTAAAGCCCAACTTATTCCCCAATCATTTTGGAATATAAGTAAGTTTCTATCTCTTAAATCCTTAACCTTCTTAGTATCTGAAGTTAAATTTAACTTATCCATATCAATATTTTTATTTTCTATCCATCTTACATATCTATAAGCTAATCTATCCATCTTAATATCTACATTATATTCATTCTTTAATCTGTATTCTAGAACTTCAAATTGAAGTACACCAACAACTCCAACTATTATTTCTTCCATACCTATATGAATTTCTTTAAATACTTGTATTGCGCCTTCTTGAGCAATTTGAGTAACACCCTTTATAAATTGCTTTCTCTTCATAGTATCAACTGGTCTTACTCTTGCAAAATGTTCTGGTGCGAATATTGGGATTCCTTCAAACTTAAATTTCTTTGATGGAGTACATAATGTATCTCCTATTGAGAATATACCTGGATCAAATACCCCGATTATATCTCCTGCATAAGCTTCTTCAACAATTTCTCTATCTTGAGCCATGAATTGTTGAGGTTGAGCAAGTTTAATCTTCTTACCACCTTGCATATGATATACATCTTCACCTTTGTTAAACTTACCTGAACAAATTCTCATAAATGCAATTCTATCTCTATGAGCTTTATTCATGTTAGCTTGAATCTTAAATACAAAAGCTGAGAATTTATCTTCAAATGGGTCAATAACTCCTTCTGATGAATTTCTTGCAAGTGGTGATGTAGTCATTTTTAAGAAATGTTCTAAGAATGGTTCTACACCAAAGTTTGTTAATGCTGAACCAAAGAATACAGGAGTTAATTCCCCACTTCTTACAGCATCTAAATCTAAATCATCTCCCGCAATATCTAGAAGTTCAATATCTTCCATTAACTTATCATGAAGTGCTTCTCCTAAAATTTCTCTAAATTTAGGATCATCTGCTGAACCTTCTATAGCTTCAACTTCATTTTGACCATGGTTTCCTCCATTAAAGGCTATGATTCTATTATTATCTCTTTCATATACACCCTTAAAGTCCTTACCAGAACCAATTGGCCAGTTCATTGGATAAGTTTTAATTCCTAATTCATTTTCGATATCTTCAAGTAAACCGAATGGATCTCTAGCTTCTCTATCCATCTTATTTACAAAAGTAAATATAGGCATTTCTCTTAAAGAAGCAACATGGAATAACTTTCTTGTTTGATCCTCAATACCTTTTGCAGCATCTACAACCATTACTGCACTATCTGCTGCCATAAGTGTTCTATATGTATCTTCTGAGAAGTCTTGGTGACCTGGAGTATCTAATATGTTAATGCAGTGACCATCGTAGTTAAATTGCATAACAGATGAAGTAACTGAGATACCTCTTTGTTTTTCAATTTCCATCCAGTCAGAAACTGCATGTTTAGATGCCTTTCTTGCTTTAACAGAACCTGCAAGTCTAATAGCTCCTCCGTATAACAAGAACTTTTCTGTTAATGTAGTTTTTCCCGCATCTGGATGGGAAATAATCGCAAAGGTTCTTCTCTTTTCAATTTCTTTTATATAATCAGCCAAATGTAAATCCTCCCTAATTTAAAATTTCATTAATTCTATTATAAACATTCTTAAAATTTATTGTTTCTAAAATATTTTATCAAAGATTTTGATATATACATAAGTAAAGTGAACTGAGTAATTGAACTTAGGAATACTAAAAATTAGTATAGTTCCATTTTAGCTTGCTCCAATATAAAATTGAGACAAGCAGTAAATGTGAATTAAAAGAGGAAACTCGACTCCTATATAGTCGCTGAGTAAGTTCGAGGAACGAAATATAAAATTTCGACTCTCACTTAACGATTCTCAAAGTCCAATTACAATGCCACTTTACCTATTGTATATATCAAAACATGTTATAAACACAATTATTTTTATTTAATTCTTTTAATAATATTATCTATATTAAAATATGTCCAAATACACTAAATACATTCAATATATTGACTAAAGTATTATATCACATCTATGCTTTTAAATACATATTCTATCTATATTAAGTATTGAATTTAATATAGATAGAATAATTTTATTATAAAATTTTATCAAATATTATTTATTCTTTAGATGCACTCATCATACCTTTAAAATACACTATTCTAGAAGTTATCCGCATATTCTTTAATAATATAAATTCCTAAAGAATAAAAAACCTTACGCGCTATTATACTTAACTATCTTTAACAGTAATTAAATATAACAGCTCATAAGGATTTTTTACACAACACCTAAAACTCATTCACAGTTTTTTGTGCTATTTATATTTTTATTTATGGAGTTGTTTCTATATTTACTTCAAAAGTATTGGATGACTTAGTTATTGAATCTATTGTCACCTTAGCTATATACTTTCCAGTTGCAGGTGCATTAAGATCTACATTAAACTTTCCTTCAGTATCTAATCCAACACTTGTTTTACTAACTACTGGATTTATTAAGTCCACATTTTTAAATAGCTCAACCTTTATATCTTTATTGCTACTGTTACCATAATCAACTTGACCTGTTATATTTACCTTTCCTGTTTTATCAGCACTTGTTGAAAGATTAAAAATTACAGGATTTTTAGGTTTTACACTACAAGCAATATCTAATTTACTTGACACTGTATAGACAGTAGCTGTATTAGTATTTGATGTTAATAAATCATCTTTGCCTGTCCACTGATAAACAAATTCACTTATTCCAGAAATTCCGCTTATCATGGAAGGTGTTATTGTCATAAGTACATTATTGCCACTAAGTACTGCATCTCCAGATTTAATAACTTTATTTCTATCTGTTCCTTCTACCCTATTATTAAATTCTGTTAAAGTTATTTTACTTTTACTACTATCTATAGAGTTTGTACCACTCAAAGCAAAATTAAATGTATAGTACTCTAAAACTTCAGAATTTGATGATTTATTGCTTACTTCAATTTTAATACCTGTATTTTTTCCATTTACAAATATATTGTAATATCCACTTTCTATCCTTTTAGTTTTTATAGTACCTAAACTCACATTATCTCCTGATACTATATTTCCAAAACTTCCATTTTCAAATTTCTTTAAGGTTATTGTTCCAATCCCATCATAAAGATTTCCATCCTTATTAATCTTTATTATTCCTTCAAAACCTTCTTTTAATGAACTTTCTGCATTTGTTAATGTATTTGTAGTACTAGTTATTTGTGATAATGTTGAAGTCGAATTTTGTTCAATCTTTATAGCACTCATAACTGCTGATACATAACTTTTCCAGCTTTCTTCTGTATAATCTGTATCTTTCTTTTTCCAAGTAGTACGATCTGCTTCCATGGCATTATCCAATGCTTTTTTTAATGCTTCTTTTGCATTTTTTAAATTTTCTTCTACTTCTGAATTAGCATCATCAGTTTTCTTTATATTTGTTTGTTTTGTAACTGCATCATTAAATGCTTTTGAAATAGTGTTAACATCACTTATACTATACTCTAAAGGTTTATAAACTGACTTAGCAACTTCTATTGTATATTTATTGGTAGATTCAATTAACTTTGAATACCCATCAATATTTAATCCAATAGAAATTAAATAACGACTATTAGGATTATCAGGACTAAATAATTCCCTAAGTTTTGTATAAGTTGAATCTGTAGCGTCACTCTTCATTGCCTCATTAATAGCATTTACTGACTCTAATACCGCTTGATCAACCTTATTAACATAGAAGCTTCCTGATGATTCACGTTGTAAAAATCCTATAGTAACTTTAATTTTATATGAACCTTTTTCTAATCCAGTAAAATTAGTTTTAAGATTTCCATCAGCATCTATTTCTACATCATTACCAATATTTGTTTTAAATAAAGCATTATCTTTAAACAATTCAACTTTCTTATCTTGACCGTTATATTCATATACCTTAGCAGTAACTGTAGCATTTCCCGAATTATCATTATTAGCTACACCATTTATATTAGTTATTATCAATTCATTTGGATTAACTTCACATACTAATTCTATCTTGCCATAATCCTTAATATTAGAAATAGCAATACGTGCAGATTTTTCATCCACTTTATAACTTCCATCTAATGATGAACCATCTGTTTTTTTCCATAAGTATCTAAATTCACTTGTATAGTTACTGGTAGCATCTGCACTAAGAATTAATTCATTATTCTCCTTAGCAAGTATAGGGTCTCCAGAATTAATTACTGAATATCCATCTATAGTATTTCCATATTTAGTAATAACTTTTCCTTCTATTATATCTGGTTTTTTCATTTCAAATCTTACTGTATAATAGCGTAATTCTTTATTTTCTGTTTTATCAATTACATTTATAGTTTCCCCTGTATACTTTCCATCAACTAGTATCTTATATTGACCCTTTGTTAAAGTTGCCTTATATGAACTTCCACCTGCCACTTCTGCATTTATATTACTTGATGAAGTACCTTTTTGGAAGCTTATAGTTCCCTTAAAATCAGACCAATTAATATCATTTTTATAAAGATTTATTGTGACTAAATAAGCACCTGTTAATGATTTTCTAGAAGACTCTAAATAATTTATAACATTTTCTATACTTGATAAAGACGTAGTATCAGAAAATTCAACTTCTATTGCCTTAGTTAAGGCTGAAATATAACTGGTCCAACTTTCTCTAGTATTTTTATCTTGTTCTTCTATTAATTTATTTCTTAAAGATCCATCAGAATATTGTGCATTAATAACTTTCGTTAGTTCTACTTTTGCTTCTTTTAATTTATTATCTGATTCTATTTGATTTTCTTTTTCTTTCTTTAATCTATATTGTTCAGTGACAGACAAATCAAAAACTCTAATAATTCCAATTGCTTCATTTTCGAGTTCTTTTTTATATACATTATCACTAGACGATCCTGATATATAATTATTAGAATTTAAATCATCATAAATTGCTTTTGCTACTGCTAATTGATAAGTTTGATTTTCATCTGAAGTCGAAGTTAATTTTAATTCCTTATATTTATTATGTTGAGATTCACTTACACCAATAGCTACCATAGAACTTGTAGTTAATTTATTTTTAATAGCTAATATCTTCTCATCTTCATTAGCTCCATTACTTACAGCATCATTAATGCCTTTAACTGCATTACCTAAGTCTTTATCAAACTTTTTAACATATACATTAAATTCCTTAGTTGCTGGAGTAGAATCACCTTTAGATAAAGTTGCAGCTAATTTAACTACTTCTGTTCCAACTCCATCTGGCCTATTTACCTTTCCTGTAGCAGCGTCTATTATATTTGAATCTGATGATTTCCAAGTAATAGTACTACCATGTAATCCTTTTGTAGGTAAACTTAAATCATTTGTTACTAAACTTATATCTTGTAATCTAAGTTCATTCATATCTTTTATAACATCACTATTAGCTATTTCATCTCTTGATAATATAATAAATTGTGGTGAATTAGAAGTTACTTTTCCAACTGTTATCTTTGCATAATATATTCCTTTTTCAACGCCTGTAAATGTAAATCCTATATAGCCACTTCCACCTATGTTAAGAGTTTGAGTCTTCTTAACTTCATTAGTCTCTTTGTCTATTAAATCAATGGTTGTCTCAGTTAATCCAGCATAATTACTTGCCTTAGCACTTACTTTAACATTACCAATATCTGATTCTTTTTCACCTACAGTTACTTGTATGTTATTAATAATTATTGAACCACTATTTGAAGATGAGTCTCCTGAATTAGAATCATCAGATGAATTTTCTTTAATCCATTTTGCATAAACTTTAATGTTTGATTTTATCTTAGTATCTTCTGTAAACTCTTTATCAAAGTCTTCATCTTTATACCAACCATCAAATTTATATCCACTCTTTGTAGGTTCTTTTGGTAAATCTATAGTTTTTCCTGATTTTATATTAGTTATAGCTGAAACACTACTTCCACCGTCAGTATTAAAAGTAACTTTATATCTAACTTTTATGGTTTCAACATCCTTAAAAATATCATCTTCAGAATCAGAATCATTTGATGAATCTTCTGAGTTAGAATATGGTGGTTTAGATCCATATGGTAATAAGTTATTTCCATTATCAAAAACCTTAATAGGTGCTGGAATCTTGTCTCCTATTGCATAACCTTGATCATTAAATTTATAGCTTTGACCATTTATAGATACGTTTCCTTTTTGCATAATTCCACTATTATCAAAGGCATAAATTTTGCCATATATTTCAACTATTCCTGTTTGCATTACACCATTAGAATCAGCATAATACCAACAGCCCCAGTCATTAATCCATCCAGTTCTCATTACTCCGCTATAATCAAAGTAATACCAGTTTCCATTTATATTTTTCCATCCAATTGAATTATGTCCATTTTCTATCCAATTCCAATTTCCAGAATAATCTCTTGTCCATGTTGCTGATGCCTTAACAGGTATAAATGTTATAATTGTAGTTGCTGTTAATACCGATGCTAGCACCTTCTTGAAAAGCACATTTTTCATTATTATCCTCCATATGTAAATTTTTTATATAAAATATTACTATCTAATATCTAAATTACTAAATAGTAATATTTTATAATATAATAATAACAAACTTTACCTGTTATTTGAAGGACATCCTAGTAAAAAACCTACACATCCACAAACAATATCTCTTAATTGAGATATTATTGAGATTTCAGCATTAGAGACTTTTATAAAGTCCCGTACTAAATATGATTATTTTCTATTCTTTAGGGGTACTCATAATATCTTTAAAATACAGTATTCTAAAAGTTATCCACATATTCTTTAGTAATATAATTTCCTAAAGAATAAAAAATTATGAGCTGCTATACTTATAATTGTTATTAACAAAATTAAGTATAACAGCCCATAAAAAACATTCAATCTATCCTGAATATTCAACAGCCATATTTCTGCCTAAAGATTTTGCCATATATAATGCTTTATCTGCTTTTTTTACACCTTCAAAAAAATCAAATTCATTTCTATTGAATTCATAAACACCAAGACTTAATGTAACACGATTATGTTTTTCATTAGTTAAGTAATAATATTTATAATTCTCTACACTTTTTCTAATTCTATCTGCAATCTTTTTAGCTTCTTCTAAATTTATATCTGGTAATAATACCAAAAATTCTTCTCCACCATATCGTCCTAAATAATCAGTATTTCTAATTTCACTTTTTATTATCGAGCTAACATCTCTTAAAACAATATCACCTATGTCATGCCCATAGTTATCATTAATTTGTTTAAAATAATCAACATCAATCATTATTATAGAAAAACTCTGTTTTGTTTCTAATGTATTATTTAATATATTTTCACCTTGAGTTAATATAACATTTCTATTAAACATTCCTGTTAATGAATCATACTTTGCAAAATATTCAACTTTATTAAATAATTTACCATTTTGAAGTGCAATTGCTATATACGAAGATAAAATTTTAAGTTCATTAGAATCATTTCTTGTGTAAGCATTTTTTCTATAACTTTGAACACTTATAACACCTATTGATTTATTCTTAATAATTATAGGAATATACAGTATTGAGTATGGAGCATTTTTGTATTTATTAATATCAAATTTTTTTACATACTTAACATATTCATCTTCAATATTGTTAATTAAAATTTCTTTTTTACTTTTAAAGCAATACACACCAAAACTATTTCTACTATCAAGAGAAATAGAACATAAATTTTTAAAGTCTCCATTTTCTATAAATAATTTATAGTCTAATGCATTTTTTTGTTCATTAAATAAAGCAATTCCAAATATATCTGTATCAATTAATTTTTTAACTTCAATATAAATAGTGTATAGTAACTTATCTATATCTAATATTGATATTATTTCTTTTCCTAATTCTGAAATCCGATCTATCTTGTTATATAATTCTCTATATACATCTGCTTTCTCTTCTAAATTTCTGTATTTAAAAATGCTAAGCCAACTACTGCCGTGTAAATCATATACTCTTTTTTCATACTTATCATAATATTTCATTGCTTCAAATGCTTCTTTATATTTTCCTAACTTTTCATATATATCACTCAGTTCTTTATAAACTTTTGATTTTAACGTAATAAAGTTTGTTTCTTCTAATAAATTAACACATTCTAAAAACTTTTCTTTTGCTAAAATATAATTTTCATTGTGTAAATTACATTGTCCCCATTTTATTAATATTTTTGCTCTTAAATAATTATCATCTTGTTTAACAATTTCCAATGATTTTTCAAATAATTTTATGGCTTTACATTCTTCATTCTTTCTATATAAAACATCTGCTATTATAGAAAGTGATTCTACCTTATACATTTTTGTTTTATTCTTATTTATCATTTTTAATGCAGATGTAGAATACTCAAATGCTCTTTCTAGGTCATTTATAAAAAGTGCACATTCTGCTAAAATGGTGCACATTAATATTTCATGTTTGAAATTAAATTCACTTTTATATACTTTAAGTTTTTTTAGTGTATTAATAGCTTCATCATAATTATAAGAATCTATATATGCATATGATATATTAAGTAATAGCACTATGGATAACTTTTTATTCCCTAATTTTCTTGCAATATCAGCTCCCCTTAATGCATTAATTATAGCTAAATCAAATTGACCTGTTTTTAAATAATCAACAAGCAGAGCATTACATGTTACACTAATACCCTCTAGTTCTTTAATTTTTTCAAAATATTCCTTTGATATTAAATGTAATTTTATTGATTTTTCAAAATTACATTCAAGTTGTTCACACCATCCTATATATATTAGACACCAATGTATTGCTAATTCATAGTTAAGCTCTTTTGAAATATCCAAAACATATTCCATAACTCTCTTCACATAATGTGGATCATGTTCAATAGTCTGAACTGCAAACTCTCTAAAATAGTCTATATAACTTTCATTCTTCATAAAAACCTTAATGTGCTCTTGTAATTCAGGAAACTTCATAAACAGTTAACCTCCATGTCAAATCATTAAGTCAATACATAAGTCAGTTAAAATTTACTGAGCCATCTTTATTAAAATTATAAGTATATCCATCTATTGTTTTAGTAGCTGTATTCATTGTTCCATCTTCATTTAAGTAATAATATTTATCATCTTTATATAACCATTCTGTTCTCATTGTACCAATATAATTTATATAATACCAATTACTTCTATAAAATAACCATTCTCCGCTTTTCATACTTCCATTAGCGTTAAAATAGTACCATTCATTTTCATTGTTAAACCATCCTACTGCCATTTGTCCATTATCTTTTAGAAAATATCTATTATTATTATATGTTATCCAACCGATAATCATTTCACCATTGCTGTTTAAAACATACCAATTACCTCTATCACAAATCCAACCTGTTTGCATAGCCCCAATTGAATCTAAGAAATACCACTTATCCTTATATTGAATCCAACCTGTTTTCATTGTTCCATCATGATCAAAATAATACCATTCATTATCCTCTAAAAGCCAGCCTGTTTGTCGTTCCCCATCAATGGATGTGTGATACCACTCATCATCAATATAAAGCCAGCCTGTCCTCATATTTCCCCTTTCATTAAAGTAAAAATAGTTATTATATTTTGTATCAAAAAACCATTTATCTTTTATAGGTTCTCCTAATGAATCATTATATCTCCATCTTCCATTTACCATTACCCATTGATTAGGTTTTACAACTGAATTTATAGAATTAGATACATCTGGAGATATAGGAATACCTACATACATATCTAAATCATATTCCTTAAATCTATTTGTTTCAGGATCAATAACTTTAATTTTAATTTCATATTTCCCAATTCCACTAAATCTTATTCTAATAAGATTGGGATAATCAAGTTCAGTCCCATTAACAATTACCTTATAGTTTTTATCCTTTGTTATAGCTTTAAGAACAACTTTAGATGTATCATCATCAATTTCAATATTATACGAATTTCTATATTTCTTAAAACCAATATTACTTGAATCAATATTTATATCATCTAGTAAATAGTTGCATTCATTTCCACCTCTATAAATATACAATGTATATTTGGCTGTTGTAGCACTATTATTATCTTTAACTTCTATTTCAATTTTATTTTTTCCAATTTCTAAAGGTACTAATTTTCTATATTTATCATCCCTTGTTATAATCTCTCCATTAATTTTAACTGTATCCTTATAATCTTCTGGTCTAGCTCTCACTACTATTTCTTCAAGTGATTTATCAACATCTAAAATATACGAATACTTTTTCCTAGAAAAATCAATATCGTATTTGTCACTTAAATATATATTATCTAAATATACTTTACTAGCTGCGTATACTTTTTTATTAGTTAAATTCAGATATTTCGACGGTTCAAACACTGAAAATATACCAATAAATAAAAACGACATAATAACATTTCTAAAAAATTTCTTCAAACTAATCTCACCATCCCTCTAAATACTTGAGTACTTTTTATTTTACCATTTTAAACATTGATAGTAAATTAACATTAGCTTAAGATAATATTAATGTTTAGAAATTATGGTGTGTTTTAGTATCATGTTGATATATTCATAAGCAAAGTGGACTGAGTAATTGAACTTAGGAATACTAAAATGAGTATAGTCCCATTTTAGCTTGCTCCCAATGTAAAATTGAGACAAGCAGTAAATGTAACAATACTCATTAAGAATTCTCAAAGTTCAATTACAATGTCACTTTGCCTATTGCATATATCAACACACATTAAAAAAACAGCTAAAAATCAAATAAACATTTAAAATCCACTCTAAATTGAGAAAAAGGAAGGTCACATCTCTCTCTATGTGACCTTCCTTTTTCTCTCTCTAATAATTAACGATATAATTGAAAATTTAATATAATTATATCATATTTTTTCCAGCATTCAATAGATTTTAGAAATATTCGTTTACAAATTACATTTTTAATAAATATTTTACATAATATTTGTAATATTATCCAAACACAAAGATGCCTTAAAGAAATTTTTATTTCTCCAAGGCATTTTTATCTTAAATAATATTAAATTTTATACTCTAATAATTAAATATTATTACAAAATGTATTTCTAATACTTAACACATTGTATTATCTTATCCAAGCACCGCTTGATCCTAATCTATATCCACCAACATTTGTATTCTTAAGCATTTTTCCTGATCCATCACAGTAGTACCATGTACCATTGTCATTCACCCAACCAGTTTGCATTGCTCCTGATAGTGGATTCAAATAATACCATTGTCCGCTTACATAAGCCCATCCACTTTGCATTTGTCCACTATATTCATTTAAATAGTACCAAGTGCCTCTATCATTTAACCAGCCTTTTTTCATAGTTCCATCAGCTTCGAAATGATACCATGCTCCAGAATTTCTATCTATGAACCATGCATTCTTAATAGGGTTTCCTAATGAGTCATTATACATTAAGTTTCCATTAACAGTTACCCATTGATTTGGTCTAGCAGTTACATTTGTATTATTATTTGAATTATTGTTATTCTTATCATCGTCTTTATCTTCATCTTTATCAGAAGATGATCCTCTGTTGATGATTAGTGTATAAATTCTTTCATTTTTATCATCATCTTTAATTCTTATTTTGATTTCATTTTTACCTTTATTTAAAGTGACTTTCTTTTCATAATCATCATCGTCATCAACTGTACTTCCATCGATTTTTACTGTATACTCATCATCTTCTGGTTCAGCAATGATTTTAACTGATGTTTTATCTTCATTAACATCTACAGTATAAGTAGTTTTACTATTTTTTAAGCTAATATCTTTTCCATTAACTTCAAGATTATCTAAGTAGATATCATCATAATCATCATCGTCGTCATCATCATCTTTATCTGTATCACGTAGAACCTTTATTGTATATGTCTTGTTATTGCTCTCATTATTCTCTTCCCAAACTTTTACTTTTATTGTAGTAGAAGATGAACTTACAGATATTTTTTCATCTGCCTTAAATTTCTTTGAACTCTTTTTTATTTCAAATTCATATCCATCCTCAACTTCTGGTTGTATATATACCTTACTACCAGATTTTATATTTACATAATATTCATCGTCACCTGGATCAAAATCAACCTTATCTTTACTCTTACATTTTTTATCATCATATAACTGTAAATCTCCACCAGATGATTTACCAACTTGTAAATCTTTTAATTTAGCTTTTCCTGCAGTTTCTGTTGTAGCTGCATTAGCTTCAGTTGTAAATAGGCTTGTATATTTTACAGGACCAACTGCAGTAAATGCTGCTACAGTAAGTAATGACGCTATTGCTCTTTTGAATATTTTGTTCATTTAACCATTCCTCCCTTATATGTTGTATATTTTACCACGACAATGATAACAAGTAAATTAATTTAAGCTTAAGATATTCTTAATTCTTTTTTCATAACTTAAACTCATTAATAAATACAATTTAAAAACAAATTTTGGGTACTTTTTTATTATCTTCCTATCCAAGCACCATCTTTTCCTAATATATACCCATTTATTGTAACATTAGATAACATCATTCCTGATGAACTAAAATAATAATACTTTCCATTGTCTACAATCCAACCATTGCTCTTCATTACACCCGTATTTCTATTGATAAAGTACCAATTTGATCCACTTTGTAACCACCCTGTATGCATTGATCCATTGCTATTTAAATAGTACCAGTCACTTCCAGAAAGCAACCACCCTATTTTCATAGAACCATCATCATCTAAATAATACCATAGCTCTCCATCTTTTAACCAACCTGTTTTCATATATCCATTTTGATCTAAGTAATACCATTTTCCTGAAGATTTATCACTATGCCATCTATTCTTAAGAACATTTCCATTTGAGTCATTATATTGCCATTTTCCACTATTATTTACCCATTGATCACATTTCTTATTAGTATCTGATGGTGTACTAGGTTTAACTGTATTAGAATCCTGATTATTATTATTTGTATTGTTGCTTGTTGATTGATTACCAGAAGTAGATGTTACCCCTCTAGTAATATTTAAAGTATAGGTTCTCTTATTATCATCGTCATCTACTATATTTATCTTAATAGTGTTTTTTCCTTTTTTAAGATCTACTTCTTTTTTATACTTATCACCATCGTCAACTGTGTCACCATCAATTTCAACTGTGTAATCATCATCTTCTGGGATAGCCTTAATTTTAATAGACTCTACTGATTCAGCCACATTTATATCATAAGAAGTCTTTTTCTCACTAAAATTTATGTCGCCATCACTTAAAGTTATATCCTTTAAATAAATATTATCAGACTTACTATCCTCATCATCAGAACTAGATCTATTTTTTACATATATCTTATAAGTTCTTGCTACATCTTCTTCAACATCATCCTCATCAAATTCTCCATCTTCATATATTCTTACATAAAGAGTAGTTGTTCCTGAACCAACTTTAATTTCTTCTCCAAGGTCATATGCCTTATCCTTATTTCCTTTAAATACATATGCCTCATAATCTCCATCGACATCCGCATCAATAGTCACAGAATTTGTACTACCTGAAATCTTAACATAATATGTCTTTGTATTAAACTTAAAATCAACTTCATCAGAATCCTTACAACTTGAAGAACTATACAGTTGTAACTCCTTTGAACTTGAACCTTTGCATACAACAAGATCATCAAATTCATCTTTACTTATACTACTTGATGCATAAGCATTTGCCACTCCTAAATTAATATATTTTGCTGGAACAATAGTTGTAAATGCACTTACTACAAGAGTAGCTGCGATTATATGTTTTAATCTTTTATTCATAATTCAATCCCCCTCAATAATCTTTTCCATAATTATCCTTTTGAACTATTATACCAAAAAAAGTGGTGACAGTCACCATTTACCTGTTAGTGACTGTCACCAGTTTCAATTAAGCTTCATCTAACACCTGTAAATCCAACGCATTACAGTCTCACCCATTCACAAAAGTAACTGTCACTATTTCAAAAAGTGCCTGTCAACAGTATGTAAGCATCATCCAATATTAAATTAATTCACCAGAAGACTCAAAGTAATACCACTTTCCATCATCCAATACTCTTTCATTCATCATTTTCCCTAACAAATTAAAATAATACCATTGTCCATTAATACTTCTCCAGCCAGTAACCATTTCTCCGTTTGACTCAAAATAATACCATTGATCTCCTTTATTTAGCCATCCTGTAACCATATTTCCATACGTATCTAAAAAATACCACTTATCATTAAATGTATCATGGTACCATTCCTCTCTAATTGGATTCCCCATATAATTATTATATTGCCATAACCCATTTACAAGTACCCATTGATTTTTCTTAGTATCATTTGAAACTTTATTATCAAATTTGCTTAATGAATTATTTTGATTTTTAACCTCATCATCTTTAGATTCTTCTAAATTCAATAATGAATCATCATTAATCTTATCTGATGAATTTTTATTATCATCTAATGATTTCTTAACTGTTAATTTATATTCTTTTTTTACATTCTTATCATCATCTGCATCAGATTTTGAATCATAAGTTTTTATATAAATTTTTGTAATTCCATCAGATAATAAAATATCTTTTCCTTTATAGTTCTTTTTTCCATCATTCTTGTATATTGCATAATCTGCTGCATCAGTAGATGTATCTATTCTAATGGAATCAATATTACTATCTACCTTAACACAATAATTTTCCTTAGATTTTTTATTAAAATTAGTCTTTTTCCATTCACTATCTAGTAAATCCACTTCATCTCCACTTTTAGCTTCAAATACACCTAATTTTTTAAGTAAATAATCATCTTTTGTAGATGCATACACCTTTTCATTATTAAAAATTTTATAATTTGCCGGTAATACCGAAGAAAATGCTCCAATAACAAGTGTTATTGCAATAATTCTTTTTATTTTTTTATTCATATTTTATCGCCCTCTCTTATAATGTATATACTTAGTTTATTTCCCATAATAATCTTATATATTAATACATTATACAATAAATAGTTATAAATTCATAATTAAAAATAGAATTATCATTTTAGAAAATTCTCATACTAATAAACTTGCTTTAATCCCTATAAATATATTGTATTATTTCACCGTTCATTCAGATTTAAAACATAAAAGTTATTGTCACCATTTATCCAAATATAAAAAAGTGACAGTCACAACATATAGTAACTGCCACAAAATGGTAAATATTATAATTGTAAACTTCCATCTGAATTAAAGTGATATTTTGTTCCATCTATATATCTTGAACTAGTAATCATTTCTCCATTTAAATTAAAGTAATACCATTTTCCATCTACTGATAACCATTCATTCTTCTTCATTTTTCCACTATCATCTAAATATAACCATTTATTTTTATGATATACCCATCCTGTTTGCATTGCTCCAGCAGAATCTGAATAATACCAACTACCTTCATTTCTAAACCAACCTGAATACATTTTACCAGTTGATTTAAAGCAATACCATTTTCCATTAATACATTCCCAATCGGTTGCTGCTACTCCACTATCTTTTAAATAGTACCATTCTTGATCATCATATATCCACTTTGATGTTTCTATATATCCAGTAATTTCATTAAAGTAATATCTCTCATCTCTATTTACAGAATACCATCCTTTAGCTACTGTTCCATCAGCTTTTAAGTAACATGAATTTGCTCCATCTTGAGCCCACTGTGATTTTCTAACTTCACCTTTTTCATCAAGACAATATATTTTATCTCCATCTTTTATCCATTGACTATAAAGCTTATAACCTTTTTTAGGTGAGAAATAGCATCTCTTTCCGTCAACAATTTGCCAGCCTGTTTCCATAGCTCCATCAACTCTATTAAAATAATAATTTTTACCGTCTATTTCATGAACACCTCTATATTTAATGCCATCTTCATCATAGTAATAAACATATCCATCATGTTTGTCCCAGCCTTCATCTTTGTTTATTTTATCAAAGAAGTCATCAGTACTATCATCTAGATCATCAAATAAATCAGTTATAGAATTTGAAATTTTATCCACAGAATCAGCTATATCATCTAAAGCGTCAGTAATAGTACCACTAATATTTCCTATTACACCTTTAATCTTATCTATTAATTCATTTACAATAGTACTATCTAAATTAGTTGCATCTACATATATAGGCGATTTTCCTGTTTGAAGTAATAATGCTTCTACGCCTCCTCCAACAACAAATCCCTTGCCAATAACTGTTTGTCCATCAGTTCCTATTGCAGCATATTTATATATCGGAATATTTTTACATGTTGTTTGTAATACTGGTACAAGTTGTGTAAGTATTACCTTAGTTGTAGCTTTAACTGCATCATCATATCCAGGATCACCGTCATGCAATCCTTTTGCTTCAATTATTTGTTTTGCCTTCTTTTCAGCAATTGGAGTTGCTATTTTAGTTGCTTCACTAGTAGTTAATGTTATATTTAAAGTTTTTACTGGTTCTGGAATTACTTTAACTGCTAAACATCCTAAATACTCTTTTTTTAGCTCCTCTTGTAATGCACCTATTATTTCTTGTTCTGTAGGCATCCCTTCTTTTGTTGTAGCTGCATAAGCAGTAACATTTCCTTTAAATACATCTTTAGGTGCTATAGCTACTACAGAAGTTGCAACAAGCACTAATGCCATTATTTTCTTAATTCTTTTTATCATCGTTCTTCCCCCTTGATAATGTTACAATTAAAAAATTTATTATAATAATTTCTAATTTATGTACTGTATATAACACTAATAATTATATACTCTATTGTATTTACTTATATTTTACATAATAATGTTAAAATATAGGAAACAACTCCACAATAGTATTAATATAAAATATTATACCACTTATACTGATGAGTTTAAATATAAAATTGACCAATGTTCATTATGAAAAAAAATTACATCCAAAGGGTAAACGTCGACTCGTCGACTTACACTGAGGTGTAATTTTTTCCAATATTAAATCTTAAATTTTTGTACCATTTCAGTAAGTTTTTGAGCTAATTCTGCTTGACCTTGTGCAGCCAATGCTATCTCATTTGTAGCTCTTGTGCTCTCATTAACACTTTCTTTAATTAAGTCCACTCTTTCATTTGAGTTTTGAGCTATTGTGTCCATGTTTTGAATTGCCTTACTCACATCTCCTATTGTAGAAGCTACATTTTGTGACATAGATGAAATTTCTTCTGACATTTTACTTACGAAATCAGAATCATTATAATATTGATGTCCTGCTTCACCATATGCATCAAATTGTTCTTGTATATCATCATGAATGAATTTAAGTATATCTGTGCCAGTATTAATACTTATTTTAAATGCTTTATTAACTTCAATAATTGTATCTTGTATCCCAGTTACTGCTAATGATGATTGTTCTGCAAGCTTTCTAACTTCTTCTGCAACAACTGCAAAACCTTTTCCAGCTTCTCCAGCTCTAGCTGCTTCTATTGCTGCATTTAATGCAAGTAAATTAGTTTGACTTGCTATATTAGATATTGTATCTGCCATATCTCTTATATTATCAACTACTTTACCATCTTCAATAGCTCTCATCATTCTCTTTTCTTTTTCACTGTATAACTTTTCAGTATTTTCAATAGCTATTTTACTATTATTTTGAACTACTAAAGCTTTTTCCTTAAATTTATTAGCATTATTACTTCCTTGTACTGCTTTAGAAGAAAGCTGAGTAATACTTAAATCTACTTCTTCTATAGCTGAAGTCACTTCTTGTGATGTTGCACTCGTTTCATGCATTCCATTTGCAATCTCATTTACAGCTTCATTTATATGCATTGCATTTGCTGATAACTCCTCAACTGTAGCTGAAAGTTCTTCACTAGCTGAACTTATATCTTGAGAATCATCCATTATATTTTTCACTAATTCTCTTATATTTTCTTGCATTTTATTTAAAGCATTAGCAGCTTTTCCAAATTCATTAGTTGTTCCAATATCAAGTGGTGTTGAAAAATCATATAGAGCTAACTTTTCTGCAAAATTTATCATTTTGTTTAATAACTTAGATATAATAAGTGATGAACTTAATGCAAGTGTAATTGCAATTAAAATTGATATTATAATTATAACATCAATAAATAATTTAGCTTTAATAAAAGTATCTTTATTATTCTCATTAGCTGTTTTAGCGATATTCTGATTTATCTCTACAAGTTCATTAAGACTTTTAGTCATTTCCTGTTGTATAGGTTGTATGTCTAAATATTTTTTTTCAGCACCTTCAAAGTTACCCTCATAAATATAACTAACCAGACTTTCTCTCTCTATCCTATATTTTTCTAAATATTGTTTAAAATTATTAAATGCTTGTCTTTCTTTATCTGAAATATTTAATTCTTCATATTCTTTTATGTATGTAGTATTTTCTTTAACTTTTTGAGTTATTTCTATTTTAGCATTTTCAAACATATTTTCATGATCTTCGTGCATTTCAAGCAATATTTTCCCATTTATTGTTTCTAAATTTGCTTTTATCGATAAGATTTTTTGCATAGCTTGTAAATTTACATTATATATTTCCTTTACATTATTATTTATGTTTATTAATGCTTCTCTTCCAACGCTACCAATTAATATTACAATCATTGCCATAAATAAAAATGATCCTATTAATTTAGTTTTTACTTTTAAATTTTTATAAAAGTCCATTTCACTCTTCCTCTCTAATTTTGTCTTTTATTAATTTCTATATTATATATAAAAATTAATTATTTAATCACTATCTATTTCGTAAAAAACTTTAAATTCTTTATATAGATATTAACACCTTAATTCAGTAACTATTTTTACACAAAAAAAAGGATGAGATAAACCCATCCTTTTTATTTAAAATAATTATCTATTTGATAATTATCTGATCCAAGCTCCGTTAGCTCCTAAAACATAACCATTAACAGTTGTGCTTGAAAGCATTTTTCCTGAACCATCTAAGTAGTACCAAGTTCCGTTATCATTTAACCAACCAGTTTGCATTGATCCTGATGCATTTAAATAATACCAAGTTCCGTTGTCATTTAACCAACCAGTCTTCATAGCTCCTGATCCTTGCATAAAGTACCAAGTACCATTAACATTTTGCCATCCAGTTTGCATTGCTCCTGATGCATTAGTATAGTACCAAGTTCCGTTATCATTGATCCAACCAGTTTTCATAGCTCCTCTACTTCCATCTGAAATTGGATTTAAGAAGTACCAAGTACCATTAACGTTTTGCCATCCAGTTAACATAGCTCCTGATGCATTAGTGTAGAACCAAGTTCCATTATCATTAATCCAACCGATAGCTTTAGTTCCGTCTTCTTTTACGAATGTCCAGCTTCCATCTTCAGCTTGTACCCATCCTTGAGAATCTTCAGTTTCACCTGAGTCTTCTTTGTTTCCAACTATTGAGTAAACTTCATCTTTTTCATTCCAAACAACCATGTTGCCTTTGTTGTAAACTGACATTTGATTCATTGATCCGTCTACTTTGTAAACTTTAGTCCATTCATCAACATTATCAAATTTATAAACAAATCCACCATCTAATAACCACATGTTACCATCAACGTCGATATCAAAAGCTGTTCCTTCTTCTTTATCTTTTACGTCTTTGATTTCAGTGTAAGTATATCCTCTTTCAGTAGAGAATTTAACAGTTTTAGCTTCAACAGTTACTTTTCCATTAGTTTCAGTTGTTTTGTAAGCTACTAATTTTCCACCAACAACGTTGAATGACATATCAGCTAATTCTGTAGTTGCATCAGCACCTTTTTCATCTGTTACAGCATAGTTAGATACTGTTTTAGCATATTTAGCTCCATCTATAGTATCAGAAGCTTGAGCTTTTGATATTTTTTGGATAACTTTGAATTCTACTTTACCATCTTCTGCAGTTACATCAACATTATTGATTTTTGCTACTGTATCAGTTCCAGCACTTATTTCTATAGTTGCTGTTCTGTAGATGTTGTTAGAGTCTTGTCCAATTACTTCTGCGTCAGTAATTTTAGCAGATACTTTTTGTCCATCTGTAATTGATTTTTCAGTATCTTCAGTATTGTTTAAAGTAACTGATTTTGTACTTGATCCAGTTGTAACTTCAACTTTAATTTTTCCTAAGTTGTAGTCAGCATCTATATAATTTCCTTTAATGTCTGTGTAAACATTGTTTCCATCATAGTTAACGCCATACCAAGCATCAGTGAATTTTGCACCTTCAAGCAAAGTGAAATCTTCAACTGATTTTAAATCACCATGTTCAGTTGTATATCTGTCATCAGCTTTATCCTTAATTTGTTTTCTTAAAGATACTGCTAAATCGTCTAAATTGTTTTCTGCTAAATCTTCATCTATAACTTTACCAGTTTCTAAATTGATGTAGTAATCTCCACCATCAACTGAAAGATATTTATCAGCATATATTCCATCAACATCTACTCCAGTGTCAATGTTATCTAATTCTGAATACTTTCCATCATTTAAGTAGTAAGCAGCATCAGTATCTCCATCTTTAACATTACCATCAACAAAGAATTTTCCATCTTTAAATGCTACTGCATTATAAATTGTACCATCTTTTGATTCTATTCTTTGGTAGTCAGCAGCGCTAACCCCTGTTGGAACTATTGAAGCTACAGCAGTTGCAGCAACTAAAAGAGCTGTTAATTTGTTCATTCTTTTTATCATATTCATTTCTCTCCTTGTTCTTTTATCCTTTGTAATACTTAAACTTTATAAAAGCTTTATCTTTTGTAAGCACGGCTTTGCTGTATAAAAAACGCTCATAAATATTACATAAGTTATTCAAGTCATTTATACATTTGTTTTTTATACCTCACTCGCCATGGATTTATTTTAACATTTTTCGACTTGCTTGGAAATAGTTTTTGTTTTATTTATTACTAGATTATATTTCCTTGAAAAGAATTTAAAACTATTGTATATTACAAAAACCATTTTTTCTTACAAAATTTTATATATATTCATTTTAATGAGACTAAAACCTTGTATTTTTTCATTTTTATTCTTCTTATTCCTATAATTACATATAGCTCTTAGTATGGTGACAGTCACCAATATAACATGGTTCCTGTCACCAGCTTGGTTATTTCAGAGTAAATTGACAGTCACTTTCTCATATTAGCGATTGTCACTAGTTTATTCATCTAATTTCATAATTTTATCAATTGTTACTATTACAATTTTTGCGCAAAAAAAATGCCATAAGCAAAGCTCATAGCATTTTTTTTGGTGACAGTGACCAACTAGTCCAAATTAATTTAATGAACCATCTTGTCCTAAGTTATACCACTTACCATCTAAGAAGATGAATCCTGTTTTCATTTTTCCTGATGAATCAAAGTAATAATCTTTACTATTTATTCTTTGCCAGCCTGTCTTCATTACACCGCTATTATTTAAATAGTAATAATTCTTTCCATCATATAGCCAGCCTTTTTTCATTGTTCCATCATCATTTAAATAGTACCAATTTAAATCATAATATTGCCAGCCTCTTCTCATAGTACCGTTGTCTAATAAGAAATACCAGTTGCCTTTATGTTGTTTCCAACCTGTTTCTAACATTCCATTAGGTCCAAACATGTACCACTCTTTATCATAATATCCCCAGCCAGAATTCTTCATTTTACCATCACCTTGAAGATAGTACCAATATCCATTATCTTTGAACCAAGCAGTTTTCATTGTACCGTCTCCATTTAGATAGTACCACTCACCACTTTCATTAAACCAGCCGTTTTTCTCCATATATCCATTGATATTTACAAAATACCATTGATTATCATATTTAACCCATCTATTTTTAGCTTGGTTACCTAGTGCATCATAGAATGTCCAATCATCACCTGATAATACCCATTCATTAACAGCTTCAATTCTATCTCTAATTACACTAACTCTATATAAAGTAGTAGTTTTCTTATCTTCTGCTACAACTTCAATGTTAATAAGATTTGCACCTATCTTTAAATCAATATAATCAGATTCTTGTGCACTTGCATATTCCTTGCCATTTACCTTTATAGTTGCTTTATCATTTTGAGCTTTAAATACAATTTTAGTTCTTCCTACAGCCCTGTCCACTTTTACAGTATAAAGATATGTTTCTGGATCAAATTTTGGTGATAAAGTTCCTTCTGTACTCTTAAGATTTGAAAGTTTCACATTATCTTTTCCATATCTTCTTGTAATAACTATATCATAAGTACTAGTATCACCTTTAGCATCAGTAACTTTTATTTCTATTTCGTTAGAGCCTTCATCCAAACTAATATAACCTGTAGTTCCTCCACTTACAACAGTTTTGCCATTAACTTTAATAGTTGATGTGGCATATTCAGCTGCTGGAGTAACAGTTACAGCAGTTACTTTATTTTCAACCGTAGCTGTGTAATCAAAGGTTTGTTTATTAAATGATGGTGAAAGCGATGCTGAATTTATTTTTAAAGATTTTAAGTAAGAACTTCTTGGTGCTTCAGTTCTAGTAACCTCTAAATTATAAACTCCAACTTCTCCATCTTTTGTAGTTACTCTAATAGTTATATCATTCTTTCCTTCTTTTAATGATATAGGTTGACTATTAGCTCCACTAGTTACAAGAACACCATTTATTCTTATAGTAGATGAATTATCTGCTGCTGTTGGTTTTAATATAACCTTATCTGTTGCTGTTGGAACAGTAGCTGTATAATCTGTAGTTTCTGGATTAAATGTAGGTGATAATGTTACACCTGTTAAAGACTTTAATTTAGCACTGCCTTTTTTAGCAATTACAAGTTTAAATGTCTTAGTACGTCCATTAACTGTTCTACTAATAAGTATTTCATTTTCTCCACCTAACAACTTAAATGTACCTGTCTTACCATCCATAGTAATTTTAACACCTGAAGTTATGGCCTTACCATTTTCATCTACAATACTAACTTTAGCTGTATCTACATCATCACCTAAGCCCGAGATATAGTAATCATCACCATCAGAATTATAGTCTAAATCAAGAGTCATTGATCCGCCACTACCAGATGCAACTATCATGATTTTGTTAAATTTAAAAGTATCAGCATTTTCTTCTTTAAATTTAAAAGTAACATTATAAGATTTAACTTCCTGAGTCCCTAAATCTTTTACTTTAATAGTAGCATTAAAATCATTATATTTAGTTACAGCTATTTTATAGCTTGTAACCCCATTAGTTGTTGAACTTGCAATTTTTACACCACTTGAACTAGAGGTGACCCCTTCTAATTTGTAATATGACGTATCACTTGATTTTATATTAATAGTTGATACTGACATATCAATTTCATCTGTATAATAAGCATTTGAAGAACTCTTATTAACATCTAAATTAGCTCCACCCGCTTCTACAACAAATCCTAAATTCAATTCCACTGCACTTGCAGATTTAATATTACCAAGTTGAATTCCTGTTATCATAACTGTCAATATTAACAATTGTGAAATAACTCTTTTAAAATTAATTTTCATCATTTATTTTATTGCTAAATGAACATTAACTTTAGCAATTTCCTCCTCCCTTTTTCTTAGTAAATTAAGCTTTTATCCTACATTAATTATCGTTTAAGCCTATATAAACTTTACATAAGCAATTATAACAATTATAGCCATTTTTTTAAACACAAAAATCCAATTATTACTTAATAATTAATTTTTTTTACAAATAATCGGTTATTTTTATCACACCAACATATATCTTTTGTGTAAATCAAATCAAATGCTAGGTTTTAAAAAAATATAAGGAGGAATGCTTTCATGGCTATAACAAAATTAGTAACAGGTTGTTCACTTGGTATTGAAGTACAAAAGGGGGTTGATAAATTAGGTGATCCAATCTATACAAAAAAGACATTTTCAAATGTTAATCCATCAATAGGTGCTGACGATTACTTTGAAGTTGCTAGTGCAATAGAAAAAGTACTTGATGCTGATTGTAGAAACTATATCATAAATGATTCATCAAAATTAATGAATGAATAAAACTCAAACTAAAAAACCTTACTTTATTGCCACGCATGAAAATATAATAAATTACAATACAATACTTTTTAAATATCTATGTAATTTATTGTAGAAAATATTAAAATTAATAATCTTTAGGAGGAATTAAAATGGAATATATTTTATCAATGACTTTTATAAATTCTACTGGTTCTAAAACAAATATAAATATAACTAATGTTAAAAATGATTTAACTGATGAGAGTGTAAAAGCTTTAATGCAGTTAATAATTGATAAAAACTTCTTTTTAACAAGCAAAGGATCTTTTGTTAGTATTGAAAATGCCCAATTAACTCAAAAGGAAGTTAAAAAGTATACAGTTAAATAAAATTTAATTAACAATATATCAAATATTATATATAAAAAAACACCTACACATTTTGCCTTACAATATAAAATTAAATAGTAACTAAAATAAGCTGTGTCATTAAAGGCACAGCTTATTTATTTTATATATTTTAGTTAAGGCTTACTTATTCCGTCAAATTTGCTAATGCACATATCAACATTACCCTAAAATATAATCATTTTATTCAATTACTGTTAATAATCGTGCTGATTGTTTAAGATTATGTTAATTATCTATAAATAATATAATTTTTCTCTAAATATTTTACTTTTATTGGTTTTTTTACAAGTCAAAACATATATATTATGTAAACAGACAATTTATTACTTATATTACAAAATTAAAACCATATTAAATGTAAGTAATAATCAATTTTGAAAGGGGATAGGGGAAAATGGACTATAAGCACATAGAAGAACTAGTTTATTTAGCGAAATTAGGTGATTATGAAGCCAAAGAAAAACTAGCAGAGGAATTCAAGCCTATGATATTAAACATTTCTAAGAAAACTTTTACAGATGGTTATGATTTTTATGATATAAAAAATGAATGTTATGCTATTCTTTTTAAATGCATTTCTTATTATACACAATCTAGACATAGATTTGTTGCATATGCCACAAATGCTATTAAAAACGAAATAAATGACTTATCAAATAAAAATAAAAAAAGAAGTAGTGCTGAAGGATCTGACGCTTTAACTCTAAGTGACAATCTAGAATATGTATTACGTTCTAATGAACCAACTCCAGATGAAATTTTATATAAAAATGATGAAATAAATAACTTAAAATTAGCTTTAAGTAAGTTAGATGATGATGAAAAAGATTTAATAGACTTTATACTAATACAAAATAATCCTTTAATAAGATATTCAGAAATAACTAAAATTCCATACACTACCTTACAGCGTAAAAAGAAAAAAACACTCAATAAACTGAGCCAATATTTAAATTAGTATAAATATTGTGTATTATGCTAACGTACACAATATATATATATGAAGGAGATTAATTATATGGATATTAATGAATTAGTTAATTTAATTGGTAATGTTGGCTTTCCTGTGGCAGTGAGCAGTTATCTATTAATAAGACTAGAAAAACAAATACATGAACTTAATCTATCTATAAATAAATTAAATACAATAGTATCAACAAAACTTGGGTTACCCCAGGGGTAAAAAAAGCATAGGATGCATCCTATGCTTTTTAGGTCCTGTAAATAATTTTGTGTTTATATAAACATTTTAATAATAGGCTGTGTTTTAGCAGAGTGTTGATATATGCATAAGTAAAGCTGGACAGGTAATTGAACTTAAGAATACTAAAATGAGTATAGTCCCATTTTAGCTTGCTCCAAATATAAAATTTAGACAAGCAGTAAATGTGACAATACTCATTAAGTGTTCTAAAAGTTCAATTACAATGCCACTTTTACCTATTGCATATATCAACACGCATTTAAAACAGAGCCTAATAATATTCTATTCTACTAATTGCCCACTAGCATCGAAGTTATAATTCACTTCATTTATTGTCTTTTGTCCTTTTTGCATTGTTCCATCAGTATTTAAATAGTATTTTGTCTTTCCTTCTTGTAACCAACCTGTTCTCATAGCTCCATCGGCATTTGAGTAGTACCAGTTATCTCCTACTTTATACCAACCAACTAACATTGTTCCATCAGTATTTAAGTAATACCAGAATCCATTTATTTTAGTCCAACCAGTTACCATTGAACCATCATAATTTAAGTAATACCATTTATTGTTATTTTGTAGCCAATTTGTTTTCATATATCCATTATCATCAAGGTAATACCACTTATTTTTACTAGTATCATTGAACCACTTGTTCTTTAAAGCTAGTCCACTTTCATCATAATATTGCCAGTTTCCATTTGACGTTTTAACCCATTTATTCTTAGCAGCACTTACATTATTATTTGATGAATTACTATTATTATTTCCACCACCTGGAGTTACAGTTCCACCTGGTGTTACTGTACCTGGATTATTATTGCTATTATTATCATTTGATGAAGACACTGTTCCTCTTGTTATGTTTAAAGTATATATTCTTTGTTCATTATCATCATTTGTCACTTTAACTTCTATTACATTTTTCTTGTTTAAAGTTAAATCAACAGTCTTTTGATTTTTAGAGCTTACTTTACTATTATTTACTTTAACAATGTAATCATCATCATCTGGTTCAGCTTCAATTTTAATTGAATCTATTGAAGATGCTACTTTTATATCATATGAAGTAACTTTTTTATTAAAATCGAATTCAACATCTCCATCATTTAAAATTAAATCATCCAAATATACAGGATCTTGCTTATTATCCTCTTTACCTGAATTGCTTGAATTTGAACTTGAAGAATCTCTTCCACCTCTATATACATTTAATGTATATATATTTTCATTATCATCTTCATCTGTAACTTCAATTTCAATAACATTTTTACCTTTTTTTAAATCTACACTTTCCTTGTATCCATTGCTATCTTTTACTTTTGTACCATCTATTCTTACTGTATAATCTTTATCTGATGGTTTGGCTTTAATTTCTATTTCATCAACTGATGAATTTACATCTACGTCATAGCTTGTCTTAGTCTTAGAAAAAGATATTTTACCATAGTCTAAAGAAATACTAGATAAATATACACTACTATTGCTTGAAGAACCTGAAGAAGTTCTTTCTACATGAATTTCATATTCATCTGAAACATCATTCTTTACATTATTTTTATCAAAACGTCCTTCTTTATAAGTTCTTACATATAAAGTAGTAGTTCCTTTTCCAAGCTCTATTTCTTCATCTGATTCAAATGCACTTGATTTCTTATTATTATCTGTGAAGATATAAGTTACATAATTAGAATCTGTATCACAACTTATATTAACGCTTTTTAACGAAGTCTTAGCATAATATTCGCTTCTACTAGTTTTAAATTCTGTACTTGTATCATACTCTTCATCTCTATACAACTTAAGTTCATTTGATGTATCAGTTTTATTTAATATCAAATTGCTTATATGGCTACTTGCAGCATATGCTTCTGTAGTAAATAAGTTCATATATTTTGTTGGTTGTATTGTTGAAAATGCACTAATTGTAAGTGCAATTGCAATAATTCTTTTTAATCTTTTATTCATAATTCTTCCTCCTATTGCATATATACTATTATTTTACCATTTTAAGCTATAAAATGCATTACATATCCCCTTAATTTTTTATTATGTTTTTCTAAATGTGTTGATATATGCATACATGAAACGAACTTAGGAATACTAAAAATGAGTATAGTCCCATTTTAGCTTGTTCCTAATGTAAAATTAAGACAAGCGGTAAATGTGACAATACTCATTAAGTATTCTCAAAGCTCAATTGCAATGTTGCTTCACATATTGCATATATAAACATATGTTAAAATATATCATTTTTATTTTATCTCTTATAGTTACCAATAGAATTCATACAAAATAAACATTTTACTAAAATATACTATCAATAAAATGCTATGTTTTTAAGATAGTGTTAATATTATCGTATAAGGGCGAACTGGCATTGGAATTTGCTTTTTAGAACTCTTAATGAAGATTTGTACAATTAATTGCTTGTCAACAATCTTTGATTGGAGCATGCATTAATTGGACTAAGCTTTATTTTTAGAGTTGTTAAAGTAAATTCCTCTGTCCATGAGATTTATACTATAATATCAACACTCACTTAAAATATAGCGATAAAAATAAAGGACTTCCAAAAGGAAGTCCTTTAATATTGAAAGCTTAAATTATTTAACCCAAGCTCCATTAGCTCCTAAAACATAACCATTAACAGTTGTGTTAGCTAACATTTTTCCTGATCCATCAGTGAAGTACCAAGTACCATTGTCATTGATCCAACCAGTTTGCATAGCACCATTTCCTGCTAAGTAGTACCAAGTACCATTGTCGTTCATCCATCCAGTCATCATAGCGCCTGAACCATTACAGAAGTACCAAGTTCCGTTATCATTAACCCATCCAGTTTGCATAACGCCAGCTGCATTACAGAAGTACCAATTAGCTCCATCTTGGAACCAACCAGTTGCTTTAGTGTTGTCAGCTTTAACGAATGTCCAAGTTCCATCAGCAGCTTGGTTCCATCCAGCTTTAACTTCTTCAGTCTTGTCTTCGTCTTCTTTTTCTTCTTTAGCTCCGATTACTGAATAAACTTCATCATCTTCATTCCAAGTAACCATGTTATCTTTGTTGTAAACTGAAAGTTGATCCATTGATCCGTCTACTTTGTAAACTTTATCCCAGTCATCTTCGTTATCCCATTTGTAAACAAATCCACCGTCTAATCTCCAAAGGTTACCATCAACATCTACATCTACAGCAGCTTTATCGTCAGCATCCTCACTAATTTTAATACCTTCACCAGTTGTTTCTGACTCACAATCAGTATAGTACCATCCTGATTTTGTTTTTAATGTTGCAGTTTGTGCATCTATTTCATCATTACTATTAATTCTATAAACAACTATTTTTCCATTTGCTATAGTCGCTTTAACATTTTTTTCTCCAGCTTTAATATTAGTTAAATACTTATCAAAAGCTTCTACATCTTTATTATCTTTGTCACCCTTATCATTACTTATTACATAAGTATTAACAGTTTTAGCATATTTAGCTCCATCTACTGTATCAGAAGCTTGTTCTTTAGATATTTTTTGAATTACGTTTAAATCTACTGAACGTCCATTAAATTCTTCTTTTCCATTGATTTCTGTTATAACAGCGGTATTTCCTTGTTTAGGTGTAGCTTCAACTGTTACTGTAGCTAATCTATAGATGAACTTAGAATCTTGTCCTAATATTGGACCTGCTACTACTGAAGCTGAAACTTTAGCATCATTTTTATTATTCTTATACTCTTTATCAGTATTTTCTATAGTTACTGATGAAGATGTAGTAGTTTTTCCGTCTATTGCTTTTGTTTCTGCAACTTTAACTTTAATAGATCCTAAATTATAATCAGCATCAATGTAGTTACCTTTTACATCAGTATAAATATTTAATTCCTTACCTTCAGTCTCAGCGTCTAATTTATTTGTATATTTGCTAGTTTTATACTTAGCTTTAAACCAGCTTTCTCCAAATTTATTTCCTTCTTCAATTAATTCTACTGCTGGTTCCTTATCATCTTCATCGTATCTGTCATCAGCTTTATCTTTTATCTTTTTCTTTAATGCTGCTGCTGCATCATCTGCATCATCTTCAGCAAGATCTTCATCACTAACTTTACCATTTGTTAAGTCAACAAAGTAATCTCCATCTTCAACATTTACATACTTTTCTCCATATATTGAAATTTCTGAATTTGAATCAACATCTTTTAATTCATCGAATTTTCCGCTTGCTAAATAGTAAGCAGCTTCATCTTTATCATTTACTTCTCCATCAAGATAAAATTGTCCATCTTTAAATGCTACTGCATGATAAACCTTTCCATCCTCTGAAGATATTCTCTTAACGTCTGCTGCATTAGCTCCAGTAGCTGGAACTAATGAAACTACTGCTGCGGCAGCTACTAATAAAGCTGTCATTTTGTTTGCTCTGTTAAACATAATTTCTTTCCCTCCTAATTTTAAAATCATTATAAATTATACCATCACAACATATTAATGTAAAGTTAGATATAAAATACCATGATATATTACCTTTTTAATTTAATTGGATTTTTATAGTTAAAAACCCACTTTTATCATTATACCAAAAACCTTGTTCCTGTCAATTCATTTTTTGGTATATAATTATCATATTAGAAAATTATCTATATATACTATCTTTTTTCTATATGTGTATTATTATCCCATTAATCTTTTCGTTATACAATACAATAGCATTTTCTAATTTAGGGCCTTTTTTGAGAAAATAAATTAAAATTTAAAAATATTTATTATTTTTCCATTTTATGGACCCAAGGGGTAATCGAGTAGGAGCTAAATAATTATTTTATTTAGCGTCCTCTCACACCACCGTA
>NZ_CAURTC010000031.1:0-47697 GCF_963527835.1 uncultured Clostridium sp. | reverse complement strand
TTTAAGTCCTGTAGTGGTTATTGTACCTAATACTAGACTATTAGAAAACATAGCTTCATTAATACCACTTTTAAAGTTATTATCCATTACTCTTTTTATATCTTCAAAAATATTATTCTCCATAAAACTTAGATTTCACCCCTTCCCAACTCATTAGTGTTAAATCCATTTTTCCACCTGTGCCTAACTCGTGTGTTATATCTGTAACGTAGTAAAAATCATTATACAAGCTTACTTTGTCACCTGGTCGTATAGTATTTATGTCTTTAATACAAGATACTGATATGCTATCTTCTCCACTGCTAAATAATGCATCAGCTTTACTTTTAGCTTTTGAATAATCGTCAATTTTTTCATCTTGAAATAACTTTTGTATAGTTTCATATCTCTCTGTATCTTTTTTAAATACACCAATTATAGGAGATAATATTAATTCTTTTTCTTCATTGCTGCCAGAAGTCTTATTTTTTTAGTACTTTTCTTTGTTTCTTCTTTGCCTAAAACTTTTACTTGTGTTACAGCTCCATTAAGACTTGATTTTGATTGAACGTCTTCTGCTATACTATCTAATTTATAAACCATACTATTACTTTCTAGCTCAACTAAATCTAAACTTTCTGACATTCTAAATTTATAAAGGCTTCCACCTTTTTGAGCTGTTTCTTTTAAATCTTTTTTCATCGTACTAAATAAAGATTCTTTTCTTAAATCTTTAGCTAGACCAATGCTTGTTTCACTAAAACTTCCTATTGGTATTCCCCAATCATTACAAATAATTTTAGCTCTTTGAGTAGCTGTTTGACCGTCTTTCCATAAATATTCATCTTCGCTTTCTTCTATAGTGACAGTTCTTTCTCTGCAAATAATAGATAGTTTTTTATTTTTTCTTGAACCATTTATATCTCTAACAGTACCATCGAATATTTTTTTATATTCATTACTATTAAGCATATAATCATATAACTGAATACTATCGCCTTTAACTAGTCCTATGTTTTTTAATTCATCAGTTTCAACCAAAGTTAAATTTAAAGTATATGCTATACTGTCTATGCTCTCTTTTAGTGTTCCTTGTTCTGAAAGTAGTTGTATTTTATATTTATTTTTTAAAACTAATTCTATAATAATCACCTACTTCTTAAACTTTTACTATATAATCCATATGAACATAACCACCATGATTACCATAATAAGTATGTAACCACTGTCCTTCAACTCTATAAGCTGTTACCATTTGTCCTTTGTATAATGTACCGATAATATTATGTTCAGTTCCTGGACCATTTCTAACATTTAATGCACTTGCAGTTACTTTTACTGTATCACCATCTTTAAATTTTGGTTCTTGTGAAGGTCTATTATCTTGTAAGCCACCACTATAACTATTTGTGCTAGTACTAGTTATAGTTTCTATCTTTGTTTCTCTATTAGTTCTAAAAGTTATACTAAAATAAATATCTTCTAATTATCCAGCAACAAATTCATAAGTAAATTTACTTATAAATACTAATTCATTTACATCTATATCCGTTATTATTAACCTTAATGGTTGTTCTATATCTTGCCAGTCTTCTATTAACTTTTTACTGTTCAAAGATGTATCTAAATACATTTCTCTGCAATAAGATTCATCATACTCTTTGGGAAATAAAGAATTAAATCTTATTCCTCTTATTTTTTCTCCTTTTTGAGTTATATCAACTTCCCCAAAGTCTAATATATCTGCTGTAATGTATCTTTTTTCTTTCGATAAAGATAAAGAATTTAAAGGATTAACAGGAAAATGAAATTTATAATTTTTAGCTTCATCTATTAGATAAATATCCATATAATCTGCTCCTTTTTCTACTTTTGAGCATATAAAAAGCACCTACAACTAATGTAAGTGCTTTAAAAATATTTCTATAATTATTATACTATATTTTAAACTTGTATTTTCTCAACTTTTTCTCAATTTTTTATCAAATTCCTAATGCAATCAATGTATTTACTCTTTGTAAATTTGTTTTTGCATATTGATTATTAGCATCCATTTCAATTGCTTTATTATAGCATTCAACTGCTTTAGAGTAATCTTTTTTTCCTTGATAATTTACACCTAAAACATTATAAGCATTTGATTTTTCAGAATTATCAATATCTTTATTTAAGAATATTTGAATATTTTCAATAGCTTCGTCATATCTTTCAAGCTGAGTTAATGAAGTCCCTAATAAATAATAACTTTGAGGAACATCTTTGCTGATATTAATCGCTTCATTCAATAGAGTAGCAGCTTGATTTATATCTTTATTTTTTCCAGCACCGTCATAATACATTCCCGCTAAGTTTGTCATAGATTCTGCTATATCTCTTTTTATATCAGTTTTTTCCTTATAAACTTTCCATTCGTTATTATCATTAACAACATACCTAGTATATTCTTCAGTTAAATCTTTATTATTATAATTATCGTGTAAATTTTGTTTAACATTAAACTCTACTACATTTTTATACTTTTCTCCATCTAACTCTTTTTCTTTATATTCTTTTACTTTTTCTACCTTTGCATCCTTTAATACACATGTTTCCATATGATAATTTTCCCATTTTATAAAATCATCTTTTTCAATATCTTCTTTATTTTTTGTTGATAATAACTCATATGAATTTTCTGAATCATTATTTTTTATACATTCATAAAAAGAGTTCAGAACCTCCGATGGTTCACCTTTTGGCGCACAGCCTATCAATAATACGCTTCCTACTACTAGTAAAATGGATAAAATAATATGTTTTTTCATTTATAATCACCCCTAGCTAAAATTATAACATATAATCCATTATTTTTTAATATTTGTAAGAACCTCTTTAAATTGAGATGCAAATTGATAAGTTGCTTCTTTAACTATTTCATCAATATTATCATTTCCACCTGCAATTATATCTCCCAAATTAAAGCTATATGAATTTCCACCGGTAGAGCCTTGTATTTGTGGTGTATAAACAGGTGCTTGACCTAAATTATTTAAGATTGATTTAGTTTCTGCATTATTAAGTACCTTTTCTCCACCTTTAAACAACCTAGTTTATTTACCGGCTAATATTTCTATTCCATTTTCAGCTACTTCATGATATCCTTGTGTAGCCGAATTAGTTCCACTAGCGTATCCTTTACCTAAAGTAGCTCTCTTAACTCCATTACTAGTAGATCCTAATAAATCTTTTTCTATTTCGCTTACAGGTTTTGTACTTTTTTTGCTGCTTGAATTATTTGTTTTTTGTCCTACCATTCCAACAATACCATTGGTTTGTATATCAGCAAATTTAGTACCAAAACTAGTATTATCCCACCATTGTTTTATTCTATCCCAAAAAGTTAAAATTTGTCCTGTGTTAATATCTACACTTGTTTCTAAATTCTCATAAGCTTGTTTTAACTTTCCTATTCCTTCTGACCTAGTCGCATCAGCTGCAGCTATTGTTTCATCTCTTTGCCTTTCTGCTTCTGTTATAATTTTATTTGCTGTTTCTTCTGCATATTCTCCCCTCATAGATTTTATTCGATCTGCAATATGCACTCTTTCAGCATATTCAGTATTAGCAGCATCAACTGTTTCTTGTCTTTGCGTATTCAATTGTTTTACTATTTCAGTAGCAGTTTCAGCTGTTATTCTTCTTGTTTGATCTTTAACCCTACCTAAAATAACAGCACTTTCTTTTTCAGTTTCAGATAAATTTGTAATAGCTGTAGTAGTCATTTGCGATCTTAGTTCATCTATTCTATTGTTTTCCTCTTCGGTTGTAGCTCTATTTGCTTGACTTGCCTCTCTCCAAATAGAACTTATTTCTTTTAAAGCATTTTCAGTTGTAGTTTTTTGTTTATTATAATGATTTTCTATTTGTGCCATAATATTATTTTGCTCTTATGTTGTTAACTTACTATTGTTATTAAACATTATCTGTATTTTACTTAAGTTTGATTTTAAATTCTCATCTAATTTGTTAGTAATAGTTTTATTCATATTGGTAAACTGTTCTATAACATTATTAGCAATATCACTTGTTATAGTAGTATTTTTATATTTTAAGTTCAACACTGTTCTTTGTACACTATTGTCCATTTCCATATAAGAACCTACAGCTTTTTTAGTGGCATCAGATATTTTAGTAATTTCTTGGCTCATTCCTCCCATGCCTGAAACATTTGTAGAATCTTTTAAATATTCTATTTTATCTGCAAATAAATCCACAGCCGGAACAACTTCTTTATTTAATTGTTTAGCTGCTACTACTCCAGCAATTTCTATTCTAGTTATAGCTAATCCTGTTGGAGATAATAAAGCTGGTATTATTTTAGATGCTAGTCCTAAGCCTTGCATTGCACGAGTAGTTTTCACAAATGCATCTGCGGTTGCAGCTGTTTTAAAGCCACCATATAGATGTGGCTTAAGACTAGGAGAAGCATTTTCTATTACATGGGATGATGTTGACTTAAAAAACGAAAAGCTAGATATAAATAAGCAAGTTCAGTATAAAAATAAGCAATGGTATTTTACTCCTCCCAAATATGATAGTTACAGAATAATAGATCTTGATAATACTATTATTAATATTCTAAAAAAATATAAACAACAGCAAAGAAAAGATAAAATTTATTATGAGGAATATTATGCTAAATTAAAAATTAATAATAAAAAACAAATAAATGAAACTGATGGCACTAAAATACATTTAATAAATGTACGAGAAAATGGCACTTATATTCAACCTCGTGTAATGCAACATTGCTTTCATATAATTCATCATAAGTTAGGAATTAAAAAATTAGACTATCACAGTTTAAGGCACACTCATGCTACTATGCTTTTAAGGGCGGGTGCAAATATAAAATCTGTGCAAGAAAGACTAGGACATAAAAAGATGGATATAACACTAGATGTATATGCTCATGTTACAGATGAAATGAGAAAAAAGACTTTAGAGATATTAAATAAAAAGAGCAACTAAAAAGTCACTCTTTTATCATTTGTCAACATAGACTGCCAACATGTAAAATACCGTTGACAATCCGTTGACAAAATACATTTTTCAATAGTTTTCATGATTATTTTATATAAATTAAAAACTTATATAAATCGCTGAAAGCATTGATATTACTATTTATTCATTCCTTCTTCAACAGCAACTGCAACAGCAACTGTACATCCTACCATTGGGTTGTTACCCATTCCGATAAGACCCATCATTTCAACGTGAGCTGGAACTGATGATGATCCTGCGAATTGTGCATCTGAATGCATTCTTCCCATAGTATCAGTCATACCGTAAGAAGCTGGACCTGCACCCATGTTATCTGGATGAAGTGTTCTTCCTGTACCACCACCTGATGCTACTGAGAAGTATTTCTTACCTTGTTCCATACATTCTTTTTTATATGTTCCTGCAACTGGATGTTGGAATCTAGTTGGGTTAGTTGAGTTACCAGTGATTGATACGTCAACGCCTTCCATATGCATGATAGCAACACCTTCTCTAACATCGTCAGAACCGTAACATCTTACTTTAGCTCTTTCTCCGTTTGAGTATGCTTTTTCTTGAACTACTTTAATTTCTCCAGTGTAGTAGTCAAATTTAGTTTGAACGTAAGTGAATCCATTAATTCTTGAAATTATAAATGCTGCATCTTTTCCAAGACCGTTTAATATAACTCTTAATGGTTCTTTTCTTACTCTGTTAGCTTTTTCAGCTATTTTGATAGCACCTTCAGCAGCAGCGAAACTTTCGTGTCCTGCTAAGAATGCGAAGCATTTAGTTTCTTCTCTTAAAAGCATAGCTCCTAAGTTTCCGTGTCCTAAACCAACTTTTCTATCGTCAGCAACTGATCCAGGGATACAGAATGCTTGTAATCCTTCTCCGATTGCCTCAGCAGCTTCAGCAGCTTTTTTGCAGCCTTTCTTTATAGCTATAGCAGCACCTAAAGTATAAGCCCATCCAGCATTTTCAAACGCGATTGGTTGAGTTTCTTTAGCTATTGTACATGGATCAATTCCTATTGATTCACAAACTGCTTTCGCATCTTCTATAGTTTTCATTCCGTACTTTTCTAGTACTGGAGTGATTTGATTAATTCTTCTTTCATAACTTTCAAATAGTGCCATAATAAAAATCCTCCTTTACAAATAATTATTTATGTCTTGGGTCCATTAATTCAGCAGCATCAGCAACTCTTCCGTATTGTCCCCTAGCTTCTTCTAATGCTTTATTAGCATCCATACCCTTGCCTATGTTCTCCATCATTTTTCCTAAATTAACGAATTTGTATCCGATAATTTCTTTGTCTTCGTCTAAAGCTACGTCTGTAACGTATCCTTCAGCCATTTCTAAGTATCTAGGTCCTTTAGCAAGAGTTCCGTACATAGTACCAACTTGTGATCTTAGACCTTTTCCTAAATCTTCAAGACCTGCTCCTACTGGTAGTCCACCTTCTGAGAATGCAGTTTGAGTTCTTCCATAAACTATTTGTAAGAATAATTCTCTCATAGCTGTGTTTATAGCGTCACAAACTAAATCTGTGTTTAATGCTTCTAATATAGTCTTTCCTGGTAATATTTCTGAAGCCATTGCAGCTGAATGAGTCATTCCTGAACATCCTATTGTTTCTACTAAAGCTTCTTCGATTATACCGTCCTTAACATTTAGAGTTAATTTACAAGCTCCTTGTTGTGGTGCACACCAACCTATTCCATGAGTTAATCCTGATATATCAGTTACTTCTTTAGATTGTACCCATTTTCCTTCTGCAGGAATTGGTGCTGGTCCGTGATTAGGACCCTTAGCAACTACACACATTTCTTCAACTTCTTTTGAATACATCATATAAATTTGCTCCTCTCCCTAATTAATAGATGATTACTATAATAAAACTTAAATTTCTTTTTTAATATAGTACCGGGCTTAAAATCATCCCGCCGGGATATCATTGCCCTATTCCTATTCTAGCAAATGATTTATTATGTAACAACCTTTATTTAAAAATTTTGATAAAAAAGTAATAAAAAAATCGCTAAGGCGACTGTGGAGCCGTCGATTTTTTTAGCCATGCACCCTTTCTAAATCCAATGCAGGAATAATGGTGCGGCATATGATTATTTTTTATTCTTTAGATGTACTTATCATGCCTCTAAAATACAGTATTCTATAAGTTATCCACAGATTTTCAGGCGATATAATTTCCTAAAGAATAAAAAATTCACTTGAATTATGTTTTATAATATGGTAGAATATAACTTGTTCAATAATATGCCGCTATGATGGAATTGGCAGACGTGGTGGACTCAAAATCCTCTGGTAGTGATATCGTGCCGGTTCGAATCCGGCTAGCGGCACCATTTAAAAACAGAAAACCCCTTGAAGTATTGAAACTACTAGGTTTCTTTATTTCAAGGGGTTTTGATTTTATTATGTTTTTTAGTAGTTTGTTGATATATACATAATCAAAGTGGACATTTCATATTTACTTACTTCCCCAGTCCCTAAATAATTCATTATTAGTTAACATATCCACATTATTAAGTTATCATTTCTTTTAAATTCTATTGATTCAATTTACATAACTTTGTTTATTGTGATTTTTTCAAATTAGCGTATGCAATAATTTCTTTTTACTTATTTGCCACACTCATAGACTTAAAATGGATTCTTCTTAAATTTTATTTTATAATTCTTCACCATTAGCTTCAATTACCCTCTTAGATATTTTGAACAATGTGATATTTACAAAATATGTTATAATCAATTAATCATAGTAAGATATTATTAAACAATAAAAAAGATATCTTTTATACAGATAAATCGATATACGGATAAATTGAGAAATAAACAATACCTAGTCTATCCTTGATAGCCATAAATCTATGAACAGAAATTTTTTAGGAGGAAAATATGTTTTATAAAGAAATAAAAGATTTATTAAATAAATTAAATAGTACAAATATTAAAGATTTAAAGCCAACTTTAACAAGAAAAGTTAATGAGCTTATTTTAAACATAAATGATGATAATATGTCTGATTGTGAGTTAGAAGAACTATGTGATTTCTTCATAACTAGAGAAACATTAAAAGAAGAAGCAAGACAGGAAGATTCCTTAAGTGAAGGATTACTTATAGAAAATTTCATTAAAGCATTTGATGCATTTATAGAAGAAATTAATACTAAAGAATATATTTCAGATGCTATTGACTTAACCAATACTGCCATAAGAAGTATTGGCGGAATCGCAAGAGGATTTAGATTACTAAAAAAATACGCTCCAAAAGAAGGCGTTATTAACAATGTTCAGTATTTAATAGAGTTAAAAGATGAGTTTTATAAGCAATTAAGAGCCTATGGTACTAAAGGAATTTATGAAGAACACTTTGTAATATGTGGTCTTATTAATACTATAAAATTTGAATTAGAAGAGCACTTACAAGAACATGGGCGATTTGTTATTTCCATGCTTACAGATTATAAGACACAAAAATTAAAGAGTTTTGAAGAATTTGAAAATGAACCTCATTTAGATGAATTAAAAGTTAAAATGAAAGGCGAGTTTGGAATAGAACTTCAAAGAAGAGTGTATTTATGGGATAACTTAACAAGAAAACTAACGGATCATTACTATTTAGAAAATTTATATGAAAAAGAATGTACTGATCAAATGCGCATTGCACAAGCAAATTCTTAAATTCTAAAATTTATTTATTCTAAAAATCTAAACTTCTTTTCTTCTTAAGAATTTTAGATTTTTAGAATTCAATACAATTACTACTATTTTAATATTTAATAAATTGAAGTGAAGTATATGATAAAAAAATTAAACACCTTAGTTTATCGTATCCTCTGAAAATGTAACTGTAACTGCATTCACTATATCATAATCTTTTAATTTATCAGTCTCATAAAAATTATTCATACTAACTCCTATTTCAGATATATTGGATATTATTTGGATTGCTAAAGGAATCTTCTTCTCACAAACTAGATCACACTCTTCATTCTACTCTATAACTCTTGCCATTTCTTTTGCATTTTCACATATAATTAATATAAAAATAAAAGACTGTAATAAGATTTATTTTTATACAAATCTCATTACAGTCTTTTGATATTTTAATTTTTAACTAAAGCTCTGTTTTAAATATGTGTTGATATCTGCAATAGGTGAAGTGGTATTGTAATTGGACTTTTAGAACTCTTAATAAGTATTGTCACATTTACTGCTTGTCTCAATTTTATATTGGGAGCAAGCTAAAATGGGACTATACTTATTTTAGTGTTCTTAAGTTCAATTACTCAGCCCACTTTGCTTATGCATATATCAACACTCCGATAAAACATAGCCTTAACTAAAATTACTTTAAATAAAGACTTTAGTTATTATAATAAAGACTTTCTGATGGATAATTAGGATCACATGTCACATCTATTCCTAATTTTCCTAAAGTTGTATCATCTACTCTTGATAGTATAGTTGTAGCGTGAGCTTGACAACCTCTTAATAAAGGTAATTTTTCCATAGCAACTTGTGCTGTTGGATTTGTTGCTGCTGAAATACTTAACGCTGTAAGAACTTCTTCACAATTTAATGATATATTCTTTTCATTAAAAGTCTTAGATTTTAAGTTCATTATTGGTTCTAATATAACAGGTGAAATTAAGTATATGTCATCTGAAATATTAGCTAAATATTTTATAGCATTGATTATTACAGCTGCAGCTCCATCCATTAAATCTGAACTCTTTCCTGTTAAAATTGTTCCATCATTTAATTCTAATGCTACTACTGGACAAATTTCATTTTCATCTGTAGCCATCTTTAATTTTGCAGATTTTTCTCTAGCTGGAAGAACAACTTTTCTATCAGCTTCTTTTAAGTCTACTTCTTCCATTATTAATTTGGATCTGTCAAAAGTTTCTTTATCTGCATATCCTTTTTTATAATCACAACCAGTTTTAAAATATCTTCTTATTATTTCTTGCTTTGATGCTTCTTTAACTGCATTATCATCAACTATTCCAAACCCAACTCTGTTAACACCCATATCAGTTGGTGATTTATAAATAGATTCTTTGCCTGTAATCTTTTCTATTATTCTCTTTAATACTGGAAAGCTTTCAATATCTCTGTTGTAATTTACAGTAACCTTATTATATGCATCCATATGGAATGAATCAAGCATATTAACGTCCTTTAAATCAACTGTTGCAGCTTCATATGCGATATTTAATGGATGTTTTAATGGAACATTCCATACTGGGAATGTTTCAAACTTAGAGTATCCTGCTGCATTTCCTCTTTTTGATTCATGGTATAATTGACTAAGACAAGTAGCAAGTTTTCCACTACCGGGACCTGGTGCTGTTACAACTACTATTGGTTTTGTAGTTTCTATATATGGATTTTGTCCGTAACCCTCATCACTAACTATTGTATCAACATCTGTTGGATATCCCTTTGTTGATTTATGCTTATAAACCTTGATGCCTCTTCTTTCAAGTTTATTTATAAATACTGTAGTCGCTGGTTGACCATTATATCTTGTAATAACTACACTATTAACTTCTAATTCATAAGTTCTTAAGTCATCAATAAGTCTTAAAACATCCATATCATATGTAATACCAAAGTCGCCTCTTATTTTATTTCTTTCTATATCTCCTGCATAAACACATATTACTACTTCAACTTTTTCTTTTAACTTATGTAGTAATTTAATCTTTGCATTTTCATCAAATCCTGGAAGCACTCTCATAGCATGTCTATCGTTGAAAAGTTTTCCACCGAATTCTAAATATAGCTTATCATAGCTATCAACTCTCTCTAAGATATACTTTGATTGTTCTTCTAAATATTTTTCGTGATCAAATCCTATTTTCATTATGTTACCTCACTCACTTCTTGCTTACTAAAAATTTATTATTACATAAAATAAGTTCCTTGTAAATTTAAATTTTTTAACTTTCTTAAATTTTTAACTAGTTCAATCTTACTCATATCACATTACCATAAATTTTCATTGACTATAAAAACACAATTCATCAAACAAAAGTAATAAATCTTTAATTTAATTACCGGTAAATTATTTTTTATATACAGTTTCTAGAATTTTTTATTTATAATCTTATATTCTCCTATAATTCTTCACATAATTTATAAAAATAAAAAAATATATTTAATATAAAGAAGGACCTAGAGTTGGTTTAATGAATATAAATGATATTCAGGATATTGAGATGTTTAAACAAATTAGATTAAATATTACAAATTCACATGACATTGAACTTAGATGATATAAATATTAGGCTTTGGACATGGTATATCTCTAATAATGGAGGTGATTCAAATTTGAATGATATGATGGGAAAATGGGGTTTACGTAACAATGATGAAGATGATGAAAAAATGGTTGAATATGCAAAAAAAATATTATAAAGAAAAAGTAAAAACTAGAGCTAAAGCTTATAAAATTTTATATCCAGAACTTACTTTTTAAATAAAGTATATGAATTTTCAACTATTTAGTATTTAAATTAAAAGAAAAGATTCATCTTTTCTTTTATTTGTTCCCAAGAAATAGGGGTATAATTTATACGTTCTACACATGCACAAAATGATTGTTTTGAATAATCAACATACATTTCATTTCCATGTACATGACCATAAATATTGGCATAAGGCATATTTTTATTTAAGTATAATGGTTTATGTGAAATCATCCAGAACTCATCCAAAATTATTGGATATTGATATACATTATTAAATCCACACTCATAATAATATTCTTCTGAATTACTGTCATGATTTCCAGCAATCAATATCTTTTGCCCTTTTAATTTATTACATATCTCTGTAGTCTTTTCCTTAGAATAAAGAGAAAAATCACCTATCATAAAAACCGTATCATCATCTGTTACAACAGAGTTCCATCTATTAACTAATTCTCTATCCATTTCTTCTACATTTTCAAATGGTCTTTGTTCATAATCAATAATATGACTATCCCCAAAATGAGTATCTCCTATAAAAAATATATTTTTCATTGTATCTCCTTATAAAATAAAACTAGTAATTATAATTTTATTATAGCATTTTTATAAAATGAATGTTATGGTGCAACAAAAAAGACTAATCATTCTATACCGCATAATAATTGGTATTTATATTCTATTTTTTCTTTTTTTTCTAAAGTTTCTTGATTTTTGTTCGTATAAATATAATAAGCACCAAATATTACAACTAAATTAAACAAGGGGGAAAATAAAATGAAAACTACAAAAAAACTTTTAATATCATTAGCACAAGGATTATTAGTTGTTATGCTTCTAAATGGATTTGCATACACTTACAATGTAAAAGCTGAAAATAATGTTTTTCTAGCAAATGTAAAAGATGCTAATTCAGATGAAGAATCTATAACTGAGGATATAGTTGCTGAAGAAATTGACACAAAAGATAGCATAAAAACAGATAATAATTTATCTGAAAAAACTATTGAAAAAAATGTATTAGATGAGGGCACACAAACAGATGATGACTTACTAAATACAGATATAGTCCAAGCTATCGACCCTATTGATATTAAACCTATAGTTGATCCTATTAAATCTATTGAAGAACCAATTATAGAAGATATACCTCTTATAAGAGATACTTTAAAAAATGACATTAATGATATAGATAAAAATATCTATAGCTTATCTTACGACCCTAATAAAATTTTATCTTCTAATGGAGAAAGTATTGAGAGCTTTGTACCTGCTGAAGGTTTTGACACTCCAAATAAATACATTGTAGTAAAAAGAGAAAAAAAACGTATTTCAGACTCTACTTCAGATATTTCAATAATAGATTCAATAAATGATAGAACCTACCCTGGTGCTATACAACTTGCTAATAGAAATCTTATTGAAAATAAACCTGATATAATTTCTTGTAAAAGAAAACCAATCACTATAAGTGTTGATTTACCTGGTATGAGTGATGATGGCAGTAAAGTTGTTAATTCACCAACATATTCTACTATTAATGCTTCAATAAATTCTTTACTAGATACATGGAATACTAAATATTCATCTGAATATACTATTCCTACAAGAATGAGTTATACTGATGCCATGGTATATAGTAAATCTCAACTTTCTACAATGTTTGGTTGCAATTTAAAAGTTTTAGATAAAGCATTAAATATAGATTTTAATTCTATATTTAAAGGGGAAAAACAAACTATGGTTGTTGCCTACAAACAAATCTTCTATACAGTAAGTGTAGATGCACCTGAAAAACCTTCAGATGTATTTGGTGATAATGTAAGTTTTGAGGAATTAGCTTTAAAAGGTGTAAATAATGAAAATCCACCTGCATATGTTTCAAACGTTGCATATGGTAGAACAATTTATGTAAAACTTGAAACAACTTCTAAGAGTGCAAATGTTAAAGCAGCATTTAAAGCCTTAATATCTAACCAAGATATTAGTGGTAATACAGAATATGAAGATATTCTCGATCAAAGTTCATTTACAGCTACAGTTCTTGGTGGTGGTGCTGAGGAGCATAACAAAGTAATTACTAAGGATTTTAATGAAATAAGAAATATTATACAAAATAACTCAGTATATAGTCCTAAAAATCCTGGATATCCTATTTCATATACAAGTACATTTTTAAAAGATAATAGAATTGCCACTGTAAATAATAAAACAGATTATATAGAGACAACTACAACAGAATATACAAATGGTAAAATAGTACTTGATCATAGTGGTGCTTATGTTGCTCAATTTGAAGTAACATGGGATGAAGTTAGCTATGATAAAGATGGCAATGAAATAATAGAACATAAAGCTTGGTCTGGAAATGATAGAGATAAAACGGCTCATTTTAACACAGAAATATATCTAAAAGGAAATACTAGAAATATATGTGTTAAGGCATGGGAATGCACAGGCCTTGCATGGGAATGGTGGAGACAAGTTATAGATGCTCAGAATATATCTCTAGTAAAAGAAAGAACATTCTCAATATGGGGTACAACATTATATCCTAAAAAATCTGTTGAACCAGAAATTTAAATTTTAGTAGCGTGGTGATATATGCATAAGCAAAGTGGACTGAGTAATTGAACTTAGGAATGCTAAAATGAGTATAGTCCTATTTTAGCTTGCTCCCAATATAAAATTGAGATAAGCAGTAAATATGACAATACTCATTGAGAATTCTCAAAGTCCAATTACAATGCCACTTTACCTATTGTATATATTAACACATATTTAAAACAGATCCAAATTTTAAAATCTAACAAAATCAAATAATCATACTTTTTATTAAACACTCATAAAAAGAAGGTTAAAAAACTATATTTTTTGTAAACTTAAATTCATGTTATATTTTTTAATGTTTATTTTTTAATGTTTATTTTTAATATTTAGTTTGAGAATTGTAAATTGTAATCTTATTATACTAAAATTTTATATAAGCTGTGTTTTAATTGCTCGTCCAATTTGCTTATGCATATATGATATGAGCAAACTACTAAAACACATCCTTAATAAACTATTCTATTACTATTTTTGCATTTTCAGCTAAATTAAATAATTCTGAACTTACAAAAATAGTGTTATTCTTTACCATTGTTTTATTGCGTAAATAATAGCTAGTATCTTCTGACTCTAACATATCACTATCAACAGCAATAGTATAAGTCTTAGTGCCTTCTTTGGTAATTCTAAGCATTGATGTTTTATTGAACGGTTTAACATCATATCCAAGCTTTTCTGAAACTAAATTTACAGGAAGCATTAATGTTTCCCCTTCCATGAAAGGAGCTTCATTTGCTTTTAAGTTAATCTCTTCGCCATTAATACTTAATTTATCAGCAGAAGCTTTAATTAAACCACTATATTCATAAGGCATAAGTAAACACTTTTCTACATTTACCTTTTCTGGAAGTTCTAAAGTTTGAGGTTCATTTGGATTATACTTTGTCCATAAAAATAATTTTGATCCAACTTTAACATCATCAATAGTTACAATATTTCTTGTTAAATAAGGAGATATATTAGTATCCTTATTTAATGTAGCTTGTAATAGACCATCATCACTTGTAACAGTTATACTTCCATCATCATTTTCCTTTATATCCTGAACTTCCATATAATTAGGAACTTTAAAATCCTGGGGTATATTCACAATGATAGCTTTTGCACTAGTCATAGGTGGCAAACTCATTGTCATTATTGGACTAGTATAAGCATAAACGCTCTCATTTACATCTATATCATCAAGAGAAACTGGTAATCCGCTAACTGCATCTATTATCTTAGTTTCATCTGATATATTTAATATAACATCATTATTTATATTACTTGAGTTTGTAATATGAATTTGTTTATCCCCCTTCTCCTTTACACTCCCCCATGATGATGAAAATTTAGGCATCTGAAATACTTCTTGGTTTGAAGTTGTTACTACATTTGCAGATACATATTGGGGTATTCCTATAATCATTGTTAATGCTATTGCACTTCCTACAATTCTTTTTGTTATTTTCATTTAAATCAACTCCTTCACTTATAAAACAATTCTACTTAGGAAAATGTTGCATTTATTAGAAATTTATTATTGAAAAATTATTTTTTATTAAATAATTTTCTAATCCACATATATTTTTAGCATAAATATGTTCTTAAATTAAAGGAGGAATATTAAAATTCCTCCTCATTTTTTTACATTACTTTTTTAGTTCTTTGAGTAACTTATTATACTCATTTAGAACTTCATCAAGTTCTTGACTAGCTGCAATAACTTTAGGGTCTAATAAATTGTTTTCTTCACTTATAAGTTTTTGCAAAGCTTGTCTTAATTTTAAAATTTTGTTATTCATTTTTTCAACCATTGTAATATTACACCTCCTTTCGCTATCTAATTATCCGCGTCTGAAGGCCTTTTAATTTAAAATATTTTAAAATAAAAAGAACCCTATTAAATCAATAGAGTTCTTATATAGAGATATTTAACTATTTAAGTTTTTGTAAATAGCGCTTCTTATACTTAACTTTAGCTATCTTACTAATATCTTTTATAGTTTTATAATTAGTAAAACTACCTATAACACCTACTATAGGTAATCCTTGTATAAATTTGCTCGTTAACATTGAAGTTGCCATTTTTTTAGATGTTTCATTTATTAGTTCATCTACATTTTGTTCTATTCTAATTCCGCTATTTATTTGTTCTCCTATCTTGTCAATCTTATCAATATATTTTCTTTTTTCTTCTCCTGTAGTCATAGCACTACAAACAATGTGTAAAATATATATTCTTTCATCATCATTATCATAAGAAAATCCATATCCTAAGCTTATTTCATAAATAGTTTTTAATATAACACCTATAAAAATAGGGATATCTGGTAATCCTATACCCAAAACTCCTAGGATTCCTCCCTCTAATACACCTATTGATTTATTTAAAAATACTTTTCTATTGGTTTTTTTGTCAATTTTATTTATATTCTTTTTATTAGTTTGTAAATTAACAGCATAATCATCTATATTAAAGTTTTCATTTATTTTCTCTTTATCAAAACTTTTCTCAATAATTTTTACACCTTTTTTAAAAACAACATTAAATCCTTTTTGAAATGCTAATTGTAATGTTTCTTCAAGTTTATCTGGAATTTTTTCTTCCAGCTTATTTTTATATGGCGATATTTTTTTATTTAAAAAGCTTTCTTTCTTTTCTATTAATAGCTTATCTTCTTTTTTACTAATTATTTTTAATTGCTTTGTCAAAACTTTTTCTTTTTTTGATACAATTTTTCTCATAATTCTAATGCTCCCAATCAATACTAAATTTTATTTTGTATAAACTTTTATTTATATAATACTATAATAATTACCCATATTATAGTAAATTTATATAAATAAAAAGAATGACCTTTACATACATATCATTCTTTTTATAAATTTCTATATTATTTTTTCAAAAGCTATTCTTTTGCTCTTATCTTCTAAATATATTATACCGCAATACTGAAAATTATTTTTTTTAAGTAAATTTTGCATAGCCTTATTTTCTACATGTGTATCTATTTTTATACTATGTACGTCTTTTTCTAAACAAATTTTTTCTGTATTTTTAATAATTTCAGAGGCTATTCCACTTCCTTTATACATTTTATTTACAGCCATTCTATGAATAACTGCATATTTATAATTACTTATCCATTTACCATCATAAATTATGTCATATGTTTTCTCTCCATCAAAAGAAAGTGCTACTGTAGCAACAATTTGTTTATCTTTTAAAAATACATATGAATACTCATTTTTAATATCTTCTTTTATTGTATCTATATTTGGATAGTTATTTTGCCATTGATTTATTTTTTGTTCTTTAAAATATATTTGTGCCTCATTAATAACTTTCATTATATTACTTATATCTTCTTCAGTTGATCTTTTAAAATCCATATACACCCTTCTTTCATAAATAAAAATACATTTAAGTCACTTTAATTACTTAAATGTATTTTAATTTTCTAATTATAAAATTATGTGATTATATTATAATATTTCTATTCTAAAAGTTCCAAAACTTTTTTACCATTAACATTGTGTTTACTGCAAAATCTCATAAATTCTTCATTATATTTTTCATCTGTCATATTAGCAGTCTTTGTAAATTTATCTATTTCTCCACTTTCTGATTTGAAAATACAATCTCCATAAGATGTTTTTCTAAATAATCCATTTTTCAAAATTACATCCACACATCCTAATTGTTTATTAACCATGTACTCCATTCTTCTTCCCCCTATTTTTATTGTAAATTTATCTTACAGCTAACATTTATTCATATCTTTTAATAAAGTATATACTAGTTCTAAAATCTTATTTACTAATAACGTATAATTATTTTTAATACATATTTATAATCTCTCTTTTAAATTTAAATATATTCACTTTAAAATCAATTCCCATTTATTGGTATAATGAAATATTTTAACACAACTAAATATTTTTACAAGTATAGTAATCTGTCAAGACTATAAACATTATTCTTTAATATATAATATCATTGAAATCTTTTCTCTATTTCTATTCTACACTATATAACCTAACAACAATATAGATTAATAAAATCTATGAATTTTTAAGGTAAATTATGTAATATATTCTAAAGTTTTCTTAAATAAATTCGATAATAAAAATACAATCTTATGTTATCTTCTAAAGCATAGCCAATATTAAAAACTATTTATAGAAAGAAAGTGTTTGTATGGAATTTATAAATATGAAAACTACCAATTCTAATATTGATAATTCTTTAAATATTAATACTAAATTGAATACGCATAAAGATTCCAATTTTGTTGACTTTATAAATAAATCAAATAAAATATTAAAGCAACTAAAAACTCAAGATAACATATCTGCTGAAGCCAGAATTGCTATATCTACTATAGAAAAAACTTTAAGTATGAATATAAGTAGCTGTGACTATAAAGATAATGGTAAATTAGATATTATGGGTGTTATAAGAAAACATGGTGATAAACTTTCTACTAGAGATACTAAAGATTTTAGAGATAGTTTAACCACTTTATTAAATCAAGGTTTAATTGAAAGTCATGATTATTTTGAAGCTATAAAATGGATTTCCTTAAGATCAAGCTTCAAAAAAACAAATGATAAATGTGAAGATGAATTAATTAAAAGTGTTGGGGAAATAGATAAAAAATCTGAATATAAATAATCATTAACTAACTTATTTATAAAAAAATAGTAGCTTCTAACTATTAGAAACTACTATTTTTATTTAATTTAAAATTATGTTTTAGCAGAGTGTTGATATATGCATAAGCAAAGTGGGCTGAGTAATTGAACTTAAGAACACTAAAATAAGTATAGTCCCATTTTAGCTTGCTCCCAATATAAAATTGAGACAAGCAGTAAATGTGACAATACTTATTAAGAGTTCTAAAAGTCCAATTACAATGCCACTTCACCTATTGTATATATCAACACACATTTAAAACAGAGCCTCATTTTAAATTAGTATTATATTTTATGACAAATTAGTATTAGATTCTCGAGAAAATTTTATTAAATTGTTATTTTTTAAATTTACTAACTGTGGTAATGCAACCCCTATTAAAATTATAATAACTCCTACCCACTTTATCATAGAAACCTCTTCTTTTAGAATAACAATAGACGCTATAATAGCTACTGGCAATTCTCCTGCTCCAAGAATAGTTGATAGGCCTGTACTTAATTTAGGTGTTCCTATTGCAAAGAATAATACTGGTAACACAGCACCAAATACGCCTAGTATAATTCCATATTTCCATATTCCTTGTGATAAGCATCCATTAGAGAAATAGTTTGGGCAAATAGCAAATGCAACTAATAGTGCTCCTGTTGTTACACAAAAACTTCTATTAACTGATGGTATTTGAGTTTCTACTCTTCCACTAAAAAATACAAATAGGGAATATGAAAGCGCTGCCATAAGTCCAAATAATATTCCGCTAAAACTCCACTTAAAGTCATTACTATTAATTACTCCACTAGCTAATATAGTTCCCATAAATAATATCATAATAGATAATATTTTTATTTTTGATGGGAATTTTTTATCTACTACGGATTCAATTAATACTCCAATCCATGTAAATTGAAATAATAGTACAACAGCAAATGATGCTGGAATACTTTCAAGAGATAAGTAATAAAAAACAGTTGTTGCACATGTACTTATTCCAATTAATGCAAGTGAAATGAACTGTTTTATCGTAATATTTTTTCTAGAGAAGATTAGCATTATGATTAACATAGTTAACCATCCAAATAAAAATTGACTCATAACAACATCTTTAAATACAAACCCATCATTATATGCTAATTTTACTAGTGTCGATAATACGCCATAACAACAAGCCCCTAAAAATACAAATAAAGAACTTTTAAATAAATTCATAATAAACTCCTTTTTTAATTTCAGTAATATAAAATAATTACTTTAAATTTTTATCATTAAGTATAACTAATTATGTAAATATGTATATTCATCTCCTTTCATAAATAATAAAAAAATCGCTAAGTGACTGTGGATCGTCGATTTTTTTTAGCTATGCACCCTTTCCAAACGTAGTGCAGGAATAATGGTGCGGCATATGATTATTTTTTATTCTTTAGGGGACCTCATCATACTTTTAAAATACAGTATTCTAGAAGTTATCCACAGATTATTTAGTAATACAAATTCCTAAATAATAAAAAAAGCCATATATTCTCCCGTTTTGAAACCAAAAAACTGAAAAATATATGGCCATTAGGCAATGATTATTTAATTACTTAAATTATAATATTAATATATATTTTTTTCAAGTATTTATGTTAATGCTCTTCCATCATTTTTGTAACCATTTACAGAAATAGTTATAATATTAAACACACATTTAATGTCATAACTATTCATCATAACTTAAATTAGTATGAATAAGCGATACTACTTTAAATATTCTATACTTTTCTTTTATAGTAAACTCTTGAACTTTTTCTTCTCCTCCCCATAGCTTTACGTTAATTTTTAACTCATTGTTATTATTGCTATAAATAATAACTTCACCAATTATATTGTTAAATTTCATTAAATCTATTACTTTTTTATTAAATTCTTCATATGAATTCTTAACAAATTCTGCTTTTACATCCTTCGGTAAATTATGTGCAAGTATTTCTACAACTGTATCCATATTATCCTTAATTTCATTTGTTACTATATTATTTACCTTATTTTCTATATCTTCAGTTTTAACTTTTTCCTCATTTATATTTTCTTCTAATGCCATCATATCTTGCTTTATGGAATTCATTTCACCAATCACCATATTGATTCTTTTTGTTAATTCACCACTTACCTTGATTATTTTACTAAATTTCTCTATATTATCTTTTTCTTGTTTCAAAATTGAATAGAAATCAGAAACCTTTTTATCCATCACTCTACACCCTAACTTTACTTATTTTTAAGATCATATTTTAAAGATAAGCTATGTCTTAAATATGTATTGATATATTAAATTACTATATCTGGCTTTACTGATGCATATCTATCACTACTGTGCTAAAACATTAACTAAAGATATTATTAATTCACAATAACTATTATCAAATGTAAAATCTACTTTAAACTATACTTTTACATTACATTATTAAAATATATGATTACAAAACATAATTTAGCACAGTAACATAAACAATTTGACAATAACATTATGTAATGATATATTTTAGTTAAAATATGGAAAAATATTTAGAGCACTATACATAAAAATACGGGGGTACTTATGGTGGAAGAAACAAAAAAAGAAACTATATCGAGTAAAATTATTTTTTTAAAAGATTGGCTTATACCTATACTTATAGCTCTTATACTTGGAATTTTAATAAATAAATTTATGTTTTTTAGTGTTTTTGTTCCAACTGGTTCTATGATTCCAACTATAAATGAAGATAACAAGGCACTTGTAACTAGAGTTAATAATCTATCTAGTATTACAAGAGGAGATATAATAGTATTTCAATCTGATGAGCTTAATTTAACATTAGTAAAAAGATTAATTGGTTTACCTGGTGATAAAATAAAAATTAAAAATGGAGTTGTATTTATTAACGGTGAAGAATTAGTTGAAGATTATGTAAAGAATAAAGATTATTCCTATTCTGGTGAATTTGATGTTCCTGAGGGCAAGTATTTCTTTTTAGGTGATAATCGTCCTGATTCAAATGATGCTAGACTTTGGAAAAATCCTTATATTGACGGTTCTCATATAAAAGGAAAATTTAAATTCATTTTCTATCCTTTTGAAGATTTTGGATTTGCAAAATAGTTTTTAATAAAAAGCTATGTTTTAGCAAAGTGTGGATATATGTATACGCAAAGTGAACTGAATAATTGAACTTAGGAATACTAAAAATGAGTATAGTCCCATTTTAGCTTGCTCCTAATATAAAATTGAGACAAGCAGTAAATGTGACAATACTCATTAAGTATTCTCAAAGCTCAATTACAATGCCACTTTGCCTATTACATATATCCACACATATTTAAAACATATCTTAATATTTTATCATTTAAATATATAATTATTTTAAAGCAGAGCTAAATTTAACTATAAGATTTTTTCAATGCTTGCTTTAATATTCTAGGATCCTTTTTATATTGTGTTACCGGACAAATCTTTTTATGCTTTATATTAAATAAAGTATATACTGCCATCCTAGCTGCACGTACAGAATACTCTTCTGTAAACACCATATCTTCTGGTATTTCAACAAATTGACTAATCATTGCAAAATTTGTTGATCCATCTGGAACAACCTTAGGGCGATCACTCATCTTACGTGGTTGAAATTGTGAATCTATATATGGCATCATGCATGGAATAACATTAACTATAGATTCTTTTATTTCATCAAATTCATCTTCAAAATGTAGATGATGTAATAATTCTATTAAAATTTCTTCTCCGGTACAATCACGCATAGGCTTCTTTACATAGTCTCCTTCTCTGTCAGTGTATAAGCCATACCCCCAGAAAATAGTAGTATCTAATGGTTGATTTTTAAAGTGTGGTTGAGCCGCTATAACTATGCTCATTAACCAACTTGAGTTTTTAAAAGTCATTAGTGCTCCACTGCCAGGAATATTTCCTGAAAAACGTTCTATAAGCTTTAATAATTTATTTCCTTTACAAGTTACAGTAAAGCTTTCCCAATTTGTTTGCTCTGGGTGTTTAAAGAATGGTTCTGGATTTCCAAGACCAATTTTCTTTTTAGCTACCTTTTCCCAAAGTTCACTTGACATTGGGCTACCTGGTTTATACTCTGCAGGTGTATTATAATCCCCTAATGTTGCATTATCAGTCATACAACCATTGGTCATAATACATACATCATCATCTTTTAATTCAATTGTTTTTTCTCCTTCTGAATCTTTTATGTGTATTGCAGTAACTGTAATTTTTTCTCCTTCTTTAAAATCTAAATCTGTTACAGTTGCATTAATGCTAAAATCCACTCCAAATCCTTCTAGATAAGACTTTAATGGCATAATAACTGATTCATATTGATTATATGTTGTACGAGTTACTCCTTCTAAGGTTTCAATACGTGAAAATTCAAATATCATACGTTCCATATAACGTTTAAATTCAAATAAACTAGACCACTTTTGAAATGCAAATGTTGTTTGCCACATATACCAAAAATTAGTTTCAAAAAAATGTGGTGTATGTTTAAACCATTCTTCAATAGTCATATCATCTAGCTTTTCCTCTGGAGTTGCCATTAGTTTTCCAAGTGCTAATCGATCGGCATTATTAAACCCCATACTTTTTACATCTTGTATTACACCATCTTTATCAACTAACCTAGCTTGTGCATGTGTAGGATGTAAATGATCAAAATTTAAAATTTCCTCAGTAACGCTTTTTCCTGGAAACTCTAATGATGGAATACTAGAAAATAGTTCCCAGAAGTTTTCATATGTTTCTTCATTCAACATTCTTCCACCACGGCATATAAATCCATTAACTGGATTACCACCACCATCATTGCTACCTCCAAGTATTCTCATACCCTCTATAACATGAATATTTTCACCTTTAAAATTGCAATCTCTTATAAGATAAGCTGCACCGGCTAATGAACCTAAGCCTCCACCTACAAAATACACCTGTTTGTCTTCATTGCTCATATATTCAAATGATTCTGTAAAAATTTTATTTTTAGCTTTATTTCTAACTTTATTTAACCCTAATGTTGCTACTGTTGCTACTCCTGTTATTGCACCTAAAGTAAGTAATATATTGACATTATTATTTTTTTTCATCTTCTTACCCATATAGCATTCCTCAACTTTCATTTTTAACTTATTCATTTTTATCAATATTATATTTTAATCCAATTAAATTACAATTATACAAATTCTATTATAATTTAATTATAAATTATCTGTATAAAAAATACCATTGATTATAATTTTATTATTAAATAAAAGACTCTATTTAAAATATGTTTTAACTACTATCTCCACTTTAATTATACATATATAAATACGTTACTAAAGCATGGACAAATAAAAAATTTAAGCTATAAAAAATTTAAGTATTTTTATAGCTTAAATAAACTTTAGCATTTATTACATTATATTTTTTTAAACACCCTCAAAAATTATCATACCATCTTCTTGGGTTACTAATCCTTTTTGTTCTAACTTTTCTAATTCTATATCCAAATCAAATTTCTTGTTCATTTTATCATCTTTTTCATTCTCATATTTAGAAAAAATCTTTTTAAGTTCATAATAACTTATTTCTTTTGCCTCACTTATCTTATTAATTAATTTTAAAGAATAACTAGAATATTTATTCACAATATCACTCCTTATTATAAATTTAGTATATAATTTATGTAATTAAGTGAGATTACCGAAAATTTCCTTTTGTTGTTATATTATACTAAATATGGTGAGTCAATTATTACTATATTATTAATATTACTTACTATATTAATAATATATAAAAATTTATTGACATCATTTTATATATTTCATACAATTTTTACAACAAACATTTTTAATAGGAGATAAAATATGAGGATTTTAAAGGATTATTTTGTAACATTTTTAATTTTAACTGTATTAATTATCACATTGTTTTTTTGCGTTTATTATTTTCCACAACAATCCGAGGATATAGTACAAGCTAAAAACATTGAATCAAATGAAAATTATGATAAAGTTCATGTTGATGATGATAGTTCTCATAGCTCCGATACAGAAAATATTGAAAATGTTAAAACAGTGGAACCTACAAAACTAATTACTGGCACTAAAATAAGTGAAGATTTATTTAAATCAACTTTAAGTTATAATGAAAAATTAAAAATTTTAAATGATAGTAGATACAATCTTGAAGATAGAATACTTTGTTACTTAGGATATGATAGCGATGGTGTTGGTTTTATATACTATGATTTAAACTCTAATAAATATATTAATCTTAATAAAAATAATACTTTTGTTGCTGCAAGCACTTATAAAGTTAAATTAAATGTACTAACATATGAAAAAAATAAAACAGACAAAAATTTGCTTACTAAAAAATTAGAGTATAAAGATTCTGATTATGAGGAAGGTACTGGAGTACTTCAAAATTTATGTGATATTCCCCCTACTCCAATTAGTGAATTATTAGATTTATCTATAATTAATTCCGATAATATTGCCACTAATATGATTGGTTCATATTTAGGAGGACATGATCAAGTCAGAAAAGAAATTAATGAAATGTTTAATATTTCAATGTCATGCAATGAAAATATAACTACTCCAGAAACTGAATTCAGAATTTTAAAGCATATTTATGATAACAAAAGCGATGTAAATTATTCTCATTTAATTAATGTTTTAAAATCTACTGATTACCATGATAGGATAGATAAATATCTCCCTCATAGCATAGTTGCTCATAAAGTAGGTTCTAGTAATGAATACATACATGATATAGGAATAGTATTTCCAGACAACCCTTACATATTTATAATTTACACAAAAGATTTAGAAAATGCTGAAGAAAAAATAGCTCAAATTTCAAAGGCAATTTATAATTATCAAATCAACCAATATACTAAAAATTAAAATAAAGAGCATATTTCATATTTTAACTAAAAATATATTAGTTATAAGTAGGAAGTTATGCATATTTTTAAGATTAAAATCCAATAAAAATAAAGTAGATAAATCATTTAATTTTGATATACCTACTTTATTTTTTATCTCCATTTTAAGATAATGTTCATATATGTAATAGGTAAAGTGGCATTGTAATTGGACTATACTCATTTTTAGTATTCTTAAGTTCAATTACTATGTTCACTTTGCTTATACATATATCAACAGTCTGCCAAAGCATAACCTATTTTTAAAAATTAATATTCATTATGAACTTTAAAAAGTTATCTTTTTATCAAATTATTCGTATCTTAGAGCTTCAATTGGATCAAGTTTTGCGGCTTTATTAGCAGGATAATATCCAAAGAATACTCCAATGCACATAGAAAATGTAAAACTAATTAATATTGTCGGAATAGATATTGAAACTGGCGATTTTAAAACTAAAGATGTGATAACACCCATACCTATACCTAGTATTATTCCTATTGCACCACCTATTGCACATATTATAGCTGACTCCACTATAAATTGCATTTTAATATGTGAACTCTTAGCTCCCAATGCTTTTCTAGTACCTATTTCTTTAGTTCTTTCAGTAACAGAAACAAGCATTATATTCATTACTCCTATACCACCAACAAGTAATGATATAGCTGCTATTACAGAAATAGCTACAGATACTTTTCCAAGAACAGAAGTCATTTCTTTCAAATTATCTTCCATATTATATGCATCTACTTGCCAGTTTTTATTATTCTTATATAACTTCTTAAAGTGTTCAGTAAGATCTTCTGTTAATTTCATTACATCAACACCTGATGCAGGCTTTACCGTAAAATATGAGTAATTTTTATTTTTATCCGACTCCTTTGCAGTTGTTATTGGAATATATAAGTTCGTTTGCATATCCTTTTCTGATGATCTACTAGATCCATCAAATGGTGATGCCTCAAATTTATATACTCCTACAACTATATAAGTTTGTATATCATCTCCTATATATACTTTAATCTCTTTTCCTAAAGGATCGATATTCTTTTTAAACATATTATTTACAAATTTATCAGATACAACAGCAAGTTTTCTCTTACCCTTAACATCTTTATCACTTATAAATCTACCCTTTAATAAATTTACATTTCTAGTATTCTTATAGCCATCATTTACCCCAACAATATTTACATTGGCATATAAATATCCGTCTTTTGCTTTTCCTGCTCCACTATTCTCTGATAAACTTATTTCATCAATTTCTCCATTAAATTTTCTTTTGCATTCTTCTATTTGTTCCATTGAAAAGCAGTCTTCTTCTTTCAAGTTATCCCATGCATTAGAATCATAACTCATTCCATTTTGGTCATCAGTTTTAGGAGAAACTTCAACATTTATATTAGTAGCCCCACTATTAGCTAAGGTACTTGTTATTGATGAAGTTATAGCATTTCCAATTGATACTATTCCTATAACTGAAGATATTCCAATAATTATTCCAAGCATCGTAAGAACAGAACGCATTTTATTTGATTTAATTCCAGCTATAGCAAGCATTATATTTTCTTTTATAAACATATCTTTTCACCATCTGGAAATTTTCTAGAATAATTTTCATTATATTCTTCTGATATTATTTTCCCGTCCTTTAATGTTATAATTCTTTCAGTTTCTAATGCTAATTCATAATTATGAGTTATAAATACAATTGTTTTCCCTTCTGTTTCATGTACCTTATGAAACAAATCCATAACTAATCTTCCTGTTTCTGAATCTAATGCTCCTGTTGGCTCATCAGCAAGTATTATACTTGGATTATTAGCTAATGCTCGTGCAATTGCTACTCTTTGTTTTTGACCACCTGAAAGCTCATTTGGAAGATGATTTATTCTATCTTCCATTCCAACAAGTTCTAAAAGTCTTTTAGCTTTCTCTATCCTAGTCTTTTTATCTGCGCCTGCATAAAGCATTGGTAATTCAACATTCTTTAATGCAGTACTTCTAGGTATTAAATTAAAAGTTTGAAATACAAATCCTATTTTTTTATTACGTATTTCTGACAATCCGTTATCAGATACCTCATTAACATCTGTATCATCTAATACATAGCGTCCAGATGTTGGTCTATCAAGTGCTCCTATAATGTTCATTAGAGTACTCTTACCTGAGCCAGATGCCCCTACTATTGATACAAATTCACCTTTTCTTATATTTATACTAATATCCTTTAAAATATCTAATTGATTTTGAGTTCCTATATAAAAGCTTTTTATAATATTATTCATTTCAATTATATTATCACTCAATACCTTCACCTCCACTTATTTCAACCACACTTCCAACTGTATAATTGCTTGGTTCAGAAAGTACTTTCATTCCATCCTTTAGTTCATCTCCATAGATTTCAACATTAAAATCTGATTCCATGCCTTTATTTATAGATACTTCTTTAACAATATATTTATTGTCTTCTTGTGCTTCAGCTACATATATGCTAAGACCATTTTCATTTTCAACTATGCTTTCATGAGGAATTGCATAAACATCATTTTTTTCTTCCAAAATAATATTTAATCTTGCTTTCATTCCTATCTTTATCTTTTCATTCATCTCATTAAATTTCACTTTAGCTTCGAAAGTAACATCTCCACTATTTGATATAGAATTACCAGTAGCCATAGTAGGTTCATCAACTTTAGCTGTAGGACTAATTTCACTTATTTCTCCTAAAAGTTCTAAATCATCCGTTGCATCTGTTTTTATTGTAGTTTTTTGACCGACTTTTATATTAGCAATGTCGACTTCCTTAATAGATGCTTTTATGATTAAATTATTTAAATCTTCTATTTTAAATAATGTTCCTGTGCTTGGACTTCCTACAGTTGCATTAACAGTAGTGATAGTTCCATCTACTGGTGCTTTAATTGTACATTCATCTAATTCTTTCTTTTTATTTTCAAGTGCAACACGTTCACTTTTATTTTCATAAGCTATTTTAGCACTTTCATAGCTATTTTGTGCATTTTTTAAATCTTCTTGTATTTTTAGTTTCGCATTTTCCAACTCAACATTAGCTTTGTTATAATCATCTTTAGCTTTATTATAATCATTTTCTGATTTTTTAAATTCCTGACTAGATATCTCTCCATATCCTAAAATTGTCTTGTTATATTGATATAATCTTTCTGCATCTTCTAAATTCATTTTGGCTGTTTCTAACGTTGAGTTTGCATTTATAAGATCTGTATTAAGATTATTCTCATTTATGTAAACTATATTGTCATACGCTCTTTTTTTACTATCAAGATCTAACTTACTATTTGACTCAGAAGCATTTAAAGTTTCTGTTAATTGCTCTATTTCCTTTGTTAAATTTTCAGTATCTAATACAGCTAAAACGTCTCCAATCTTAACTTCATCTCCAACTTTAACCTTAACTTCTTTGACTATATTACTTGAATTTGTATAAACATTTGTAGAATTTTCACTTTTCACTTCACCTAAAACATTAATACTATTAACTATATTAGTTTTGTTAAGAACAGTATTTTGAGCTTGCATATTAGGAGTCTTAGATGAAAACATCTTAAATGCAATTCCTACAATAACCAGCATAGTTACAACTAACACAACTATCTTTTTTTTACTCATACGTTTTTTAGAATTTTTTACTTTTGAAATAATGTTTTTAGGACTCAAATTTTTTATTTGTATCTTATTCATAATTTATATCACTCCACTCTAATATCCATCTTTCATTTTTATATAACTTAAATAATCCATATATAGATTGTTTACTTGTGATATAAAATCTTGATTTTTATTATTTAAATTTACTTCTAATTCATCTACTTGCTTTTTTGAGGCAAATCCATAATTATATTTAGTTTGCATGATTAAAGCATCATTTTGACTTTTATCTAATTTTTCATCGCTGGTTTTTACTAAATCCCTTGAAAGAATAAGATTATTATATCTTTTTTGAAATTCTGTCTTAACTTTTTCTTCTTCCTGCCTTAATGAAATTTTATTATTTTTAATTTCATAATCACTTATGTCTGAGTCGTCTTTCACTTTATCATTTTCCATATCTTTTATTTTTAGATCTATATTATTTAATAGCATATCATCTAAATCTTCTTCAAGATTTATTTTAGAAATTTTATTAAGATCCGTCTTTATATTAGTATCAACTTTTATATCTGTATTACTTGGCACTCCTAAAGAAAATAATAAATCTTTTAACTCATTTTTTTCTTTAATCTCTATTTCTTTTAGCTCATTGTTAAAGTCAGTAATATCGTCTAAATTCTTATCATACTCTTTTTTAGATATAAATCCATTGCCATACTTTATATTATTTATTTCTACTTGTTTATTTTTAAAATTAGTCTCATATTGCTTTAATTCTTTTTTTAATAAGGTATCTACATATTGTATATATTGTCTTTGTGTTGATTCAATTAAACCTTGTAAATCCTTTTCATATCTTATATTAGATACTTTTAAATTGTGTTTTGCAGTGACTTTATCATCTTTTAATGAATCTAATTCTTTCTTTGCATTCTTTAAATCATTCTTTAAACCCTCTAACGTATTATCTTCTTTGTCATTGGAAGATTTAAGTTGTTCTTCTGGCTTAACTTCAGGTTTATAATTATTGACTTGATTTTCTAAACTACTTACTTCACTTTCTGCCTCATCAATTTCATCTAAAAGATCTTTATACTTTTCTTTATCTTTTTTTAAATTGTTTTTCATTATTTTTAAATTAGGACTATACTCAGTTATAATTTCTTCTATATTTTCCATAGAAAGTTGTATATTTTCTCTTGTTGCTGCTTGTACACTTATTTGATTCATGAACACAAACAATAATAGTAAAATTCCAGTTATTCGTTTCAAAATTTTATTCCTCCTAAAAATAAATTAAAATATTTTCCATTCAAGCTTTTCTTATATAAAGTAAAAACTTATATTTTTACACATAATTTAGTATATATTCAATCTATTAAATAAATCTTTAAATAAACCTTAAGATAATATTATTTTTTAGTTTTTATTGACTTTTTTTAATATAACAGTGTTATAAATTTATAATTTAAAAAAGATGATTTCTGCTTATTCAGAAATCATCTTTATATTTGCCTATGTTTTTAATGTGTGTTCATATATACAATATAAACAATGAGTTACAGGAAGTTGTTCACATCCTACTAGAACTGGAATTGGTGCGATAATCATATATCATTACGCTTTTAAAATATATTCTTATGTCTTTATATTATATAAAAATTCTCTTTTTTATATTAAGCCCTAAAAATACTCCTAAAAATATCTTTGCTAAATCAAAAATAACGAAAGGTAAAACACCTATTTTTAAAGCACCTGAAAATGTTATATTTAAAGCAAATGCTAATTGAGCTGTGCCTATAATATAACAAACTATAATTCCTAATATAGCCGAAAAACCAATAATGAAATAATTACTATAATACTTTTCTGAAAAATATCCAATAATTAATACCATTAATAAAAATGAGGTGATATATCCACCTGTTGGCCCTAAAAGTGTTTGAATACCACCTTTAAATCCTGCAAAAACAGGTAATCCTACTGCTCCTAATAATATGTATATTATTTGTGATATAAATGCTTTTCTATATCCAAGAGTAACTGCTAATAAAACTACGGCAAATACCTGCATGGTAAATGGTACTTGAAAAAATGGAATTGAAATTTGAGCACATATAGCTGTAATAACAGCAAATATTGCACATATAATTTGATCCTTTAACATTAATTTACTAGATATAACTTTCTCCCCCTTAAGAAATTCTTATATTATTTAAGAATTTCTTATATTATATAATTAGGACTTTTCAATTGTCAACTATAATTATAATATCAGTTGACAATAATTTTATAAAAGAACAAATTCTATGTGCTACTCTTTATTAGTTGAAAGCGTATTAGTGAAAACTTCAGTGTTAAATTCCATAATTTCTAAAAAACATATATTCTAAAATTATAATTAAAATTTTCCCCTTAGCTCTTCGCTTTTTCCCTCTCAATTCTCAACTAAATTTCTCTAATTTTAGATTTAGTAAACTTCTAAACTTTATAATTACTATAAATTAAAAATCTAAATATAAAAAATAGGCATATGGATAAATTACCATATGCCTATTTTCTCGTAAATAAATAATATTATAATATTGGATTTAGGAATAATTTAAGTTGAATTTTAAACATTAATACAACTTAATAGTTCTATTATGCAAAGTATCTATCTAATAATCCTTTAAATGCTTTTCCGTGTCTAGCTTCGTCTTTACACATTTCATGTACTGTGTCATGGATTGCATCTAAATTCAATTGTTTAGCTAATGTTGCTAAGTCTTTCTTTCCTTGACATGCTCCGTGTTCTGCATCTACTCTTAATTGTAAGTTTTTCTTTGTATCTGCATTTACTACTTCACCTAATAATTCAGCGAATTTTGCAGCATGTTCTGCTTCTTCAAATGCTATTCTCTTATATGCTTCTGCTACTTCTGGGAAGCCTTCTCTATCTGCTTGTCTTGACATTGCAAGATACATTCCTACTTCTGTACATTCTCCAGTAAAGTTAGCTTGTAATCCTTCTACTATTCTTGGATCAACATCTTTTCCTGTTCCAATTACGTGTTCATCTGCAAATGCTAAATCTCCGCTTTGTTCTGCAAATTTTTCTGCACCTACTCCACATACTGGACATTTTTCTGGAGCTACTTCTCCTTCATATACATAACCACATACTGTACAAACAAATTTTTTCATAATTTAATTCCCCCTGTTTTCTTTAATTTATATACACACTCTTTAAATTTTACATTTAATCTATTTATTGATCTTTTGTTTTTTTATTTTATCTCTTCTACAGTTATTATTATATAATAACTATTATTATTTGTAAAGAGTTTTTTATAAAAAAATAAGACAAATGGAATTTTTATATTCCACTTATCTTTAATTATAAAATCTTTATTAAAATTATATACACAATAAAATATATAACTATAAAAATATAATTTTTATAGTTAGTTTTAAATTCAAAGCAATAATAGTATTTTCCACGATAACATCTATTTTTTAACCCTTGATTAATTTCTTTCCATCTATATATTAAATTTTTAAATACAACTGCACATACTTTTCCAAAGCACTTTAATTTATTTACACACCTAGAGTCAACCCCTCTAGAATCCATTGCTTTAAATGTAACCTCAAAATCTTTTTCAATTATTATTAAAAAAGTTTCTAATGCTTTCGCTATATCTGCTACATCTGATATATATTTGTTTTTATTTAATATATATACTAGATGATTTATTGGAGTAGTTAATGCAAAAAATCCAATACAGATTGCACCATTAACACTTCTTAAAAATAACAACAATATAAGATCATATTGTTTTTCAAAAATAAATGATATAGATGTTAGAATTGAAAAAACTATAGTTATTTTTAAAAATTTTACTAATACTTTAAATTCTACCTTTGTTAAAAAACATAAACATAAAAATATTATTATATTAAATATAATAATGCTGTTTTTATTTACATAACTACACAAAATTAAAGACATTAAAGTTATTGTTAATTTTTCATATGGATGAACATATTTGAACTTATTTATATTGGCATAAAGATTAACATCTCTTACCATTACTCTTTTTACCTATAAAATATCCTATAAAGCCTGCTCCTAATGCAGCTTGCGAGCAGAACAATAGAGATTCAATTTCTCCAGATGGCGGTTCCCAAATACTTTCAAACCAAGGTTCATAATCTTCATTCATTTCTGCTATTACATCTCCTGCTTGATCATCTGCACCTGCAAACTCACTGCTTGGATTAAACACTAAAGGCAGTACTACTAAAAGTAAGCTTATTATTAATAATAAAATTATGCTTTTCTTTTTCACTTGCTATTCCTCCATAATTCCTAATATTTCTTTTTCACAATGTTTTTTAATAAAATCATAGATTATTACAGATATAATTCCCTCAACTATTGCAAGTGGAATTTGTGTAATTGCAAAAATCCCCATAAATTTTCCAATAGCAAGAGCTACACCGCCTGTTGTTGATGGAAATGCTAATCCCAACTGAATAGACGTTATTATATAGGTAGTTAAATCACCTAAAGCTGCTGCAAGTCCAACTGCTAACAACTCATTTTTATTTTTTAATATCTTATAAATACCAAATGCAACAAAAGGTCCTACAATTCCCATAGAAAATAAATTTGCACCTAAAGTTGTTATTCCTCCATGAACTAATAGTAATGCTTGAAATAATAAGACAACTAATGAAATAACACTCATTATTATTGGTCCAAATATTATTGCACCAATTCCAGTTCCAGTAGGATGTGAACAACTGCCTGTAACTGATGGTATCTTAAGTGCTGACATCATAAATACAAAAGCTGCTATAAGTCCTAGTAACATTTTTATTTCTTTATTTTTTTTACTTAGCTTATTTAATTTTCTAACTCCAAAAAACAAAAAAGGTAATACTAATAAACCATAAAATGCTGACCAATTTAAAGGTAAATATCCTTCTGATATATGCATTGCATAAACATTTTGTGGTATTGATAATGAAAGTAACAAAGTATACGTTAAAAATAATAATTTTTTCATAATTCCTCCTCTTGTATAAATAAATTTTAAAATATTGATAAAAAAACACCTTAGCTATTCTTTTAAGCTAAGGTGTAAAAATTACATAAAAACAAGAGGCTCTATAGATATAAATTATAGAACTTTCTTGCTATTTTACCTTCCCTCCGAAGAATAGCAATAAATCAATAGGCAGGTCTCCTGACTTTAAGTTCATCCTCATCTCTTCCTTCCCAATCTTTCAATCAGTGGATTATTAGAGAGTTGTCCCTTATTACAGTAGCGGGGGCTGTAATGGTCTTTCACCATTTTCCCTTTTAATCTCCATAAATATATATTATTACAGAGAACCTAGATTTAGGTATCGCTTTTTCATATCAATGATATAATTTTATTTTACACTTGTCAATAAAATAAAACAAAACAGGTACTAGAAATCAGTTTTCTAGTACCTGTTTATATTAGAGTTTTTGGTTTGATGGGTAATTTTTAATATATTCAAATTTAAGTATTACGCAAAGTATCTATCTAATAATCCTTTAAATGCTTTTCCATGTCTAGCTTCATCTTTACACATTTCATGTACTGTGTCATGGATTGCATCTAAATTTAATTGTTTAGCTAATGTTGCTAAGTCTTTCTTTCCTTGACATGCGCCGTGTTCTGCATCTACTCTTAATTGTAAGTTTTTCTTTGTATCTGCATTTACTACTTCACCTAATAATTCAGCGAATTTTGCAGCATGTTCTGCTTCTTCAAATGCTATTCTCTTATATGCTTCTGCTACTTCTGGGAAGCCTTCTCTATCTGCTTGTCTTGACATTGCAAGATACATTCCTACTTCTGTACATTCTCCAGTAAAGTTAGCTTGTAATCCTTCTACTATTCTTGGATCAACATCTTTTCCTGTTCCAATTACGTGTTCATCTGCAAATGCTAAATCTCCGCTTTGTTCTGCAAATTTTTCTGCACCTACTCCACATACTGGACATTTTTCTGGAGCTACTTCTCCTTCATATACATAACCACATACTGTACAAACAAATTTTTTCATAATTTAATTCCCCCTGTTTTCTTTAATTTATATACACACTCTTTAAATTTTTTATTTAATCTATTTATTTATCTTTTGTTTTATCTTTTCTACAGTTATTATTATATAATAGTAATTATTATTTGTAAAGAGTTTTTATTAAAAAATCTAATTATTTTAATTTTAGCACTCTTAAGTTTAATTACTCTGTCTAGCTTTACTTATATATTAACACTGAGCTAAAACATAGAGTAATTTTATTTAATAATACTCATTTTATGGAAATTTATTACAATAGTGATATAATAAAATTATATTAATTTATTAAGGAGCATTTTTTTGTTTGGTTATGTTACTCCATTAAAAAATGAATTAAAAGTAAAAGATTTTGATATATTTAAATCTTACTATTGTGGACTCTGCCATGAAATCAAAAAAAATTTTGGAAATATCCCTAGAATAACATTAAATTACGATATGACGTTTTTAGCAATATTACTTGATTCATTAAATGATAATGATCTAAATCTAAATGAAATTAGATGTTTATTTCATCCCATTTATAAAAGAACTATATTATATGATAGTAATGCTCTATCTTATGCTTCTTTTATGAACATATCTTTAACTTATTACAAATTATTAGATGATTCTGAAGATGACTGTTCATTAAAAAGCAAATTAGAAGCTTTTTTTCTATTACAATATAAAAAGAAATTTCCAAAATCAATAAATTCAATTAACACAAAAATTAAAATAAATCTAAACACTTTAAGTTCATTAGAAAAAAATAAAAGCTTTAATTCTATAGATGAAATATGTGATCCATTTAGCACATTAGTAGGATATATTTTTAAAGATTATCCCTATACTTTAAAAGATGATTCTTATAATTTAAGAAATACACTATATACTTTTGGATACTCTCTTGGTAAATGGATTTATCTAATAGATGCCTTAGATGATTTAAAAGATGATATGAAAAAAAATAAATTTAACCCTATAGATTTTTTATATAATAAAAATAATCTTACTTATACGGATCTTATTAAACTTATTAAACCTAAAATTGAATTTTTAATTTTAAGTTGTGCCTGTTGTTGCAAAGATAATTTATCTAAACTTACTTTATATAAAAATCAAGATATTTTAAAAAATACATTAGAGCTGGGTTTAATTCACAAATATAATCTAATAATAAGCAACTTAGATGATATATTAAATAAAGGTTAATACTCTACTATAACAGCACATATATAACAATTCACATTAATACTTATATGGTGCTAACTTAAAATAACTCTTAAGTTAGCACATTTAAATTATTAATTCTGCTTAAATATGTATTTATCTAGGAACTAAGTGAATTTGCACATATGAGTACCCTACTAAAACGTAAAATATTCTATTTTTAAGCTTAAATTAAATATAAAAAGAACTTTCTCCTTGTAAAAACATAATAAATATATTAAAAACAATTATGTTATAGTTATCACAATATACAGCTACATAAATATTTTATAATCATTATACTAGTTAATATTTAGAACTTATCAATATTTAAAATTTTAATCTTAATATTTAATAATTCTACAAAAAAATTATTATTTTATTATCTAAATCCACTATATTACCAACTTTAATTTAATTATATTATATATTATCTTAGAATATACTATTAAATTTTATTCCTTTTAATAACATATAATAATTAAGTTTACATATAAAAAGATAAACAGTTCTATAAATTGATAAAACTGTTTACCTAACTTCTTAATTATTTATCTTAAAACAAACATTTTATAAACTATCTTCAATAGTTGAAAAGTAACTATCATTATAATTGCCCATGTTATAGACATTAATCCATCTTTTAATATACTATATATTTTCTTATCCATCATACTTTTCTACTAGGTCTTTTAAAAATTTAACTGTTTTTATAGGTGCTCTACCAATAGAAGTTTCTCCTGCTAATAAAAAACCATCTACTCCATTTTTAATAAAATTATATATACTTTCTACTTCACTTATACATGGCATTTTTCCATTTTTCATATTATCTAAAATGTGTGTCGCTATTATAATTTCCTTATTAGTATATTCTTTTACTCTTTTTATTATAAATTCTTCATATATAGGTGTATCTTCTATAGAAGTTTCAGCTATTAGATCACCTCTCCCTATCATAATTCCATCTACTTTAGCTACTATATTATCTATATTTTTTATTCCCTCTAAAGTTTCAATTTTAGCCCATATTTTAGGATTGTAATCTTCTTTTTTATTTAAATTTACAAATTCTATTACTTCATTTATACAGTCATCACTTTCAACAAAGGATTGACATATTATATCCACCTTATGTTCTATTCCAAATTTGATGTCCTCTTTATCTTTTAAGTTAAGCTTTATTTTACTTCTATCAAAACCTTTTATATTGCATCCTTTGCCAGCTCTTATAACTCCACCTCTTACAGTATCTGCTTTTAAAAAACCATCTTCTTTTCCTAATATATTAAATATCATAGTATTATCTTTAATGCTTATTTCATCATAATTATTTTCCATAAGAATATTATTGCTTATATTTAAAGGAACTATTTTATTGTTATTTTTTAATTTTTGATTTACTTTTTTATATTTATCTTCCCCACAAAAATAAACTTTTTCTTCATCATATATTCTGTATACACTAAAAAGCTTATTAGAAACTCTTATTTTGCTTCCACACAAATCTAATATTATAACTACATCTTCTTTTATTGCCTTGGCCATTTCAATATATTCTAAAAATTCCTTACTATTGCCATGTGAAAAGTTAAATCTTAATGAATTTGCACCGCTATAAAATATATCTTTTAATATTTTTTTATCCATTATGTTAGGTCCTACTGTAGCAGTAATATACATATACCCTCCTTTAAAAACTATTATCTCTCTTTATAATTCATACTCATTAAAATCATAAATATCACAATAATATATTTATTTAAGGCTATGTTTTAAATATGTATTGATATATATCCTTACTTTAAATTTCATAATATAATAACTGGAGTTCTAAACATGATTAATTTGAATAAATTTATTAAATAAAAGTAACTTTTAGGAGGTTTATTCATTGAAAAAATTTATTGCTATCTTACTAATTTTATTAAACCCTATAATTATGATGGGCTGTAGTTTATCAGATGCGAAATACATAAGTTTTTCTAAGAAACCTAACAATCATTATTATACTGATCTACTTACAAAGAAAGTATTAAATAATGAAGAATTTTCACTTTATGTATTTGATAAAAATTTATATAAAGAAATTAAAGTTAACGATGATGAAAAAATCATGATTGAAAACTTTTTAAATAGTTTAATTACTGATAACTATTTAAACAATTCTGACTTAATTAATGAAAAAGAACCTTTTAGAATTAAAGTAGTATTTAAAGATAATATTTTTTTAATAAAAGTTTTTAATTCAAATCTTATAACTTTATCACCTTGGGATGGTAATTATACAGAAGATGTAATATCAATGGAAAATTTACCTATTGGTTATAATTTATTTAATTTCTGCGTTCACATTGAGTCTAAACCTATTGAAAAATAAAATAAAAGGATATTTCAAAATAAGACATTTAATTTGAAATATCCTTTTATTTTATAAAAATGATTTCAAAATCTTCATAACTATTGTATAGTATTCTTATATTAATGGTATTATATTGTTAATTCTAATTACATTTTAGAACAAAATAATTAATGTTAATTTTATAAAGAATAAAAAATAATTAATTTTAAATTATACAACAGAAGGGAGTTTATATATGTGTAAAATAGATTTTCATGTACATACTTCATGTTCAGATGGATTATTATCTCCTATTGAAGTGGTAAAAAGAGCTAAACAAAATTCTGTTTCTTATTTAGCCATCACAGATCATGATACTTTTTCAGGATTAGATGATGGAATAAAATGTGGCAATGAATTAGATGTTAAAATTATTCCTGGAATAGAATTGTCCACTCAATGTAATAATGAAAGCATACACTTACTTGGATTTTTTAAAGATAATAGCTATAATAATCCTGAATTAATAAATGAACTTGATAAAATTAAAAATCATAGAATTATAAGAGCTAAAGAAATTATCAAAAAACTAAAAACTGAATTTAACATAATAATTAATTTTGATGATGTATTATCTAATGGTAAAGATACTATTGCTAGACCTCATATTGCTAGAGCAATAATAAATGCAGGATATCCTTACGATAATGAATATATATTCCAAAACTTTATAGGAAAAGACTGTAAAGCTTATGTTCCTACTCTAAAGTTATCAACTGAAGATGGTATATCTCTTTTAAAATCATATAATGCATTAGTATTTTTAGCTCATCCAAAGCTTATTACTAATTCTCCGATTGATAAGTTTTTAAAAATGAACTTAGATGGACTAGAAGCAGTTTATTTTCAAAATACAAAAGACGAAGAAGAAAAATTCATAAATATAGCTGTAGAAAATAATTTATTAATTTCTTGTGGTTCAGATTTTCATGGTAATTTAAAAGACGATAAAAAACATGGAGATATTGGAAGCATGAATATGCCTTCAATTTATTTAGACAACTTTTTAAAAGCTTTGGCTATGTTTTAGCAGTGTGTTGATATATTCATAAGCGAAGTGGACGGAGTAATTGCATATATCAACACATATTCAAAACATACCCCAATCTTTAAACATTTTATAATTTATATCAAAAAAACTTATATGAAGTAAATCACTTCATATAAGTTTTTTTCTGCTATATTTTAAAATAATATTAATATTACGTAGATAAAATTCTAGAAGGTACTTTCTAATGCACCACTGCCTTATACTAAAATATTAACATTCATTTTAAATTCAATGTTATTTCTATTTCTTTATGCTTCTATTAAAAAGGCTCTGTAACCTCTCATAGTTTCATATATATCTGCTTTGCTTGCTAATTCCCATGGTGCATGCATATTTAAAAGTGCTACTCCACAATCTATAACTTCCATATTGTATTGAGCTAAAATATATGCGATAGTTCCACCACCACCAGCATCAACTTTTCCAAGTTCTGCTGTTTGGATAGAAACATCATGCTTTTCCATTATTCTTCTAAGTTCAGCCATATATTCTGCATTTGCATCATTACATCCTGATTTTCCTCTAGCACCAGTATACTTATTAAATACCATACCTCTACCAAAGAATGCTGAATTTTTCTTTTCCATTACTGATGGATAATTTGGATCAAATGCTGCACTTACATCAGAAGATAACATTTTAGAATTACTAAGGCATCTTCTTAATTTAATATCAGAGAATCCTTCAACTTTATCAAGAACTTCAGCAACTATATTTTCAAAGAATTTAGATTGCATTCCTGTTGCACCTATGCTACCAACTTCTTCTTTATCAACTAAAAGACAGCAACAAGTCTTATCACATTCATTAATATCAAACATAGCCATTAATGAAGTATATGAGCACACTCTGTCATCATGACCATAAGCCATAACCATACTTCTGTCTAAACCGTAATCTCTTGCTTTTCCTGCTGGAACTATTTCAATTTCAGCTGATAAAAAGTCTTCTTCTTCAAAATCATATTTTTCTTTTAATATTTTTAATATATTAGCTTTTACACTATCCTTTTCTTCACCTTTTAAAGGCATGCTACCAACTAATACGTTTAAATCTTCTCCTTCAACTACTTTATTTCCTTTTTTAAGTAATTGATCTCCAGATAAATGTACTAATAAATCTGATACTCCCACAACTGGATCATTTTCATCTTCACCAATGCAGATATCAATTATTGAACTATCTTTTTTCACCACTACTCCATGTAAAGCTAACGGTAATGTAACCCATTGATATTTTTTAATTCCACCATAATAATGAGTGTCTAATAACACCATTTCATTATCTTCATAAAGTGGATTTTGTTTTGCATCTAATCTAGGTGAATCTATATGAGCGCCTAAAATCTTAAGACCCTTTTCCATAGATTCTTTACCAATAATAAATAATGCAATTGTTTTTCCTTTATTATTAGCATATACCTTATCTCCTGCTTTTAAAGGCTCTCCATTTTTTATTATGTCATATATATTTTTATAGCCATTACTTTCTGCCATCTTAATAACTTCTTTTACACATTCTCTTTCAGTCTTACATATAGACATAAAATTTTTGTATCCATCACAAAAATCAAAGATTTCTTTTACTCCATTTTCCTCATACTTATTCCATACATTTTTATTATTTTTTTCTGATTTCATATTTAATCCTCTCTTCTCTCTTTTTAATAAGCTTTGTTTTGAAAAAATGTTGATATTTTAATATAGTTGCACAATGGTGTCACAATTTACCTTTTAAACTCTTAGTGTAAGCTCCTTTGTCCACAAGCTATATATTACAATATCAACACTATATTTAAATAAACTTAGTTTAAATTCTAAACTTCATCACTTACTGCACTCATTCTAGTTTCTATTATGTCAACTGGAGATACTTTAGACATTAATGAATATCTATAGTTAACTGCTGCTGCTTCTATTATTACTGCAATATTTCGTCCTGGTCTAACAGGAACAGTTAATTTTTTAACTGGTACACCTAATATATTCATATATTGATTGTCTATACCTAATCTATCATAATCATTGTCATCTTTCCAGTGTTCAAAGTGCATTATTAATTTTATTTCTTTTTCTTCTAATACAGAGCTTAATCCATAAAGTTGAGTAACATCAATAATTCCAATTCCTCTTACTTCTAACATACCTATTGTTATCTTTGGTGAACTTCCTATCAATGTTCCATCGCTTTCTCTAATATCAACTGCATCATCAGTGATTAATCTATGGCCTCTTTTTATAAGTTCTAGAGCTGTTTCACTTTTTCCTATACCACTTTCTCCAGTTATCAATATTCCAATTCCTGAAACATCAACTAATACCCCATGCAATCTAGTTTCTGGAGCTAATTTATCTGCTAGATATAATGTTATTTTACTTATAAGTTTTGTTGTTACAGACCTACTTCTTAATACCCATATATTATTTTTTCTTGCCTCTTTAATAAATTCTTCATGTGGCTCTAAACCTCTGCTTATTATTAAACAAGTTATATTAAATCTTAAATATTTTTTAACTCTTTTCTTTCTTACTTCAATTTGCATATCTTGTAAGAAGCTCCATTCAGCTTTACCTATAATTTGTATTCTTTCTGGAGCAAAGTAGTTATAAAATCCTGCTAATTGCAAGCCTGGTCTATTCACATCATTTACTTCGATTTTTACATCTTCATTTCCTTCAACTAATACTTCTAAATCAAAATCATTTATTAATCTTTTAACCGAAACCGCCACTCTCCATCATTCCTTTTATTTATTTTTCAGTTCTACACCCTCTAATTGTGCTCTAAAATTTTTCTTGACATTATCTATGTATCTCTTTCTTAATTTTTGTTGGAACTCTTTTTCCTCTTCTGTTAAACTTGCCTCTTTACTTTTCTTATATAATAAATTAATTTGTTCTATTACTTCTTCTATTTTCATATTTTCAATATTCACTTTAAAATACATCCTTTCTCTTTCTATATCAATAATTTTACCTATTTTTAAAAATATAATCAACAAAAAAACTTACGACATTATTTTTTATTTTATTGTGTAATTTTAAACATATTTATTATACTAATCATTCTAAGTTGTTTTAAAAATATACATTTTATAGCTCTTTTTGTAAATTTTTAAGATATCGCTTTTATTGAATTTATTTCTTTTTATGTATTTTATTTCTAAATTTGTAATATTGTGTATTTAAACCTCATTTTATTGGTAATTAATGTCGGTAATTGTATAGCGAAATCTTTTTACAAAAGGCTACATTTTGTTTATAATTAATTTACATAAATTACTTAATTGACCTAAAATTCAATTTCTTGTTTGTCAAAATACATGTGTGTTATTAATTTAATAATAAAAAGGTATAAGAGGTGATATAATTGAAAATTAAAAATTTGCTAAAATTAAAAAGAAAAATTATTATTAGAAAGAGATTACTTAATTCCTTATTAGTTTGGTTTAATCCAAGAAACACTTTGATGATTATTTTATCTAAAAATTTAGACAAGCATATTGCAAAATATCAAAAAATACTCTCTCTACAACATAAACATGAAAAATGTCAATTAGATATGATTAAATTAGCAATTGCTTAATTTAACTTTAAAACTTATTTCTACTCTCTTTAATAATTAACTTTTATATTAAATTAATAAGTCATTGATATTTAATATTTAGGATGTCAATTCCAATATAATAATCAATGACTTATTAGTTCACGCTTTATTTATAAATTAAGATCTATTTTAAATTATTTATAAATAAGTTTTACATTTTATAATTTTTTACATAGAACAAAATTGCTAAGGCCACTTTAGAGCCGTCGATTTTTTAGCCATGCACCCTTTCCAAGCACAATGCTGGAATAATGGTGCGGCATATGATCATTTTTTATTCTTTAGGGGTACTCATCATACTTTAAAACACGGTATTCTAAATGTTATTCACAGATTTAAGATTTTTATAATTTCCTAAAGAATAAAAAAACACCTCATAATGAGGTGTTTTAATTCATAAATAATAGCTCCCAACATGCCGTTTACTTACATATTCATACCTGCGCCTCGCAGGTGGGTTAAGTTCAACTTAATTTTGTCTTCTTCTGTAAATTAATTAGAAAAGCCTGACAGACATAAGTATGTCACAAATCCCGAAAATGTCATGTAGGTTGAATATAATAAGCTATGCGAACATCTTAGGAAAACTACACTTTTATTATATCATAACTTTGTTTTAATTCAATAGAATTATCATACTTATTATTTATTTTTTTCAATCATTATAATCAATTAAAACTTCGTCTAAATCTACTTCACTATCACTTTTAGCGAATGCTGCTATAAACTTTACGTATCCTAAATTTCTTGTTTCATTTTCTATCTGTCTATACTTTCCTTCGATTTCTAAGTCTTCCATAGATTCCTCTATTATGCTCTCTATATTATCCATTGCAATGTCCTTTAAGTAAGGCATATAAAAGTCATTGTACCATTCATCACTCTCGTCATCAAAATCGCAGTCTTCATTAGCATAACTTTCAGCTGCATCTATTTCTTCTTTATCAAAATCATAAAAGAATTTAATTAGTACATATTCATCTGTCATATTTATCTCTTCAACTTCAGATAATCCGTTTTTCTCTAGATACTCTATTATCTCAGAACTTTTCATTTAATATCCTCTCCTAATATAATAATTTTTTATATTCTTTTTTTATTGCTTCAAATTCTTTTTCATCTTCAACAATATTTAATTCTTCTTTATCATCCTTGTTTCTGTCTACTCTAAATGCAAAAATATTAGCATCTTCTGATGATTCATCAACTGGTGATAATAATAAATATTCTGTTTTATCCAAATAAATTCTAGCTATTGCTTCAAAATCAACCTTATTCCCAGCTTCATCTTTAAAAGACATTATCTCTTTTTCTTCCATTTTGTTCACCTCTTAATTTTTTATGAAACATAGAACAATATCAACTTCCAATAGTTGATATTATTATATGCACTTTTTATTTTTAATGAATATATTTTTAAAATTATTTTTCCTCAATCAAATGAGTTAATGAATCAAGTTTTAAAATATATTCATAATGTAAAGCTCTAGTTAACATAACATATAATAGTCTTTGATCTAATATGTTATTTTGATAATTTTCCTTACTCGGATTATATATAATTGTACAATCGAATTCTAATCCCTTAGTTAAGTAAGATGGTATTATAACATTATCCTCTAAAAAGCAAGTTTCTTTTCCTTTTATACGTTGAAACTTATATACACTGTTATTTTTTAGAAGCTTTTCTACTTTTTGTGCTTGTTTAGAATCTTTAGTTATTATAGCTATACTAATTTTACCTAATTCTCTGATTTTTTCAATTATTTTATCAATAATTTTATAAATATTTTTTTCACTTTCATCAAATTTAATGATTTTCGGCTCTTCTCCATGCCTTAACACAGCTTTAGCATCTTTAAGACCCAACTTTTGAGCCTTCAAAGTATGCTTTGCAAAATCAATTATTTCTACTGTAGATCTATAGCTTTGAGTTAATTGAACATAAGTTGCTTTGTCTTTAAACAAGTCTTTAGTTATGTCTTCCCAACATTCCAACCCTTTATAATAATAAATTCCTTGAGCTAAGTCACCAACCAGAGTCAATGAGTTACCTTTAGAAAATGAATTTATTAAATGTATTTGAAACGGACTATAATCTTGCGCTTCATCTACCACTATATGTTTAAACTTTTCTTTTTCATCAATTCCTTCTAATAAATTTCTTATATATAAAAGCGGTGCTAAATCATCTTCATCAATAATCTTATTTTCATAATTAATTAAAAAATCCTCTTTCATAAAATCCAATAATTCACTAGAAATATTTTCCGGTCCTATAAAATCAAAAAGATCGTCAGTAAAAAATTTATAATATATATCACTAACGCCTATACCTTTCCAATTTTTAAAATACTCATTAAATTGTTTCTTATAGTTTTTTAATATATGATTTTTAATTTCATCTCTCTTATCATATTCTTCTACTAATAGTTTTCTTCTTTCAACCAAATCTTCACAAGTATTTTTTATATTTTTTATTTTGCTTTCCCATCTAAAATCAATAGAATACAACAAAACCTCTATTTTTTCTTTTATTTTTAAAGATAAATATCTTTTAATCTCATCTTTTCTTTTATTTATAGCATAAGATTTTAAATCTTTTAGATATAATTTAACCAGTTCTTTTTTTTCAAAAATAATATATCCATCTATAGTTATATCTTCTATCTCTCTTGTGCTGCTATCCACTAATGCAATATATTTATCTATCATATTTTTAAATTCAATAGAACCTTTAAAACCTGCAGATTTTATTATAAGATTTCTTTTCTTATCATCCTCTTCTTCCATTATGGCTCTAAGCTTATCATCCTTACTATAAATTTTCCCTTTAAGCTTAAATTTAGATTTTACAAGCTCTTCAAATGTGTTTTGCTGTACTTCTTCAGCACCTAAATTAGGCAATGTTTCTGATATATAGTCTAAAAATAATTTATTTGGTGCTAATACTAATATATCTTGTCCATTCATACTTTCTTTATATCTGTAAATAAGATATGCTAATCTATGAAGAGCTATTGTAGTTTTTCCTGATCCAGCTGACCCCTGAACTATTATTGGAAAATTCTTAGGCCATCTTATGATTTCATTTTGTTCTTTTTGTATAGTAGAAACAACTTCTTTTAGCTTTTTTCCTCTACTCTCTTCAAGATTAATTTTCAAAAATTCATCTACTAATTCTGTTCCTTCTTCTCCATTTATCATTAATTCATTTAATGAATCATCAAATATATCTTTAATTTTTCCATCATCAAATAAAAATTTTCTTTTAAGTAACAATCTTCCTTCAATTAATCCTGCCGGAGCTTTGTAATAAGCTTCCCCACCAGTTCCACTATAATACAAGTCAGCTATAGGTGCTCTCCAGTCCACTACAACTTCTTCGCCTCTCATATTATTAGTGATTCCTTTCTTTCCAATATATATATTTTCTTCAAATCCAAACTTTTCTGCGAAATCAACTCTACCAAAATAAGGTGTTTCAAGTGCTTCTTCATATCCATCTATATCTTTTTGTAGTACACCATATATCTTCTCAGTAGTTTCCTTTTCTTCATTATAACTTCCCTTGGACTCTTTAGATAAATATCTAATCTTTGCATTTACTTTTTCTCTATTAATTCTTTTTTCATTTAATTCTTCTAAAATTAAACTTCTTTTTTCTTCTAATACTTCTTCTTCATATAATAATTCATTTTTCATACTTTACCTCTTATAAAAATAACTTAACATATCAATTATATCCAAATATTAATCATAATAATATAGTATATTTAGTAAATTATAAAAACATTTCCTTTAATACAAAGTAAATAAGCCAACTTTGTTAGTTAAAACATAACCTTATGTAACATATATTTATAATAGGTTGTTGAATAAACAGAATTTATAAAATCGAGTAGGAGCTAAATAATTATTTTATTTAGCGTCCTCTCACACCACC
>NZ_CAURTC010000030.1:0-49716 GCF_963527835.1 uncultured Clostridium sp. | reverse complement strand
ATGTTTCTTGATTTCTGTTCAATTTTCAAAGACCAAATTTTCATCGTTGACTTTCATGTCAACTTTTGTTTTATTGTGTCACCCTCAAGCGACTTAATCATTATAACATTTGATTTCTTTTCTGTCAACAAGTTTTTTAATGAGTTGAAATTGAATTTCTTAACTCTTTTCTTAACTTGTCCATCGCATATCTTTGCGACGTGTTTTATCTTAACATTATCCATAATATATATTTATATTAAATCACTCCATATTTATTAATTATATTTAGTATACTCTTTATTTCTCTTTTTAATTAATTTATTCTAATACTGACACACGTGGATAAGTTATTATTGTATTCTACTATTTTATTGACTCTTTCTATTGATATCACTATGTTAAATGCATAAATAACGCTATTAATTATATATATAATTTATCTTTATGCCATTAATAAGCTTTAATTATAAGTACATCTAATACATTCCCCCTCCTAATATATATATCAATTTTTTCTTTCTATATATTGAACTAATAATTTAACTAAACTATCTTATTTACAAATTAATATAGTTAAGGTAGACTATGGTTTTGTACGATTAATTTTGAAATAAAGGGGAAAATAAAAGATGCTGACATCAAGGATTACACAATGGTTAAATGGATTGAAAAAGATCCAAAACAAACTGATGATAGTTGTAAGTATTATTATAATAATAAGCTCTACATTGTCTTCAAGTATTATATTTAAATTTTTAGGAAATGAATTGTTTAAAGGTAGGCTAAAAAACTTTCAAGCAGAAACTAGAGGGATTTCTACTACCATAGAAAATCTTTTAGATAAAGAATTAGCTGAATTAAATCAATTTATATATGATGATGATTTTATTAATTTTACAAATGTTGATACAGAATCCTTAAAAGATATAAACTCTGATTCAAGTCAAACACAAAGTAAATTAAATATGTTATTGAAAGAGTATAGTAATAAAGATTATTTAGAAACTGTTTATTTTTTAAACAAAGATGGCCTTGTCATAGCGGCAAGTGATGATAAAGCTTTATTAATAGATGTATCAAGCCGAGAATACTTTACTACAATAAATAATGGTGAAAAATCTTACATATCCAATATAATTAAATCCAATGAAACTGGTAACTATATTAATGTACTTAGTAGAGGACTATATGATGATAATAGTGATCTTATAGGTATAATATGTAAAGATATAGTTGCAAATATATATACTTCAATATTAAGTAGTTATAATTATGATAGATTTAATGTATCTTTAACTGATAAAAAAGGATCCATTATATATGATGAAGATAAAAATTTAATAGGTAATTTAACTGGAATAAATGAAATAGATACTTCATCTAATGAAAAATTTGATGAAACTAAAACTATTTACTATTCATATAATGAAGAACCTAAAGTTGCTATGTGTAACAAAATTAAAAACTCAGATTGGACTGTCTACTCTTCTGCTTATATAGGTGATATTAAAAGTCCTATAAAAAGAGCAGCTAAATTGGTTACTTTATTATCTGTATTAATTTTAATGGTCATGCTAACAATAACTAAGTTCTTAGCTAAAAAGTTTTCTGTACCTATACAAAACTTAACAAAACACATGGAAATAGTATCCCAAGGTAATTTAAGTCTTGAAATAAACGGAATTAATACAGAAGATGAAATAGAAGAATTAGCATATTCTATAAATACTACTATTAGAAATTTATCTTCTATGTTAAAAGAAATTAAGGGTTCTATACATACTGTAAATTATAATTCACAAAATCTAGCTGCTATAAATGAAGAAGTTTCAGCTTCTAATTCAGAAATAACACAAGCTGTTAGTGGTATAGCAGAAAAAATTTGTATTGTAGCAGAAAAATCACAAGAATGTGAAAATATAACCAAAAATCTTGATTTAGCTATTAATGATTTAAAAAGCAATAACATTGAGATGAACACTCAAAGTAATGAAGTTATAAATTCTATTGAACAAAGCAGTGATAAAATAAATTCTCTAATAAAATCAAAATTAGAATCAGTAGAAAGTTTTGATGAGTTAAAGAAAACAATTGAAGGGTTGTTTTCAGGTATAAACAATATATCTAATTTTTTAAATGTAATAAGTAGTATTGCTGAACAAACAAATCTTTTATCATTAAATGCTGCAATTGAAGCTGCTAGAGCTGGAGATGCTGGCCGTGGATTTTCTGTAGTTGCTGAACAAATAAGATCATTATCAAATGAAACTCAAACAGCTACTAAAAATATTAGTACAATAATAAAAAATATAGATTCATTAGTACTAAATACAAAAAGTACATTACATAATACAGAAAAAATAAATGTTGAAGAGAAGCAAGCATTTGAAAATATGAATAGTTCATTTAATGATATGCAAGAAATATTAAATAAAATGGTTTTAATTTCAAATGAAATATATAAAAACATAAATATAGTAAATAATGAAAAAATACAAGTATTAGATGCAATAATTGACGTTGCAAATTCATCTGAACAGATAGCAGCTATTTCTGAAGAAGTTAATGCATCTGTAATTGAACAAGCAAATACATTCCAAACAGTAAATAATAGCGCGGAAGAACTTAAAAATATGGCTGAGACTTTAAATAAAGAAGTAGATGTCTTTATAGTTTAGATGCCTATAAAATAATCTAGTCCAAAATATAGTTGTAGTTAAAATCAATTATATTTTGGGCTATTTTATTAAGTTATTTCTTATATATCACTATATAACTAAATATCTATTGTTAATACTTTATATTATACTTATAAAACTACTACTGAAATATACTAGCTATTATGTCTTTTTTCAAGTTTAAAATAAATTTTATTTTTAGAAATATCCCCTATTGCACTATTTAAGACTATTTAATAAATTATCTAAGTTTTCTTTTAAAATTTTAGCTTGTTCTTGAGATATATTTATTTTACAACACATCTCATTAGGAACATTAACTATCTCCTCTTTTAACTGCATTCCTTTATCAGTTAATTCAACAATAACTACTCTATCATCATTTTTATCTCTATATCTATTAACTAATCCCATAAATTCTAATTTTTTTAATAAAGGTGTTAATGTACCAGAATCCAAATGCAATCTTTTACCAATGCCTTTTACTGTAATTTTTTCATCTTCCCATAAAACAAGCATTGCAACATACTGAGTATATGTAAGATTAAATTTATCTAAAACTGGCTTATATAATTTAATTATTTCTCTAGAAGCTGCATATAAAGAAAAACAAACTTGATTTTCTAATTTAATGCAATCATATTTACTCATAAAATTCTCCTATCATTAATATATCTAAATTCCAAATTAAAATATCAAAATTAAATTTTAACAAATTAAATCTATTAAAATAATATTATAATTATATGAATTTTATGTCAATACATATAAATAACATAGGTTTATCATATCCTATTTAAAATTAAATTTATTCAGCCTTCAAAAATTCTATAATTTAGTATACAAAAATATAAGCTTCTTATTATATAAATATAATAAGAAGCAGCTTTTTTATAAATTAGCTTCTATATTTTGTTTTAATACATCTTTAGGTAAAAATCCATTTAGTTTACTTACTTCTTTACCATTTTTAAATATCATAATAGATTGAATTGAAGGAATATCGTATTTGTTTACTAAATCTCTACTTTCGTCTATATTTACTTTCAAAAATTTTGCTTTATCAGCTACTTCATCTTTCACCTCATTAAATACAGGTGCAACTAACTTAGAAGGGCTTCCTAAATTTGAATAGAAGTTCACTACTGTGGTCCCATCTTCTATTTCTTTTTTAAAATCAAAACTATAAACTTGTTTTATCATAATTCTAACCTCCAATTTTTATATTTGCTTGTTAGAATTATTTTTAGCTTCTTTTCTTTCTATATACATAAATTTTAATTTTATTTTAATTATAAGAACTTGTTTAACAAATCAGCATATTCATTTTTTATATCTTCATATATTTTTATTAAATCATCAGTTTCTTGTTTTACTCTTCCAACTATATAATCATAATTTTCTACAACCAATTGAACTATGTTGTAATCTATTTTATTACTATTTGCCATATTTTTAAGTATTTCAACTATTCTATCTTTGCTAAATTCATTCTTATAGCTTCTAGCTCCCATTAATGCACTGAAAATATCAGCAATTGCTACTATTCTGGCTTCTCTAGATATTTCCTCTGCTTTTAATCCAAAAGGATATCCTGTTCCATCTAATTTCTCATGATGAGCCATAGCTATATTTCTAACATCATCTATATCCAAATTACTTAATATTTTGTATCCAATCATAGCATGGTCTTTCATTATTTCAAATTCTTCTTCTGTAAGTTTTCCTGGTTTCTCTAAAATATTTATAGGCGTAGCTATCTTTCCTATATCATGAATCATAGCTGAAAGTTTGATTTTGACACATAAATCATCATCAAAGTTTAACAACTTTGCTATTTCATAACTCATAGCTTGTACTATTATTGTATGTTTTACTGTAGATTCACTTCTAAAATCTATTGCATATGTCAACATTTTTACATAGTCTATAATTTCTTCTCTACTAATAGATCTTTTATCAAAAAATCTAATTAATTCACCTTTATATGTGTTATCCATAAGTTTTTTATTGAAATCTGTTATTTCTAAAGCTTTTAAATATAGATCTATATTTTCTTTTTTATAATATTTAATCTTATTTTTAATTAAAGATTCTTCTATTCCATCATGCTTTAAATGAACTAATGAAATATAATCTGATAATCCTAATAATAAAGCTTCATTGGGTATATTTTCACTATAATTTTCTTTAATTTCTTGTGCTGTAAAATGATGACCTAATACTACCTTATATAAATCAGAAACTGGTGAAAAATATTTTATAAATAATGAACCGTATATAGCATGATTCATTGGCTCTATAGAATCTATCTCCAATAATTTATTTCTTTCTGATACTTTGTATGCACCTATATCATGAAATATTGCTACTGTACATAATTTTAAGATTTCATCTTCAGTGTAATTCCCATCAGCTTGCAATAATTTTAATAATATGTATGATACTTTTTCCCCGTGATCTAACAACCTTTTATCCATAGCATTAAATGCTCTTTGCATTATTATTATTACATCTTTTAAAGTAACTTGTCTCATTATATCTCCTATTTACCCTCCTTTTAAACTTTCCATTTAAAACTATATTATGCTTATTTTATTTTAATTCCAATAATAAAGTTTATTAATATTTAAATGTTATTTTCTCTCTCTTAAAATATCGATTATTTTTGTCTCAGCTATAGTAGAAAAAACTTTTGATATTTTAGTGTAATTAAATTTTTATCTTATAAACCTCTAATTAAAAGATAAAAAAGAAATAATCCCCAAATTATTATTTAAAATTTGGAGATTATCTCTTTTTTATTTATTGAATCTATTTTAAGCGTGTGTTGGTATCTTTAATAAATTAGATTGCGTTATAATCAGACTCATCCTTATCTCACAACATCTTGCTAAAACATAACCTACTTATTCTATAAGATGACAGAAAAAAGCATGTTGTTTATTTAATTCTTTTTGATACCAATCTGTTTTTATTATACTTATATATCCATCTACTATTCTTTTTACTCGTTCTTCTTTAGTGAATTGTAGAATTAGCATAGTTAAAAAGAATCCTATAATTGCTATTATTATTACATATCTTATTGTACTAGACAAATTTAAGAATATACATAAAGAGATTGATGAAAATATTACTACAAATATTGATATATACGTAATAAAGCTTATAATTTTTTTAGTATCCTTTATTTTATTTACTAATTTGTCTACTGTAGATACATCCTTAAAAAACACATCTAATTTATCTTTGTATAACTCAATAAATTGAGCTATTATATGTTTATATATATCTTTATTTTTTATTTCCGAAATTCTCATACACATTACTAATGGATATTCATAATCACTTATGTCCTTATACTCATATTCATTTCTATTTTGAAGACTAGGAACTCTTACCTGCAATTGACCTCTTACATCTAAAACCAATTCATAATTATCGTTAACCAAGTTTATAAAGTTATCTTTAATAATTTCTAATGATTTTATAACCGATGGATTGCTTGAATATTTTTTTTCCAAAATATCTATAATTGTCATAATTCTATACCCTTTCAATAACAAAATTTACAAATATAAATAATCTAAATACTATATATTAAAATTATATCAACATTTGGACATATTGTCTAAATATTGTATTTGTATGTTATACCCATTAAAATAATCATAAAAAAATATAAATATATTTAAATATTTACCTCTATTTTAAATATCGAGTAATATTTAAATATATTTATATTTATAATTTTTTTATTTAATTATGACATACCTATAATCATGCCTATAACATATGGGATTAACCAAACAATCCATACAGTTATACTGAATTTATGAAAAATAGCTTTCTTATTTTCATCATCTTTATATAGTACTCATGTTGCCCACATTGCATGAAATAACATCAATACTATAGCTAAAAAACCAGTTACTCCATGAATAGTTTGTATTGCTGTATTTGCAATTTGTACTTGATATTTAGATATTTGCCCCATTAAAAGTGTACCTATGGTATCACATAAAAGACCTAACCAAAAGTTAATAACATGATTTTTTTAAGTGTTTTTGCCTTTCTTTCTCCAAATACGCCTATTGTATAAAATATAAGAGCTAATGTTATTGCGATAATTGCTAAAATTAATTTTAAATCCATACTAATAATTCTACTTTATTTTATTTCTAAGCCTTAATAAACTATTTTTAACTTCTACTATCTCTTCTTTAGTTATATTTTTAAATACCTTATCAAAACTTTCATTAATTTTATTTTTATATTCTTTTGCAAACTCTAATCCCTTATCTGAAAAAATAATATATGTATTTCTTTTATCATCTTCTGATTTAACCTTTTTAACATATCCTAGTGCTTCTAGCCTTGTAACTATTCCTGATACTGTTCCCTTAGATAATGACATTTTTTCACATAGCTCAGATATATTAACCTTTTTATTATGTGCTATTAGCTTTATAACCATAATTTGTTGATGTGTAAGTCCTACTTCCTTTAAACCACAACTTATTGCACCTACTGTACTTGAATATATTTCTTTTATAAGCATAACAATTTCAAATATAAAAATGCATATTATGTAAATCTTGCTATTATTAATTTTTAAATAGTATTTTGTTACAAAAGATATTATTTATTACAAATTCGATTTACTTAAAGTATTAAGTTCTACCATTTTATTGTAAATTAACTTGACAAAAATTACAATAAGCGCTACTATTTTGTTGTAAATTAATTTTACATAAATTAGAAGAGGAGAATTTATTATGAAAAATTTAAAAATTTTAACATCCACTATTTTATTAAGTTCAATGTTATGTACTAGCTCTGTTTTTGCAGCAGAAAGGAAAATACCTTTGCATATGGAGCCTGGAACTGTAATTCAATATGATTCCAATGAAAATATGAAAGTATTAAAGGAAGGTAGTATTGACATTGACATTGACAATGAAAAATTAAATACATCAAATGACTACAAAAAATCAAAAAGAAATGAAAAAGTTAATGTTCCTGAAATAAAACCTAATATGACTGTAGTTTATGATGCTTTAGGTGCTCCAATTATTGTTGGAGGAAGTTCTGATGCAAATGTTATAAGTGACAGTGATGATGATTATAAAAGTATACTTACAAGATCTAATCATGAAGATCAAGGTGAGGTTTCATGGTACAATATATGGGGTGAAAATACAGCATCTGGATCACAGGCAAGCGATGGTGCTGCACATAAAGCTATTGCATTTTATACAACTGTAACAGTTTTTAATGAAGAAAATGGTTGGGACAATACTCCAGTTAGAATATTAGATAGAGGACCATATGCAAATGGAAGAATTTTAGATATGTCACAAGAATCTTTTTCAAGAATTGCAAATACAGATGACGGAATTTTTTATGGTGCAATTCGTTGGTAAATTCAATCTTAAAAAAACTTATCATTACAACTAAAATTTCTAAAAAACTTATTTTAATGGTAAGTTTTTTAGGAATTTTATTAGTTGGCTGTAGTAATGCAAATGTAATTTCTGAATTAAATAGTAAAAAGATAACTGACTCATCTAAAGATAAACTTATTGTATCAACATTTTCTAGTGAAAATAAAGGTGATATATTATCATTAAATGTTAATGATAATACTGAAAAAATTCTTGTAAAAGATAAACAAGTGGGCATTACTGGAGATTTAAGCTCAGATGAATCTAAAGTAGCCTATGTTGATGCTGTAGGTGAAACTGATCCTTGGCAAATTTATTTACATAATTTCAATGATAATGAAACATCTAAAATTACTAATAATAAATTTGGTAAGTCACGCGCTAAAATTTCAGATGATAATTTTATATATTTTATAACTGGTTCCAAAGAAAACGTAGTTAAAGTAGGAAGAGTAAATATTGAAAATAGCTCATATGATATAGATATAATAGATACGACTGATTCAGATAGACAAGCAGATGCTTTTGATGTTAAAAATAATAAATTAATAATTTCAACAGCTTCAAGGAAATTGGAACTACAAAAATGGGAAGAAAATGATAAATATGTACCAATAACTCACACTATATTTGAAACAGATTTAAACGGAAATAATCTAAAAAAAATTGCTGAAATACAGGCTACATCAGTACAATCTATTTCTTACAACTACGATGAGAAAAAGATTATTATATGTGGTTACGATATAAATAATGATTCAGGATATGGTATTTATGAACTGTCTTTAGATACAGGAGAATTAAAAACAATACTGACAGATAATATATTAGCAAATACAGAAAATTCAATTGTCAGTGGAATTTCACATCCTCCTTTAGCTACAATGTCTAGAGATGAAAATCTTATATATTTTGCTGGAGTACCTAAAAATAGTGAACCAGCATCTATATGTGGGATGTCTTGTTATCCAACATCTATATTTACTTATAATATAAATACAAAAGAATTTAAAGAAATTTTTACTCCAAAATCTGCAAGTTTAATTTTTGATTTAAATATTAACTATGAATAAAATAATACTTAAATTTACAAGTGGCTATTGCATTTTTTTGCAATAGCCACTCATTACAAATTATAAAATTTTATTTTACTAATTCTTTAGAAACTTTTTTAATATTTTCAACAGTTAAACCATGTTTTTCTAATAATCCATCTGGATCTCCAGATTCTCCAAACACATCTTTAACCCCTATTTTCTTAACCATAGTTGGATAGTTATCACAAACTACGCTTGCTACTCTATCACCTAATCCACCTATTATTGAATGTTCTTCAACTGTTACAATTCCTTTTGTTTCTTTAGCTGCTTTTATTATTATTTCTTCATCTATTGGTTTAATAGTTGCAATATTTATAACTCTAGCATTTATACCTTCTGTTTTAAGTTCTTCAGCAGCTTTTAATACCTTATGAACCATTATTCCAGTTGCAACTATTGTTACATCATTTCCTTCAACTAAAGTACTTCCTTTTCCTATTTCAAAATTATAATCTTCTGTATATATATCATCTAATGCTATTCTTCCCAATCTTATATAAACAGGAGATTTAATTTCAGCTGCTGCTTTAATACATTTGCAAGCTTCAATATCATCAGCAGGTGATAAAACTACCATGTTAGGTAATGATGCCATAAGTGCAATATCTTCTATTGCCTGATGCGATCCACCATCTGGACCTACTGTTATTCCTGCATGAGTTGCAGCTATTTTAACATTAACATTTGGATAACATACTGAATTTCTTATTACTTCAAATGCTCTACCTGCTGCAAAAACTGCAAAAGTAGTAGCAAAAGGTATTTTCCCACCATTAGCAAGACCTGCTGCCATACCAATCATGTTTTGTTCAGCTATACCAACATTAATAAATCTATCTGGATGTGCTTTTGCAAAAATTTCTGATTTAGTAGCTTTTGAAAGATCCGCATCTAATACTACTATATTTTTATTTTCATTTCCTAATTGAGCTAAAGTTGCTCCGTATGATTCTCTAGTTGCTCTTTTCATGTGCTTTCTCCTCCTACTACTTACTTAATTCAATTATAGCTTGTTCTTTTTGTTCTTTTGATGGAGCCATACCATGCCATGCAACGTTGTCTTCCATAAAAGATATACCTTTTCCTTTGATTGTGTGAGCTATTATTACTGTAGGTTTTCCTTCTACTTGTCCTACTTTATTAAAAGCTTCATCTATTTCATCAAAATTGTGTCCATCACATTCTATAACATTCCAGCCAAAACTTTTCCATCTATCGCCTAATGGATCTACACCCATTATTTCTGATGTTCTTCCATCTAGTTGAATCCCATTTTTATCAACAATAGCAACTAAGTTATCTAATTTAAATTTAGCTGCTGCCATAGCTGTTTCCCAAACTATTCCTTCTTGTATTTCTCCATCGCCTAAGACAACATAAATATTTTCACTTTTATTATCCATTTTAGATGCTAAAGCTAATCCACAACTATTTGAAAATCCTTGTCCTAAAGATCCAGTAGAAATTTCAACTCCTGGACATTTTTTAGCGTCTGGATGACCTTGTAAGAATGATCCTAATTTTCTTAAATTCTTTAATTCTTCTCTTTCAAAGAATCCTCTTTTAGCTAATACAGCATATTGAGCTGGTGCTGCATGACCTTTACTTAATATAAATCTATCTCTACCTTCTAACTTAGGGTTTTTAGGATCTATGTTCATCTTTTCAAAATATAAATATGTAACTACATCTATTATTGATAAAGATCCACCTGGATGTCCTGAACCTGATTCATAAATCATTTCAATAATATCTTTTCTTAATTCTTTTGATATATTTTCTAAATGTTGCTTATTCATAGATTGTTACCTCCAATTTTATATTTGAAAAAATGAGGAATTTAATTCCTCATTTTTTTTATTATATATTTATTATTTTTTTATGCTTCTTTTTTCTTGCTTACCATTGTTAAGCCTATCATTATAGCAACTATTCCGAGTAATGTTGCAGTTAATCCTACTCCTCCAACGAACTCTTGAACTTTACCAAGGAATATACCAACTATTCCAAAGTCACCATCTGAGAATGTTGAGTTAGCAAAACCTAAGTTTCCTAGTACAGGTAATAATGCTACTGGTAAGAATGAAATCATAACTCCATTTACAAATGAACCTATCATAGCACCTCTTCTACCACCTGTTGCATTACCAAATACTGCTGCTGTAGCTCCTGTGAAGAAGTGAGGAACAACACCTGGGATTATGATTACTAATCCTAATGCTCCTAATACTAACATTGAAACTACTCCGCCTAAGAATGAGAAGATAAATCCTAATAATACAGCATTTTGTGCATATGGGAATACTATAGGACAATCTAATGCTGGTTTTGAATTAGGAACTAACTTAGTTGAAATTCCTTTAAATGCAGGAACTATTTCGTTAAGTACTAATCTAACACCATTTTGGATTAATATAAATCCAGCTGCAAAAGTTAATGCTTGAATCATTGAATAAACTATAAAATTCTTTCCACCTGACAACTCTGTTTCTACAAATTCTGGACCTGCTGCTATAGCAACCCCAACATATAATACTAACATTGTAAGTGAAATTGAAACTACTGAATCTCTTAAGAAACTTAGAGATTTAGGAACTTTCATTTCTTCTGTTGATTTTGAACCTTTTCCTACTAATTTACCGATTATAGCTGATACTGCATAACCAATTCCTGAGAAGTGACCTAATGCAACAGAATCATTTCCTGTAATTTTCTTCATGAACGGTTGTAATATAGCTGGTGATAAGATCATTATAAGACCAAGTGCTAATGAACCTGTGAAGATTAAGTGAGCTCCACTCATTCCAGCTGATCCTAATATAACTGCTATCATACATGCCATAAATAATGTATGATGACCTGTTAAAAATATGTATTTATACTTTGTAAATCTTGCTATTATTATGTTAGCTATCATACCAAAAGTCATAATTAAAGCTGTGTTTGTTCCAAACTTGTCCATAGCCATTGCTACTACAGCTTCATTGTTAGGTATAACCCCTGATATATTAAATCCTGCTTCAAACATAACTCCAAATGGTTCTAATGATCCAACGATTACGCCTGCAGCTGATGCTATAACTACAAATCCAACCATTGCTTTTAATGTAGCTTTTACTATTGCATCGGCTGGTTTCTTTTGAAGTACTAATCCAACTAAAACTATAAGACCTATTAATACTGCTGGTTCTGATAAAAAGTCTACTGCAATTTTTAAAATACCACCCATTGTAATTCCTCCTAAGCTTATTTAAATATTTAATTTTTGGAAAGTGGTAATTTAAATTACCACTTTATTATTTTAAAGACCTATTTTTTCTTGAATCTTTCTTTTTAATTCATCTCTATCTAATAAAGAGTCTAAAACTATAAGTTCTGGTAAGTGACTTGCACTATCTGCTAAATCTATTCCTGTTACAAATATATCTGCATCTGATGCTGTTACGTCAGCTAAAGATGTGTGATTTGCTTCATATTGATCATCTACGCCTAATTCTCTTAATACATCCGTAATGTTCATTTCCACCATAAAACTTGATCCTAAACCTGATCCACAAACTGCCATAATCTTTTTCATAATTAAAGTACCTCCTTGATTTCTTTTTCACATTTTGAATTTATTATTATATTCAATTTCTCTTTATTCATACAAACTTCTGCAATTTTTCTTAGTAAATCTAAGTGTGAGTCATTATCCTTTGCAGAAAGTGTAAAAAACACATTTATTTCTTTTCCCAAAAAGTCCACTGGATTGTTAAGTTTTACAACGCTAACACCCTCTTTTAAAGTTCCATCTTCTGGTCTTGCATGTGGCATTGCTACCCCATCAGCTATACAGAAATATGGGCCAAGATCTTCTATCTTTTTTAATATAGAATCATAATATCTTTTTTCAACAATTCCGTTTTCTTCTAATATATCGCAAGAAAGCTTTATAGCTTCTTTATAATCCTCTACTCTATCAACAACTTTTACTAGCATTTATATTACCTCTCTTAAGTTATACTTTTTATTTCATCATAGCTTGCTGCATTTTTAAGTTTTTCTATATTCTCGCCTTTTGTAATTATTTCTAATAAGTTTACTAAATTCATATTCTCAGTTTTATTTGCTAATACAACCATAGCTTTAACTGGAACTTTGTTCTTACTGCCAAATTGTATCTCTGATTTAAGAGTTAATAATGCCATAGAATTTTCTAAAACATTATCTGGTGTAGCATGAACGAATGCTACTTTAGGTATAAATACCATGTAATTGCCTAAGTTCTCTATAACCTTTATAATTTCTTTTGAATAATCTTTAGTTATCTTATTTTGATCTACTAATGGTTTTGTCGCTACTTCTATAGCTTCTTTCCAGTCATCAATGTCTACATCTAATTGAGTGACATCTTGTGGTAATAACTTAGTTATTTCACTTTCATTATCACTCTTAACTAAATCTATTAGATATTCACAATTTTTTTCATAACGTTTATTATAAATTTCAGTTTTAATTTTATCTACATCACTATTATCTAATAATGGATTTACTTTTATAACCTTGTATTTATCTGCTTTAACTGGAATAGTGCTTACTATAAAATCTATATCTGTATTTTCAAGTTCTTTATCAAGATCTTTTAATCTACATACATTTTTTATCTCTAATTCAGGAAGCATAGCCCCTATTCTTACTTTTAAAAGACTTGATGTTGCTAATCCTCCATTACATACTAGTAAAATCTTATATGTAAATTTAGATTTTATATTTCTTTCAAAGATAGCATCAAAGTACATTGCCATGTATGCTATTTCTTCTTCTGGGAACTTTACACCTATAATGTCTTCTTTGCTTGATAATATAGTTTCAGTTATTTGGTATATGAAAGACATCTTGTATTTTATTTCTTCTAACATAGGATTTTCTATAACTAAATTATTTTTTATTCTATGAATTGCTACCTTTAAATGCATTGCTATTTGGCTTGTAAATTCTAAATCATTGCTACAGTCTATATTAAGTGTTTTGCAAAGTTCATCTAATATTTCTTGTGTTATATTATTTACTTCTCCTCCAACAGCTCTTCTAGATCCATCAGATATTTTCAATAAATAACATATTTCTAAGTCATCTAAACTTAAAATTTCTTTTAAAACATTAAACTCTCTTCTCTTTATTAAACTGCTTTTTTCCTTTTCAGAATAATCAATTTTGAAATTATTATTATATCTATTTATTGATAGTAAAGTTATAATCTCTAATTCTTCTATTGATTCTTCAGAATATACTGTGCCTATGTTTTTTTCTATTTTCTCTATTTTTTCTTTAATAACAGAATGTTTTAAGTTTGTTTCTTGTATTAGTCTCTCTTGAATATCATGCTTCAGCTCATCACTTAATTTACTATATATACTGAAAAAAACATTTCTTATCTTTTCTTCATTGTCATTTATAGTTATTCCGTAATATGTTTTCTTTGAAACCTGTATATTGTATTCTTCTAATTTAGTAGTTACTAATTTAAAATCTTGAACTAATGTGTTCTTACTAACATCAACATCCTTAGCTAACTCTTCTATAGTTACTTTTCCTTTTATTATTAAAAGTAGTGTAATTATTGTTATTCTGTCATCTGAAGAATAGATTTTATAATCCTGCTCATTTATTACTTCTTGAATGTCTTGACCATTTTTAAGAATTAACTTAATTCCTACTCTTGGCTTTCTTTCAAGAATTATATTTGATTCTTTCATTAAATCTTCTATAGAGTCTAAGTCATTTCTAATTGTTCTAGAACTAACTTCAAAAAACTTAGCAATACAATCAATTGTTACGTATTCATCTTTTGATTCTAAAAAATTAATTATATCCTTCTGTCTCTTGTTAAGTGTAATCAACTTTTCCCTCCTCAAGCTACCTTATGTCATTATTGTATTCGATTTCATCAGTTTCTTCTATACCAATTTACTTCACGAATTGTGGCAACTTTTATAATATATTTAAATTTTCGTTTATATTTTAAGGCATTTTTATATTTTAATAATGGGATTATAGTATAAAATGTTCTTTTTTAGAATTACATTTAGATTATTTACTCAAAAATAAAAGTATTTCTATATTTCTATTATCTTAATATTAATTGGATTTTATTAATGTACAAATTCATTACATCATACTTAGTTAAAAGTGATCTAGTGAATTTAAATATACATTGAAATTTCCCAGGAAATTTTTCCCTATTATCTGTTTTTTAGTTTTTAAGCTGTATTTTAGCATAATGTTGATCTATGAATAAGAAGTACATATTTAAAACAGAGCCAATTTTCAAATAAAATTCTATAAACTCTAATTCTATAAATTTTTAATATCTAAAAATTATATAATTTTCTATACACCAAAAAAAGCTATAGAGACATTTCTTATCCATATAGCTTTCTCGAAATTTATATTTATAAACTTAAATATTGTGATTAAATAATGACAAAACATCTTAATTATTATTTCAATAACTTTTCAATATCATATTTGTCAATTGGAAAATAATTATAATTCACATAATACAAAAAAATAGTAGTAGCATCTTTATCTAATGCCACTACTACTTTTCTAATAATAAAACCTATCATTATATTTACTCTGTTTTAAATATCAAAAACCAATACTTGATAGCCTTGTAATGTTATTTTCTTGTCTTCAACATTTACTGTTTCATAATTATTAATTAATACATTCTTATAACTTGGTAATTCAATTACTTGTTCATCTCTTTGATAATTAGCTACTAACATTAACTTCTTATCTAAGCTCTCTCTATAAAAAGCAAAAATATTATCATGTTCTTCTAATATCGGCTTAAATTCACCATATACTACTGCATCTTTAAATTCATCAGATTTTCTTAAATTTATAAGTTTCTTATAGAATGCAAATATAGAATTTTCATCATCAATTTGTGATTCTGCATTTATTTCCTTATAATTTTCATTTACTACAAGCCAAGGTTCTCCTTCTGTAAATCCTGCATTTTTACTATCATTCCAATGGAATGGTGTTCTTGTATTATCTCTGCTATACTTATTTACAATTTTTAATGCTTCTTCTTCACTATATCCATGTTTAATTGCAACATTATATTGATCTATTGTTGAAATATCATCAATTTCTTCTATTGAATTAAATTTATTATTTGACATTCCAAGCTCTTGACCTTGATAAATAAAGGGAATTCCTCTTAACATAAGTGATATAGCTGCTAACATCTTTTTACTATGATCATTACAATATTCAGTAGGAAGATATCTGCTTACACCTCTTGGCTCATCATGATTTTCAATAATACTTGCTTTAAATCCAATATCAGCTGTTTTTATTTGGCTATCAAAAATCACCTTTCTTAATTCGTTTGGAGTAAAATCTCTATAACCATACCAACCCTTTTCATTTTCTCCTAGTATGTTCATGCTAAAATCAAACATAGAAGAGAAATAACCATCTTTGCCTATAAATTTATAAAGCTCGCCTTCTTTTTCATTAAATACTTCTCCAACTGTAAAAGCATCAAACTTGTCAAAAGTTTCTTCTCTTAATTCTTTAAGCATATCCCCAACACCTTCTGCTGCATCTAACATATTGTGCATACTACAAAGTCCGTCCTCTCTATCAGCTGGGAAATCTTCAAATCTTAAATCCTTTTTTATATTAATAATTGCATCAATTCTAAATCCTGATAAACCTTTTTCAAGCCACCAATTAATCATGTCATATAATTTCTTTTTTAGTTTAGGATTTTCCCAATTTAAATCTGGTTGCTCCTTTGCAAATAAATGAAGATAGTATTTATTACTGTTGGGTATCTTTTCCCATACACTGCCTCCAAAATATGAACGCCAATTACAAGGTGGATTTCCATCTCTACCTTCTCTAAAATAGAAATAATCAGCAAATTCCCCCTCTGGATCTGCTATTGCTTTTTTGAACCATTCATGTTGATCTGAACAATGATTAACAACTAAATCCATTAATATGTGCATATCCCTTGCTTTAGCTTCTTTTAATAACTCATCCATTTCTTCCATCGTTCCAAATCTAGGATCTATATTATAGTAATCAGAAATATCGTATCCTTGATCTACCATTGGAGAACAATAAACTGGAGAAATCCAAATTATATCTACTCCTAATTCTTTTAAATAATCAAGTTTATTAATAATTCCTCTTAAATCACCTATTCCGTCTCCATTAGAATCATTAAAACTTTTAGGATATATTTGATATGCTACTTTGTCATGCCACCATTTTTTTATCATAATTTATATTTAGTAAGAGATTTTAAATTTAATTTTTCTCTAATCCCTCACCAAAATTCACCTCCTCATAAGACTCTCATTTCTTTACTATGATTATATAATACAGTCTTAAATTCAGATTTTCTTACGTATTAATGATTTAAAGTTACGTTTTTATGACTTTTTATTGCCAAAATCTTTTCTATATTTCATTGGATTTATTCCTGTATGTTTCTTAAATACTTTAATAAAATTCCCCATATTATGAAATCCACACTCTAAACATATATCCATGACTTGCCTATTAGTTTCCATTAATAGTTCTTTAGCCTTCTTTATTCTATATTCATTAACATATTCCATAGGAGTTTTACCAATCATCCTTTTGAAAAAACGGCAAAAGTATTGTTCATTCATATTAATTTGCTGTGCTAAATCTTTTATATGTATCTTTTCTGAATAATTATTTTGAATATAAGAAATAGCTGTTTTAATATACTCTACTCTATAATCTTTATTTTTATTATTCTCTTTTATAAGCAAATTATTTTCATATAGTATCGCTAAAATTTTTAATAAAGATGCTTTTATTTTTATTTGTGAGGATAATTTTTCTGCAATATTACCTTCTGAATTTTGTGATATTTGTCCCCTTATTTTATAGGCTTCTAAAATCTCAGAATACTCTTTTAAAATTTCTTCTCCATATTTTTCTTTCTTAAAAATAAAATGTGGCATCTTTAATTCACCATTTAATAATGGTTGAATTAATGAGCCTTGTATAGAATCAAACATATCAAAACTAAGCATTTTTAAATCAAAAACAATAGCACTTTCCCTACATGGATGATTTGATTTGATAAAATGAAGCTCCTCACTATTAATAAAACAAATACATTCCTCATCTACAATATGCTTATCCATATCTATCTCTACTTGAAATTTACCTTTTTTCATGTGAATTAACTCTAACTGATCATGCCAATGATGCTTTACAATTAAGTCTCTTGACTCACTCTCTGTACAATAAAATGCACACGGAAAATATGCTGTACCGTGCTTTTTAATTTCCTTAAGTTGATTTTTTTCCATAATTTAACCTCTAACTTAAAATATAAATTAATTTTCCCATTACTTTTTATATAATTTTACCATATAAGAAATATGCAAAGTTTAAATTCCTTAACTTTAAATTAATTGCTATATAAACCAAATTTCTATAATACCCTTAGTACTAGGGCTTTATAATATAAAAATTTTATATAATTTATAACATAATAAAAAGAGTAACTACTTATTTTTAAATATCCTTAACATATAGGACATTAAAAATTTTAGAGCTACTCTTTTTTATTTAAATTTACTTATTTATAACTGCTTTAGCCATTTCAATCATTTGATCTTTATCAACATCATCATATGCCATATTCAGAATTAAATATTGAATACCATCTTCATACCAGCTTACAGATTGACTTTTGCATTCATCAATTTCATCACTACCAAAAGCCATATCTAAAAGTCCTTCTTTAATTAATTTTAAATCTTCTTCTGTTTGCACATAATCCTCTGGAACAAATTTACGTTGAATACTATTATAATATATTTTAATACCATCATATTCAGTAATATCTTTTTTATTTTCTATATCTTTGTTAAAATATTCTTCACTAATAGGAGTTGCACTCATAGATAAATATTGATTTTTTTCTGATCCAGATCTTGTATAATAAAAATATGCATCTTTAGTTTTTAAAACTGAATTACCATTATCATTTTCTAATGAGCTATCCGAAAAGTTAAATGATTGAAATTTAAATCCATTTGAAAATTCATCTACATATTTAGGACAATAGCCAACAGTATCTTTAACTACATCTTCTGTTGGAAACTTATTAATTTCATTCATTCTAGAGCTACTTGAACTCCAGTGTAATCCCCCTGTTGCTGCAACACAAGTTACAGTCGTTGCTATGCATAAAAGCCCAGCTACTATCATAGTTTTTGCTTTTAAAAATCTAATCTTCATATTAAATAACGCTCCTCTATTTTCATTTTTTTCATCTAAAATTCCAGCTCTAATTTTAAAAAACATATTTTCTGGAGCTGAAATTTCATCAGATTTTTTATTTAAACAATCTGTAATTTTTTTATCTAAACTCTCATTTAACTTTTTATCCATTAAACTCCACACTCCTTTGCTTTTGATATTTCACACTTTTTATCCTTTGATAAGGTTTCTTTTAATTTTTTCCTTGCAGTATAAAGCCTTGATTTTACTGTCCCCTCAAAGCATCCCATAATTTTTGCAATTTCTTTTACACTCAATCCATTAAAGTAAAAAAGTATTATTGCTGTTTTTTGCTTTAAATTCAAATGTTCAATTTCAGCATGAAGTGTTTCTGCCTCTTGGTTTCTTATATATATATCTATTGATTTATACATACTTTCATCATTTGCTTTTTCAAAAATATTTTCAAAAGGCAAAGCTTTTTTCTCTTTACCTACATGTTTCCAAGCAATTCTTGTAAGAATTTTAAAAAACCATGGTTTAAATTGTTCTATATTCTTTAGACTCTTAGCACTTAAATAACATTTTATAAATGTTTCTTGTACAATATCTTCACTAGTAAATCTATTACCTGTAATTAAATATGCATATTTTAATGCTTGATTTTTGTATATTTCAAATATTTCGCCTAAAGCATTCATATCACCAGACTGGATTTTTTTAACAAGTTCATTTTCGTTCACTTTAATATCTCCTTTCCTAAAGGCCTTTTTAGATGCATCTATATATAAGAGGTTTTAAATTCCAAAATGGTTCATTTATAATAATATTTTATTTTAAGTTAATATTAGTTTTTAATATTAAGCCATAATATCACTGCATTCTGCTTTTTAAAATAAAAAAGCGCCCTTTGGTTATAAAACGTACTTAAATCATAGAGTACATTTTATTTCAAAGATAGCACTTTTTATTATATAGCTATAAAATTACTTTTATTTCGTATGTTATGTATTTATTATTATATAAATAATTTAATTATCAATATAAGTAATGCTGAGAATATTGCTGTTATTGGAATAGTTAAAACCCATGCCCACACTATTTGTTTCGCTACTCCCCACTTTACATTTTTAAATCTTTTAGATGCCCCAACTCCCATTATAGTTGTTGTTATTATATGTGTTGTACTTACTGGCGCATGAAATAATGTTGCTGTTAATATTACGCAAGCAGCACCAGTTTGAGCTGCAAATCCATTTACAGGAGTTAATTTTGCCATTCCACTTCCCATAGTTTTTATTATTTTTTTACCACCTATAGAAGTTCCAAGTGCCATTGATAATGCACAAATAAAAATTACCCATGTAGGCACTTCAAATGTACTTATTAACCCACCACTTAGTAATGCCATAGTTATTATTCCCATAGATTTTTGAGCATCATTTCCACCATGGTTAAATGCCATAAATGCTCCAGCTAATACTTGTAATTTTAAAAATATCTTATTTACAACATTTCTCTTATAAGACTTTAATGCAAAATTTAATATTATTATCAATATATATCCAACTATAAATCCTATCACAGGTGAAAGAAATAACCATAAAATTACACTGTGAAAAAGGTTGTACCAATTAACAACATTAAAAGTACTAGTATATGCAATTCCTGCTCCTACAAGTGCTCCTATTAACGCATGAGATGAGCTACTTGGAATTCCAAAATACCACGTTAGTAAATTCCAAATTATAGATGAAATTAATACGCACATTATTACCCATTGTGGTATAGATGCATGGCTTACAATATTTTCTCCCACTGTTTTTGCAACGGCTGTCCCCATAAAAGCACCTAAAAAATTAAATATACAGCATATTATTATAGCTTGCTTAGGAGTAAGTGCCCTTGTAGTTATTGAAGTTGCAACAGCTGTAGCTGTATCATGGAAACCATTTATAAAGTCAAATGCTACCGCAAAAATTATTATTAGTATTGTTATAATTAACGAACTATGCATTTTTAATTACAACTCTTTCTACTATATCAGCTACTTTTTCACAATTATCCACTGTATCTTCTAAAATTTGATATATTTCTTTCCATTTCATAATTGCGATTGGATCCTCTTCATACTTAAATAATTGCTGTACAGTCTTTCTAAATATTTTATCTGCTTCACTTTCGATTTTACTTATATTCATGATTTTAGTATTTATATTTTTAGATTTACAACCATGTATTTTTAACTCTCTCATTAGTACTACAAGTTCTTCAGTAGCTTGTACTAACATATTACATATTTCTCTTAATTCTTCTGTACTTTCTGTTATATCAAACATTATAAATCTGTGAACTGTTGAATTAATGGAATCTAAAATATTATCCATTTCTTTTATTATTTCATATATGTCTTCTCGGTCTATAGGTGTTATAAATGCCTCATTTAATTCTTTAATTAAAGTGCGAACTAATTCATCACCAATGTTTTCTAATTCTGATGTATTCTTTACTTGTATTTCTCTTTTATCTAAACACTCTAAACTTGTTCTCAATTCAATAGCAGCTTCATTAACAATTTCAGCTGATTTTAATAACATCTGATAAAATTTATCTTCTTTACAATTAAAATTAAACATTTTTTCATCTCCTAGATTAATATAAAAATATTACATCTGATTTTAATCCCCCAATAATTATATTCCTTTTGTGGTAAATTTTTAAACTCATTTGAGTAAAATTTTATAAATTTAACATAAATTTAATATTTTATGTAAAGTATTCAACTTATAAATGCTGATAAAAATATATTGTTTTATAGTTTAAAATCTTAAATCTATAAAATTACAAATAATAACTATAATATTATTCATGCATAAACTATTCATATCTAACTAATTATAATAAATATTAGATAATAATTATGTGTGAGGTATGTACTTATGAAAAAATCCATTAGAATATGTTTTTTAATATTTTTAACTATAATCTTTTCTTTTAATTCCATATTATATTCTCCAAAATTTTTTTCAGATGTAAATGTTATGAAAAATTGTTCAAGTAATTATTCGCAAGATTTTAATACTGATATTTTAAAGACTAATGAACCTTATATTAAAAATTCCATTCAGCCAAAATACTTATATGTCATATCAGAAAATCACATGACTAAAGAAGAACAAACTATGATATCTACTCTACAAGGCATTATTGCAACTAAATCTGATCATCAAATTTATATTACTAGTCCTAATGAACCGGATTATGGCACTTGGCTCAAAGATTTAAAACATAATTATAATGTTAAATATAAAATTATTAAAAATCCTTGGAAATTATTAAATAAATTTAAATCATATATAGATGGATACGTATTATACAGTAAACTAAATTATCCTTCTATAAATAATGCTTGCACTCTTGCCTCTTTAAAAAATTCAATTGCCATTGATGAATCATTAGAAAACAAAGTTAAAACTTATGGAGTGAATACTTTAATTCAGGATTGCAAAGATACAGATAAATATTGGGCATATAATAATTTGTGGAATTTAGGATTAAATCATTCTACTGTGATAGAATTGTCTCCAGATAAAACTATGGCTTTAAGAGATTATGCAATACTATCAAAATCTCTAATTTTTTATGAAGATGATAAAAATGATAATTCTTTAAGAGAAACCATTTTTAAATCTATGGATAATAATTCACATTGCTTAGGTTGGGGACCTGATGAACATACTAATGTAACTATTGCTTCTAAGTTTGGTATAGATGTAATTGCTGCTGATTGGTCTTACAATCTTTCAGTATTAAGCTCATATCCATGTACTCCACAAACCCAAAAATCTAATATTGATATTTTATCAGAAGATGGTGTTCATTATGTTACATTTATTATGTCCGATGGAGATAATCAACAATGGTTGCTTGGTAGCAATTATAGTTCAAAAAATTGGTATGGATCTCCTTATAGAGGAAATTTCAATTTAGGTTGGTCTATAAGTCCATCTATTTATTATTTAGCACCTACAGTTTTTAGTAAATACTATAAAAGTGCTAGTTATTCAAAATATAGTGATAACTATATAGTTCCACCTTCTGGAAATGGCTATATGTACCCTAGTAAATTTCCTATTAACAAACTAGATGATTATACTGAAACGCTAAATGAATATATGCAAAAAGTTGATCAAAATTATGTTCTAATACTTGATGATAATGCTTTTTATAGAAAAGATTTGTGGGAAAAATATACTAAGCATAATAATATAAATGGACTTTTTTATCTTAACTATGAAAAAAATAATAGTTATGATGGGAAACTACTCTGGACAAATAATAAACCTATAGTATCCTGTCGTGATTTACTTTGGGGTGGATTAGAAGATGAAAATCAATTAATTAAAAATGTTAATGATAGAATTGACTTAGGTTATACAAATATAAACAATCCTAATTCTTATACATTTGTTTATGTTCATGTATGGAGTAATACCATGGATAATGTTCAAGATGTAGTAAATAAATTAAACGAAAATTCTAAAGTAAGAGTTGTCACTCCAGATACCTTTATGAAATTAATAAAAGACAATATAGAACCTTATTGATATTAATTATGTTTATTATGTCTAAATTTGAAATAAAAAATATTATATCTTATCCCTAAATAATTATATTCATTTTGTATAGTTTTTTAAACTAATTTGAGCAAATTTTCATAGATTTAACATAGAAGTTAATATTTTTTGAAAACCTTTTATGTGTAAAATAATTACTTTTTAGGTTATCTTCAATATATTAATATCCTAAAAAATAATTAAATAAACTAATTATTTACACAATAATTAGTTAAATTTATTATTTCCATAAATTATTTAATATAAAAGCCAAAATTTGATGTCTAAATTTGAGGTAAAAAAATCCTTAATTGATGCTTGCTAGAAATTAAAATCTGTAGTATCATTCAATTGTGATAGCAATATTAACCATAATTTAATAATATTTTATAGTAAGAGAGTTTATTGATCGCTATTTTTAAAGGTGCATTTTTTGCCTTTGTTAATAGCGCTTTTTTAATTTTATTATTACGAATTAAATGAAAACGTTTAGGAGTGGTATTAATGAAAAGAACACGTAAATTAGTAGCTTTAGCTACTGCATTAGTTTTAAGTGTAGGTCTTGTTGTTTGTGGACAAGTAAGTTGTAATGCAGCAACAATTTCAGCTTCAAAAGAAGCAAATCAAAGTATTAATAAATCTGATAAAATAATAATTGCTCATAGAGGAGCTTCAGGATATTTACCTGAGCATACTTTAGAAGCATACTCTTTGGCATATGCAATGGGAGCAGATTATATAGAAGCAGATGTTAATATCACTAAAGATGGTGTTCCAGTAGTAATGCATGACACTCATCTAGATACAACAACTAATGTGGCAGATCTTTATCCAAACAGAAAACGTGCTGATGGAAGATACTATATAGTTGACTTTACTTTAAAAGAAATTAAAAATCTTAGTGTACATGAACGTATAGATCTTGATACAGGAAATGCTGTTTTCAAAGACAGATTCACACTAGGAAATGCTCATTTTGAAGTACCTACTTTAGAAGAAGAACTTCAATTAATTCAAGGACTTAACAAGAGTACTGGACGTAATGTAGGAATATACCCTGAATTGAAATTCCCTAAATTCTATAAAGAAAATGGACATGATATTGGAGCTATAACTTTAAAAATGCTTGAAGAATATGGTTACAACCAAAAAAATGCTAAATGTTACATCCAATGTTTCGATCCAACTTATTTAAAGAGCTTTAAAGAAACTTTAAAGCCTAAATGTAAGTTAGTTCAATTAATAGGTCACTCAGATTGGGATGATAATGAGGGTGATGACGTTCCATACTTACTTTCTGCTAAGGGATTAAAAGAAATTGCAAAATATGCTGATGGTGTAGGTCCATCTATAGATCAAATATTAGATGAAGATGGAAATCAAAAGAAGAGTGCTTTAGTTGCTAATGCAAACTTTGTAAACGATTCACATGCTAATAATCTTGAAATCCATCCATATACAGTACGTAAAGATGATCTACCAAAATACGCTAAAGATGCAGATCAATTTATTAGAAAATTATTATTTGAAGTTAATGTAGATGGTTTATTTACAGATTTTGCTGACATCGGAGTAAAGGCAAAAAACGAAGGACCAATAAAATAATTTAAATAAATAGTTATTTTTTAGTCAAGTGTTAATCTATTCATAAGTACATCCAGACAGATTAAATAAAAATAAGTTACCGATAGTTTATATTTTTCTTTTAACTATCGGTAATTTTTTAATTAATTTTTATATATTATATCTAATACAATTATTAATTAAAATTAACTTAGCTTCTATAATATATCTTCAACTAATTCTTTAACATTTTCCATATCTTCTTTATTAGGATGAGATTTGGCTTCTTCATGTTTTTTAGTTATTCAACAATATGTTCATCATTTGGATTTTTTCATTCTTATAATAAAATCAAAAAAATAGTAGCTCCAGCACTGAACTGAAAAGCTACTACCTTATAATAATTCAATATGTATTACAACAAACTTATCATATGCTTATATTCTATCTAGCTTGTTGAGTTCTACCACTTTGTCTCTTTCCTTGCTGACTACCATTACCTTGGCTTCTTCTTTTATCACCATACCAATTTCTTTTTGGTTTTTTATTAGCATCAGTGGTCTTCTTATCTGCTTCTTTCTTTTGAGCTGGTTCTCTATTTATAACTATTCTTTCAAATTCAACATTCTTCATTACAGGAATGTTTTTTCCTATTGTCTTTTCAATATCCTTAAGTGCACTTTTTTCATCAACATCACAAAATGATATTGCTACACCGCTATGTCCAGCTCTACCAGTTCTTCCAATTCTATGTACATAAGTTTCTGGTACATCAGGTAAATCATAATTTATAACATGAGATAATCCATCTACATCGATTCCTCTTGCAGCTATATCAGTTGCTACTAAAACTCTTATTTTACCCTCTTTAAAATTGCTTAAAGCAAGTTGTCTTGCATTTTGAGACTTATTACCATGAATTGCTTGAGACTCAGTTCCAGTCTTAGCAAGATCTTTTACAATATTATTTGCTCCATATTTTGTTCTTGAAAATACTAATAATGACTTAATAGATTCATCTTTAAGAAGGTGAACAAGTAAAGACTTCTTATCTTTTTTCGTAACAAAATATACTCCTTGAGTAATAGTATCTATAGTTGATGAAACAGGTGCTACTTCAACTTTTACTGGATCTTTAAGAATACTGTTTACTAAGCTCTTAACTTCTGAAGGCATAGTCGCAGAGAATAAAAGATTTTGTCTAACCTTTGGTAACTTAGCTACTATTTTCTTAACATCACGAACCATTCCCATATCAAACATACGGTCAGCTTCATCTAAAACAAAGTGCTTAACATTACTTAAATCAATGTATTTTTGATCTATTAAATCAAGTAATCTTCCTGGTGTTGCAATTAAAATATCTACTCCCTCACCTAATATTCTAGTTTGAGGCTTTTGTGATACTCCACCAAATATTACTGTATTTTTAATATTAGTATGCTTACTATAAAGAGTGAAATTCTCTTCTATTTGAATTGCTAATTCTCTAGTTGGTGCTAATATTAAAGCTTTTATTGTTCTTGATTTATCTGATTTTTTTTGATTTTGTGCTATGTTTTGTAAAACAGGAATAGCAAAAGCTGCTGTCTTACCTGTACCTGTTTGTGCACATCCTAAAAAATCTTTTCCATTTAACAATGATGGAATTGATTGTTCTTGTATTGGCGTAGGATTTGTATATCCCGCTTCTGTTAAAGCCTTTTGAATTGGTTCTATTATATTTAAATCTTTAAATAACATTTTTTCTCCTTTTTAGGGCATTATAAAAATTCACTGCCCTCATAAATTATATTATTAAAATAAACTCTTATTTATTTCTTTACAAAAAACAAAGAAAGACACTAGCTATGTATAAGTAACAAACCCATACTTATAGCGAGAGTCTCTCATAATTATTATACAATTATTTTAGCAAAATAGCATTACTTATTTATTGGAATATTATTTTACTTTTATTCTTTATTTATGGTATGGTTCTCTACATTATTAGTAATTTCTAATTTTATTTACTAATAATAGAAATATCAAAAAAGGTTGTAGTTTAAACTACAACCTTATAACAATCTAAAATTATCTTCTATTTTGTTCTTTTTTAGCTCTTCTACAAGCTGCACATCTTGTTGGTTCGTTATCGAATCCTTTTTCTTTGTAGAATTCTTGTTCTCCTACTGAAAATATGAATTCACTTCCGCAATCTCTGCATACAATTGTCTTATCTGTCATAAATATTCCTCCTAAATTTAAGATTCTAAATGGATAATATAATCTCTAATTTACGAGAAACTATCTATCTAAATGAAACTTTTTTTGTTAGCATATTCGCTATTCATTTATTATATCATACTAATTAATTTATTGCAATACCTTTTTCATTATAATCTTTTGAATTAACAGAATGAACTGTATCATAAAACAATTTTATAATTTCCTTACAATCTTTTGATAGATACCTTCTTATATTCATTTTTCGCCTCTGAAATACTTTATGAACTGTAAATACTCTATTTTAAAATCCTATAACTCTCTTTACTATAAAAAACAAAATAGGCACAAATAAAGCTGGCAACATATTTAAAGTTTTACAATCTTTAATTTTCAAAATACTAATTCCGGAACTAGCTATTAAAACCCCACCAACAATAGAAAGTTCCCTCACCAAATCAGCCGAAAAGAAGGAGCCTGATAAATAATGTGCTACCAAATAAATACTTCCTTGCCAAACAAATAAAATAGGTGCTGCAACTATCATTCCTATTCCATATGTGGATGCAAATACCATTGAAGTAACTAAATCTAACGTAGCATTTGTAAATAAATATGTATTATCCCCATAAATAGCACTCATTACTGGACCTAATATAGAAAGAGTCCCAATACAGTAAAGCAATATTCCTGTTGACAATCCTTGTCCCAGATTGGACTTTGAATATTTTCCAATCAGTTTTTGAAACTTTTCATCAATATTTATCATTGAACCTATCAAACTGCCAATAGCAAGACTTACTATAAACAATACCGGATAATTACTGCTCGACATATTATTTACGATAGCATTAATACCTAGTGCCGTAGCTGCAAACCCCATGGAATTAAAAAGTGCTCCCTGATATTCATCCTTAATTCCTTTTTTAACTACACATCCTACAATGGTTCCAATAATGATGGTCCCAGTATTTATAATTGTTCCTAACATTTAAATCACCCCTATAAGTTTATAGATATAAAGATTATATTCCGTATTAATTGCGTCTTCAATCTGCGTAATGCGAGTTTGAATTTTTCGTTCTATTAGTTCCAACTCATGCTTTTTCCGCACAATTTCTTCCTGCTGTTCTTTTAACATATAAACTAATGTTTCTATGTCTCTATTTTCAAAAAAATCAATAATCTTAGATAGAGGCATATTCAGCGTCCGTAAATATTTAATAGTATTAAGACGTTCAAACTGTTTCGTTGAATAATAGCGATACTTAGAATTCGAGTCTATACATTCCGGTTTTAACAAATTTATCTCATCATAATACCTTAATGTTCTTATGTTTATTCTAAATAAATTTGCAATCTCCCCTATCGTAAATAGATCCTTCAAACTAACACCTCTTTTTATTTAATGATTCTAGTTGTTCTTTTTTATATAGTTTTATTATTTTTATTAGTTACTTTTATAATTCTATACTTTTTTTGTTTTTTACACGAGACAAAATTATAATTGTAATTATAATGCACGCCGTTCCTATCCATTGTGCTATTCCAAGCTGCTCATGTAACCATAATACAGATAATAAAGCTGCTGATAAGGGTTCTGCTGATGATAATACACTTGACTCTGTTGGTTTTATATATTTTAAACTTTCCAGGAAACAAGTAAAAGCAATTAGAGTTCCAAATAATACTACAAATGTAATAGCCAATATTGAAGTAATAGACCATTTACCAGTGCAATTCCATGGCTGCTGTATAAAGCTAAAAGCTATTCCCCCTATTAACATGCCCCATCCCACTACTAGTACAGAACCCCATTTTGTAAGAAGTGAATGAGGTTGTACAGTATAAAAAGCTGCTGCAAATGCTGAAGTAATTCCCCAGAATAATGCTAACTTAGAAATAGATATACTATGAATATTACCTTTTGTAATGATAAAAAATGTACCTAACATCGCTAATCCAATAGCAATAATTTCTTGCAAATCGGGAATTTTTTTAGTACGAATAGCTAAATAACAAGTAATTATTATTGGTGATGAATATTGAAGTATTGTTGCTGTTGCTGCATTTCCATATTTAATAGCAGCAAAATATGTATACTGCACACCTAACATACCTAAAATACTAAAAAATATAATACTCAAGCCATCATGTTTAGATTTCCAGATTTCCCATATATTTTGTTTACCTTTCATAAAAACATATAATAATAAGATTACCCCTGATACTAATAGACGGATCACAACAAGCCATTCTGGACTAAATCCTTTTTCCTGAAATAAGTATTGAGCAACAGTACCTGATATTCCCCATAGCATGGATCCTATGATTACTAGTGTTATTCCTTTTATCCGTGGCTGAAAGTTCACTATATTTTCACTCCTCTTTTGTAATTATTCTGAATAAATTTTTGATTGCAAGTGAGGTTTTTATTTATCTTTTTAAGTATATACTTCTTTTCCATTATAGTTTTTTCCATTTAGAATTTCTTCCCTTACCTACAACTTCTATTTTTCCTTCAACTCTAAGCTTTTCAAATACCCTATTTATAGTGGCTTCTCCTACATCTGGACATATAGTTCTTATTTCATTTTTAGTAAAATACCCCAACTTCCCTTCTATAGCCATTTCTATTCTTTCACTCTTACTGCCCTTAGTATTTTCAATACAGCCTACTCTATCCTCTAATTCCTTATATGCTTTTATAATAATGCCAAAAAAATATTCAAGCCATATATACAAATTATTTTTTCCATCATGCCATAACATAGATGATTTATTCAGTGCTTCATAGTAAGTTTCTTTGCTATCCTCAATAATTTTTTCTAAACTAATAAATCTTCCAACCTCAAAACCACTTTGATACAAAAGTAAAAGTGTTAATAATCTAGATATTCTTCCATTTCCATCATTAAAAGGATGGATGCAAAGAAAATCTAATATAAATGCGGCTATTAAAACTAATGGCTCTATCTCTTCTTTTGCAATCTCCTTTCTATATTCTTCACAAAGCCTTTCCATATAACTTGGTGTGCTAAAGGCATCCACAGGCTTAAATCTGATATATCTAGTTCCATTAGGCAATATTTCTTCAATCACATTATCAGTATTTTTATAGTTTCCACCCTTAGCTGATGAAAATTTGTATAAATCTCTATGTAATTGTAATAATACAGATGATTTTATAGGTATAGCATCAAAAGCACTATGAATAGTATTTAATACATCCCTATACCCAGCTATCTCACTTTCACTTCTATCTCTTGGTTCTATTTTGTTATCCATTATTTCACGCAATCTTTTATTGGAAGTATAAATCCCTTCTATTCTATTAGATGATTCTGCACTTTGTACAATTGCTACATCTTTAAGTGTATTTAATATTTGAGGTGATTGCTTTTTATACAAATCTTGCTTCCCTTTATATTCATTTATAGTAGTTAACATTCTTACTATACTCATTGGTAATGCTAAGTTATTTAATTTATTATTTTCAAAAGAAATCATTATACATTCTCCCTGGTTTATATTATATTTTATTATTATCATTTTATCATAAACATAATCATTTTAACTAATATGATTATATTTTTTAGGAAAATAACATATTAAATTTAAATAAACCTTATCATTTAATACTATATGATAATGTTCATTCTAAATATAAAATTATTCTAATTTTCATTTTCTATTTTAAAATTTTCACTTTATAACATCATGATAAATCATATCAACTATTTCATTTAAGCTTAATCCTTTATGTATACATACCTCAGGAATGATACCTAATAAATCTTTTTCATTCCACCATTTTCTCATTTCTTTTTCTCCAAATTCATGTGCATTAGGTTTTTGTTTATGACGATTTAAGGTTTCTTCAAAAGGTATATCGAAGTAATATGCAAAAATTTGATTACCAAATTCATCATGTAAATTTTCAAATAGTTTTCTATACCACTTTGAATTTAAAATGCCTTCTAAAATTACAATATTGCAATGCTTTTTCCCATATAGTACAAGTTCATTTAATAATTTAATTGCTTCTGTATCAGGACCATCTTTCACAAATAGCATTTCTCTTCTAACAACATCTTGAGAAATTAGCATTGTACCATGCCCAAATTTCTTTTGTAATGCCTTGGCTGTTGTGGTTTTACCACTTCCTGAATTACCTCTTAGTATTATTAATTTTATCTCTTTATCCATCTATTATATGTCCTTTCGAATTGATTAAATTCCTACTTTATCCTATATATTTAAAAGCTAGATTACCGCTACCTCACCTACTATTTAATATACATTTTATGTAAAAATTGTATATTAAAATCATTTTATATTATTACTTATGGTACGGTATTTTAATGTATAAAAATAGCTGCAACCAATTAATATCAATGGTTACAGTTATAAACCGCATTTATTTATGATATGGTTCTCCGTACCTCACCCAAGTGATAATGTTTTTTTATTATAGATCTAATGATTTATACCATATTTCACCCTTATCTATATCATTTCTTTCTCTATTTACAGGGATTATATTAATATTATCTATATTATCTAATCTTAATCTGTCTCTATAATAATTTTTTACGTTCTTTTCTCTATAGAAACTGCTCTCAACTAAATGTAATATAGTTATTTTTTTATTATAATCTTGTATTAGTTCTCTAAACATCCCATTTATATGTCCATCATCAGAATTAAAACCAAAACCGCATATTCCTATAATATCTGCTTCTTTAAATTTATTAAATAATTCTACATATCGTTCCGACATCTTTACAGACGTCAATGGTTTCACACCACTTTGTGTAAAAAGAAATGGAACTATTATATGCTTTCTATTTTCGTTCTCTTTAAATGAAATAATTTTATTTAGATATGGATCATAATAATCATCCACACAACCATTTAAGTACTCAACCTTAATTCCTGTTACTTCTTCAATAAATGTATTATAATTTGTTGTGCCCATACTACTAATATTACAGACTTTTTTCAATTCTAAAAGATCATGATAATATCCATTTCCACTATCAATTTTCGATTTACTATCTATTACTATATTAGAAATATACCTTCTAACTGTATGCAAAAAAATCACTATTTTACTAAATTTGCCCCAATCAGTTTGTGGATTGTATATATATCTCCAATTCATATCAATTAATGTTTGATAATCTAAAGCTCTAGAGTATATATCTTCTAAAATTAATAATCCAAATTTTAGTATAATATCTTCTTTATCTGATAATTTTTCGATATCCATATTTTCATTTTCTATTAATAATTCTAGTCCTTTCATCCCTGTATTTTTATAATCAAGAATAAATATTGAACCCAAATCATCAAATAAATCTATACTATCTGGACTTGTTTCAAATATTCCATCATTTAATCTATGTGTTAATTCTTCACCTATTGATCCTATTAACAATTCCAATATTGCTCTAGTTATATTTTTTAATGTATTTTTAAAATTGTAACTAAGATTATCTATCTGTATTGCTCTCAAAAATGCAGAAAAATACTCTGAAGAAAATAAATCATTAAATCCTTCATCGAATATATGATTTAACTTTATCTCTTTTCCATAAGTATATGCCCCTAAACTTTCACCTAATATTTCTTCCATAATATCATCAATACATATACCTTTTTTGTTTAATTTATCAACTATATAACTTATGTTATCATCAAAGTTCTTTAAATACTCTAATATTTGGTTTCTCTTATTTTCTAAACTACCTTTTACTAAGGAATCATATTGTCCTTTTGTAAATGCTGTTAATTTTTTATTTTTAATATCATCGGGTAGCCATTTTGCATATCTAGAAGTCAAATCAATATTATTTATTTGACTTTTTACTGATTCTTTATCTTTCAATGTATCCATTCTAAATATGTCTAATGCAAATTTTCCGCCTGATGGTAAACCATATGAACATTCTGCTCCTGCTCCAAAAAATAATACAATATTTTTCATAGTCAAATCCCCCTTTTAAAAATATACTTCAATAACATTATATACCATGAAATCTTAATTCTACTGCATAAACTACACAGAAATCTTTATATTAACAATATTTCTCCGTCTTATTTTTCTTGAAACAAAAAAGGAGAACCTCCTCCATCATCTGGATTTAGTTCTCCTCCGTTATTTAGATACATCAGCAAGTCATTATTGATGTTAAATTGTATTGAAGCAATTTCTCTATTCTTTAGCCCTTTGATTCTATTTTTGCCGTCATTTTTAGTGATGATTTCTTCCTATAGGCTTCAAATTCAAATAGCTTTTTCTTCTTATTATCAATCTTATTAAATCCTTCGTTATGTTTTCAAGTCTTATAAAATAGAATTTTCAATTTTAAATAATTTTTCATCTTGTGATAAGTTTACTACATAATATCTTTCATTCTTTAATTTCTGTGGTAATTTATCTTTTAAAATTGAAATAACAAGCTGTATATTTTTATCTTTTATATAATCTGAAACCTTTAATAGTTGGTTATCATGCATTAGTTCTTTTTTATCATTCAAAAGAAAATGTAAACATGGTATACCTAACGAGTCAGCAAACATTATATATGCTATATCAAAACATAATATTTCACCTTGCTTTTTACCTGAGCTTAGATTTGCATTAAATGAACTAAATTTGTATAGCTTTTGTTTTTTATTGTTCTCTATTATATCATATTTAATTGCATATCTTTCTCCATACAAACTATTAGAAACACTTGAAAAATATCTGTTAAATTTATTAATTTGCTCTTTTACATTTTTTTCAAAGTCTTTAGAAAATATTTTATCATCTATGCTATCAAGTTCTTTATTATAATTATCAATACTACCTTCTACTTCTTTTAATTGACTAATTACATTTTCATATTCGCCTTTTTGTCGGTATTTCTCATTAATCTCACCTATTAAATCTTCTAACTCTTTAAATGAATCGCTTTTAGCAATAATTTTAGATAAATTTTTTTCAATTCTAAGAAGATCTTCTAATTGTAAATTTTTATTTTCTATCTCTTTTTCTAATAAAGGTAAATCTTTTTCTATAAATTTAATCTTTTCAAATACCATTGTATTATGATAATTTACTAAATCCTCAAATGTTTTTTGTATATTTTCAATTCTAGCGATTGCTTGATTATATAAAAGCCTAAGCTGCTGTAAATCTATATTACAAACATTCTTGTTTAACTCTTCTCTAGATTCTAAAATCAGACTTTTTCTTATATTTAAATTACTTAATTCTGAGCTTAATTTATTAATTTTATATTTTGTATTATTTAATTCCTCTAAATCATTTTCAAAGTTTTCATTTATATTTAAATTTGATTTTCTTATATTAAGTTCACCTATCTCATCATTAATTAAAGATAATGCTGCCTCATATGCAGTTTTAGTTTGTTGCTTTTCTAATCTATCTTTATACAAAGTTTCTTGTTTTATCTTTGTTAAAATCTGTTGCTTTTCTTCTCCTTCTTCAAATACACATCCGAGTAAAAACAAATATAATGTCTCATATTCTGCATCTGAAGTAAACTTATCTAGATTTTTTAGTGTATTATTTATACTATTATCTTTATATCTTATATTATGTGATATAATCTGTCTAAAAGAAGGTTTACTTACTTGAGTATTCTTTAATAGTAATTTTTTTAACTCTGACTCAAATTCATCTTCTGTTTTTTGTTTTCCATTTATTTTTCTAATCAACTTTTTTCTTGATAAAAAATTTTTCTCTATTATAATATTATTTGCATTATCATTATCCAAATCTTCTGTTAAAATTAATGTTATTAGCACGTCATTATCTACTAAATAATCTTTTACTAGAGTATATATTTGTTTGCCTGAATCAGTATCAGAATATATGGATTTAGCCTTTGCTCCTAAACAAAAATCTATTAATTTAAGAACAGTTGTTTTTCCAACATTATTACCAGTTTTCTTTTCATTATCTAAATTTTCATCGTCTACAATGAGAGTTTCATCTACTATTAAATTAATTCCTTTTTTAAAAGACATTTCTCTTATTATAATCTCTCCACTAGATATCTTTAGTGATTTTATAAACATAACTCTATTTCACCTCCATCTGTATATTTTGCCAAATCTATTAAGTACAACCAATCTAAAGCTAACAAAAAAACTGAAAATGTAATGTTATGCTTAGATTTCACATTTTTATATAATTCTATCAACTCTTGCTTAGAATTTCTTTTCAAACAAGACAATACTATAGCACCATTATAGTATATGCTCATTTCTGGTTGCATATTATCTGGTAATAACATAATTATATCCCTCCGGATTCTTAAAAATTTTACATCTTATAAAAGCATCAACAACTATTATACATACACACATTTCTAATTCTTCAAATGGTATATTTTCATAATTGTTGCTTTCTAATATAATTTTTTTAATATTCTCTATTATGTTTAAGAATAGCATATCATTATTATCATAATCCTTCTTTATACACAATTTCATATATTGAGTTCTTATAGCTTGGAATACTGAAAAACTTTTGTTTACACCTTGATTATCAAATTCTTTGTACTTTTTTTCTAAATGACTGTAGTATATCTTGTAATCATTTATTATCATCTCTGTCATGTCTAACTCATTAAATTTTATTTTTTTTTCAATCTCAAAACTATTAACATTAATATCTTGACTAACATTACTTAAGCTTTCCTTAGATATTATATTTATAATTACTGCTAAATCTGAATCAACTCTTACAGTATCAACTTCTCTACCTAACTCTTTCTTTACAAATTCATATAATTCCTTTTGTTTATCAATTCCTAAAGAAGATATATGTCTTAGCATTACTGGAATATCATATATATCATTTTCACAATCAAATTTTATACTATACGGATTCTTAAAACTATTTTTTCTCAAATTATCAGCTGGTTTAGATATTGAAATAAATTTAAAACTATATCCACTATATTCTCTAAATATCTCTTTAGATAATGTACTTTCTATTTTTTGCTTGGTTGATGTAGATGAAACTTGTATTATCAATTTGTTAACTTCATCTATTAAATCAATACCCTCAACATTTTGACTAACTGTATTCAAGTTTTCTAAGCATAATCCATAAATTAGATTTAACAAATCCATATAGAAATTTTCACAATGCAGATTCAAGTCTAATATATTAATCTTTCCTCTTGCATTTATTCTATATGAAAGTGTATTCAATTTTTCTTCTATATAATTAAAGTATGTACCTCTATTCATTTATTTCCTCCCAATTATATCAATATATAAATTAACTTATTATAAGTATAACAAAATTTAGTAAGATTTTTTAATATATTTGATTTAATAAGGAGTAATTCTCTTTAAATATTAGCTCAACTATAAAACTTTTTATCTTTATAATAAATAAAACCCTATATATAAAATATAAGGTTTCAACTTTAAAATCAAATGCCTTCCGATATCCAATTTCAGTAAAATTCGCATTTATTTATGGTACGGTTCTCCATTACTTATTCTAAATGCTCTATATATTTGTTCTAATAGCATAACTCTGAAAAGTTGATGTGGAAATGTCATTTTACTAAAACAAAGACTATGATTAGATCTTTTTAAAACAGCTTCACTTAAACCTAAACTTCCTCCAATTACGAAGCATAAGTTGCTATTACCTCTTACTCCACGATTATCAATGAATTTAGATAATTCTTCTGATGACATCATCTTACCTTTAAGATCTAATGTAATTACATACATGCTATCTTTTATTGCGCTTAAAATCTTATTGCCTTCTTTATCTTTTATGATAAGTTCGTCCTTTTCAGATGAATTGTCTGGAGTTTGCTCATCTTGTAGCTCCACTATATTTAATTTACAATAACGAGATAATCTTTTTGAATACTCATCTATAGCATGTTTTAAATATTTTTCTTTAAGTTTTCCTACTGAAATAATCGTTATATTCATTTCTTTCTCCTTAGTATTAGTAATATGGTTTATTTTATTTTCACCTTATATTTTAAGTAATTCTTAATATTTTAGTACAAAAATAAGCTCGTAAAAACTAATCTTTTCTACAAGCTAAGATATATATAGAACTAAAAGTTCTACCTATACTAAAATATCAATATATACTTTAAACACAAATCTGTTTTTAATAGCCTAAAGTTTCATTTACAAATATTACATGTATTCTATCTTTATCTCTTTGTCTTCTAACTAATGTATATTCATTACAAATTCTTTCTTTGCTATCACAATCCATGCATTTTCCTATTTTTGAGCATGGTGTAGCTTTATTTAATCTTTTTGCATTTGCTGGTGCTGATACTTCTTTATTTCTTTTAATTGCATCATCTACAGTTGGAACTATCTTATTTACGCCTGCAATTATTATTACTTTTTTAGGTCCATAAAGGATAGCTGCTACCCTATTACCATTGCCATCAACATTATAAATTTCACCTTTTTCAGTAATAGCATTTGAACTTGTAAAATAAGCATCAGAAAAAAATGCTTGTCTATATAGTTCATTTACTTCTTCATGTGTGATATTAGTTTTATTTCTATCTAATAAATTGTATTTTCCGCTCTGAAGATAATCCATAACCCCACATTCAAATAAGGTCATTGATCCTCCAAATGCAATTTTATTGCCTGGTTCTATTATATTTTCTATAATACCTATTAAGTGATCTTTAGATTTAGCAAAATATCCATTCATATTACTTTTTCTTAACTCATCTATTGTTCTTAATATTTTTTGTTCATTTACCCACATAATATTATTGTCCATATTATCACCCCACCCTATATTGTATTTATAATCCCAATCACATTGAGTATAAATCATAATATCATTATACATAATTTACCATATAAAAATCAAATAATATCTATCTAATATTTTGACTTAATTTTAAAACTTATATTATCTTTTATTAATCCTAAAATCTAATAAAATAATTTTAATATTCTTAAGTTCCATTACTTTATCTAACTTTACTTATGTATATATTAACCCCTTACTAAAACATATGCTTATTTATTGATAAAAGGTTTACTATATTTATCAACTAATACTAAAAAGCAAAATAGTTAATTATGAATTTAGATTCTTATATATTTTAACCATGGTTGTCCATTAAAGTTCCCTATATATAAATAAAAGGGATCATTGTAGATCCCTTTTTAGAAAACTATTTACCACAGCACTTTTTATATTTCTTTCCGCTTCCACATGGACAATCATCGTTTCTTCCAACTTTTTCATTATTTCTAATGATTTTAGAATCTCTAAATTGTTTTTGAATTTCTTTTCTCTTTTCTTCTGAGAATATTCCATCCCATTGTGGTAAAGTGTAAAGATATTCAGCTTTTGCGTCTAACATATTATAATATAAATTTTCTAAATCAATATCTAATACTAATTCAGTATTTTCATCTAAATTTTCTAAATCATATTGATTTTTTAAACTATCATTTATTCCATCAATGAATCCCATTATGAATTCTAATGAAGAATCATATTCTTTTGCTAAACCAGCAATTGTTGTTTTCTTAGGTTCCTTATGTTTTGCTAATAAATCTTTATAAATGCTTTTTTCTAACTTACTATATTCTTGCCAGAAAGCATTTTCTCCTTTAGTTTTTACATAGTCTACAACCATATTAGTCCAATCTGTATATAAACTCATTTTTAAAATCCTCCCTTAATGTTGCTTTTGTTTTATATTTTAAATTTTTTATAGTAACCAATTTAAAATTCTATAAATTCACTAGGTTCATGCCTATTTGCCATAGCTAATGTTATGTCATTCTTTTCGTTAATTCCATTTTCTCTTAATACATTAACTACTGTTTGATATGCTAGATCGGGTTGATTATTAGTACTACTTAAATGTCCTAAAATAACCTTCTTATTAAAGCCATTCCTTAATATTTCTACAATGGCTTCACCGCAATCATCATTAGATAAATGTCCTATCTCACTTAATATTCTTCTTTTTAAGCTATATGGATATGGTCCATATTTAAGCATACTGACATCATGATTACTTTCAAGTAAAATAATTTCTGATTCTTTGATATTATCATATATTTCTTTTGTAAATGTTCCTAAATCAGTTGCTACACTAACTTTTTTATTTTTATTAACAATAGTATACCCCATAGGAGATATTGAATCATGAGGAATATTAAAAGCCTTCACATCTAAGTCTTTAATTTGAGTAACTGATCTTTTATCAATTACCTTTATATTATGCTCTTTTATCTTTCCAATTAATGATTCCATAGCATTCCAAGTGTTAGAATTTGCATATATCGGTATATCATATTTTCTTGATAAAACCCCAACACCCTTTATATGATCACTATGTTCATGTGTTACAAAAATACCATCTAAATCATTTGGTGACTGATTTATGGATTTCAATGCTTCATCAATTCTTTTACCTGGAAGTCCAGCATCTATTAATATTTTTGATTTTTCAGAAGCAACAAACATACTATTCCCACTGCTTCCACTGTATAAAGAACAGAATATCATTTAAATTCCTCCTATGATAACATAAAAAGCCACTCTATTCTACTGTAGTTCTCTTTATATCCGCTCCTAAAGCTCTTAATTTATTTTCTATATGTGGATATCCTCTATCTATATGTTCTATACTTGTTATTTCTGTTCTTCCTTCAGCTAATAAACCAGCTATAACCATAGCAGCTCCAGCTCTTAAATCAGTTGCTTTTACTACTGCTCCAGTAAGTCTTTTAACACCTTCAATAATAGCTACTCTACCTTCAACTTTTATGTTAGCGCCCATCTTTTTAAGTTCATCTATATGTTTATGTCTATTTTCCCATATAGACTCAGTAACTATACTTTTTCCAGAAATAACGCTTAATAAAGCTGACATAGGTTGTTGAATATCAGTCGGGAATCCTGGATAAGGGGTGGTCTTTACGTTTACTGTTTTTAGTGCTTCACTAGCACAAACCCTTATACAATCATCATCTTCTTCAATTACTGCACCCATTTCTTTAAGTTTTGCTGAAATTGATTCTAAATGCTTTGGAATAACATTCCTCACATAAACATCTCCACGAGTTGCAACAGCTGCTATCATAAATGTACCAGCTTCTATTTGGTCAGGTATAACACTATAAGAACAACCTTTTAGTTTTTCAACACCTTGTATTCTAATAATATCAGTACCAGCACCTTTAATATTTGCACCCATTGAGTTTAAGAAATTAGCTACATCAACTACATGTGGTTCTTTTGCCACATTTTCAAGAGTAGTAACACCATCTGCTAATGTTGCTGCAATCATAACATTTATTGTAGCACCTACTGATACTACATCAAAAAATATATTTGTTCCTTGTAATTTTTCTGCTTTTACTATTACAGCACCATGTTCTATAGTAACTTCTGCGCCAAGAGCTTCAAATCCTTTTATGTGTTGATCTATAGGTCTAACACCAATTGGACATCCACCAGGTAACACAACCTTTGCTTGCTTAAATCTTGCTAATAAAGCTCCTATAAAGTAATAAGAGGCTCTCATTCTTCTTACATCCTCAGTTGAGGCATCAAAATTACTTACATTTGTACTATCTATTTCTAATGTATTATTATCTATTTTTACTGTATTACAACCTAAACTTTCTAATATTCTTTCAAGGCAATGTACATCTTCAATATCTGGTATATTATCAATTACACATTTTCCTTCACTAGCCATTATAGCTGCTGGTAATATTGCTACAGCTGCATTTTTAGCGCCATTGATCTCAACAGAACCTCTAAGAATATTCCCTCCATTTATTATCAATCTTTCCATCGAATTCACCCTATTCATCAAATCTATATTTAAATACGTCAAACTCCTGATTATATCTATATTTTAATTAGACATTATTGTCCTATTATATTTATTAAAATCTACTTTTATCATTATATCATAAACTTAATTTATTTAAATATATTTTTTTCCTTATATTAATAGTTTTTTAAACATTTTACTTAATAAATTTCCTTTTTATAATATTAAATGTAATATAGTTAAATTTTAACGTTATAAATTATGGGTATTATGTTAAATTATTTATTTAATTACATTTTTATTATTATCATTCATATTTTAATTATTCTTCTATTTTTTTATTTGTTCTATTGTGTTATAATTTATTAAAACTTTGTAATAGCAAGACATTAGTTTAGATTGTGAGGTTTACATGAAGTATTATATAGTTGCGGTATTTGATGATGAAACATATCAATTAATTTCACCTATTCAAAAAAATATGTCAAAGAAATTTAGAGGCAATAGAAATTCACCTATGCCATTTATTCCTTTATGCATTATTGATAATCCTAATTTTGATAAACTTTATCCGATTGTAAATAAGATTATATCACCATATAAAGTTTTTAGAATTGATGCTTTGGATTCTGTTTATGTATACGATAATACTAGAAGCGTTAATTTAAGGGTTGATAATAGAGGATATATTAAGAGAATTTCTCGTGCTCTTAGTGACATGCTTATTTTGAGTGGGTTTAATATTAAAACATTTGATGAAAATTTTGTTTCTCTATCAAATTTAGGTTATATATCAAAAGACTATAAAAAGCAGGATATAAAATTAAATTTTCCATACCTATATAAAAACAATCCTTATATAAAATTAAAGATTAAAAAAATAGAAGTTTGGAAAATACCTACATCTAAAAAAGATTTACCATTAAAATCATTTGTTTTAAAAGAATTTTAAATATATTTATTTGTTTTAGTAAAAGAGAATTTGATAATTAATCATTCCCTTTTACTATTATTTTTGTATTTTTAAGAAAATTTAAAATATTTTTTATTGTAGTCGTTTTCTCTACTTTCTTTTATTTCAAAACTTTTGTAAAATAAAAATAATGATTTATACAATGATTTATAAAGTAGGGGGATTCAGTATGAATGTTAAAGACTTCTTTGAAACTCAAAGGATAATAAATAAAAATTTAACATTAAATAGTCAATTAGATGACTATAAGATTCAAACTAGAAAATATTTGGAATTCAACGTTAAGATTAGCGAACTAGCTAATGAAACTAAATGCTTTAAATACTTGAAGGATACTAACAATTTTATAGATATGCAAGTTGTATTTAGAAAATATGTATCCTGTTTATCGCAAATTATTACTATCGGACTAGATAATAATTATTCTGATATAACTGAGATTGATGTAGAACCTAATGACTACTGTTTAAGTGATCAATTTTTAAACTTATATATTGATATAAACGATTTAATTATATCACCATCGCAGGATCACTACCTTACTTTATTCGAAGACATATTAAGTTTAGCAATAACCTTAGGATTTACTCAAGCTGAACTTAAAAATGAATTTTCTAAAAATACTTACGAAAAAGTAGCTCTTTAATTTAGAGCTACTTTTTTTATTATTAAAAAAATTATAGAATTTATAATTACAAAAAATCTATGATTCCAAAAGTCACCTTTATATTTTTTTTATAACATTAATATTTGCCTAATAGTAAGGACATAATATTTTTGAGGTGATTTTTATGATGGGCATAATATATGCTATAATTTCTGGAATTTCAATGAGTTTACAAGGAGTATTTAACACAAAATTAGGCGAAAAAATAGGAATTTGGGAAACAAATGTTATAGTACAGCTTACTGGACTAATTTTAACTTTAGTTATATCTTTTTTTTGGGGAAAAGGGAGCTATTCTAATATAAAAAATGCTAATAAGCTATTTCTTTTAGGAGGAGCACTTGGAGTTGTTATTATATTTACTGTAATGAAAAGTATTGGTGGAATGGGTACTACATTCGGTATAGGAACTATATTAATAGCCCAACTCTTAGCAGCGGGTATAATTGATGCCTTTGGATTGTTTGGCACTGAAAAAATTAAATTTACTCTTCATGAATTTTTAGGAATAGCAATTATGATAGTAGGTATTTTAATATTTAAATGGAAACACTAACCCAATCGTTGTATAATATTTTTGAATTATACATTTTAAATATAGGAAGGACTTTCTATGTCAAATTTTTTTAAGAATATAAATTTTTTATTTAATTTAACTACTAACAATATAAAAGAATATTTTAAAAAGAAAAATACTATTAAATTTGACCAATTACAATTAAATTCTATTAATTGGTTTGGTCATGCTACAACAGTTATAAACTTGAGTGGAAAAGTAATTATAACTGATCCTGTCTTATCTAATGTATTAGGTTATTTTAAAAGAGTTGTTGAAAGACCTAATTACTTAAAAGATTTAAAAGTAGATTATATACTTTTATCTCATGGGCATATGGATCATATGCATTTCCCATCTCTTGGTAAACTTAATAAAGATGCTATTGTTATAGCACCTAAGGGATATAAAAAAATCCTTAGATTATTAGGATTTAAAAATGTATTTCTTTTGCATCCAAATGAAACTTATGAAGATGATAGTATTAAAATAACTGCATATGAAGCAAATCATGATGGAAGAAGATTTTATGTAGGAATTGATGATGAGAGTTTATCTTATCTAATTGAAAGAAACAATAAAAAAGTTTTTTTTGCTGGTGATACTGCTTTTACTGATAATTTTAAAGGTATTACATCTGATATTGCTTTAATGCCCGTTGGATGTTATATGCCTGAAAGATTTTCTCATATGCATTGTACTCCACTTGAATCTTATGAGATGTTTAAAATGATGAATTCCAAGGTAATGATACCTATTCACTATAAAACCTTTATAATATCATTAGAAGATTTTAATGAAACTGAAATTATATTAAAAGACCTAAAAGATGACAATATAAAAATAATTGATATTGGAGAAACTTTTATTTTCTAGCCTTATCCTTTATTCATATATATTAATAATATACATTTAATAATATATATTTAAATATTTTAGTTAACTTGTGTATTAACAAAACACTTATTATTCATATACTATATATTGAAATAACTAATTGGGAGAAGAATATGTTTGCATTTTCATATAAAAATAAGCTAGATCCTAATTTAAAGCACTATATGTCTAATAATTGTTATAAAAATTATCGAGTGCTAATAAAATATAAAAATTTCCAATCTTCTATAGAGAAAAAAGTTACATCATATAAAGGCAAATTACACCATATTATAAAGTGTGCTAATTTAATAAGCGCTACTTTGACTTCTAAGGGTATTGAAAGAATTATTGAATATCCAGAAATAGAAAAAATTTATTTAGACGAATATTTATTTCTTTGCGGTATGAGTGTTGCTACAGCTAATAAAGTATACTTTTCAGAAAAATATAAGTTGTCAGGAGCTGGTGTAGGAATTGGGATTATAGATAGTGGAGTATTTCCACATCCTGATTTAGCATCACCTAGCAATAAAATATCTTTATTTGTTGATTTAATTAATGATTTTAATTATCCATACGATGATAATGGTCACGGTACATCAACTAGTGGCATCTTATGTAGTAGTGGACTTGCTTCAAATAACATGTACAAAGGAATAGCACATAAAAGTAAATTATTTTGTTATAAAGCTTTTGATAAACTAGGAAAAGGTTTTGCTTCTGACATATTATATTCAATAGAATCTTTAGTGGAGATCTCTAAAGAAAATAACATAAAAGTATTATGTCTACCATTTGAATTATTAAGTCATAATACATTTATCATATCTTGCTTTGATTTGGCATTTAAATATGCAATATCAAATAATGTTATTCCTATAGTGCCTAGTGGAAGTACATTAAATGATTCGTCTGCCATTATGGGAATATCTACGTGTGATAATTGTATTACAGTTGCAGGCTTAAACAGTACCACTCCAATACTAAAGCCGTATACCTTTTCTTCATCAGGTCCATTTGGAAAGTCTGAAAAGCCGAATTTATCTGCTTCTTGCGTAAATATAGTTTCATTGAACAGTGATACTAATTACTTCAGTGAAAAAAACGGCTTAAAGATTTACCCTAAAAAGCTTGAAGCACCATATAAAACTTTTACTGGAACATCACTTGCTGTATCATATGTTAGTGGATTATGTGCTTTACTATTTGAAAATAATCCCAAACTAACTTTTAGTGATTTAACTTCACTATTAAAAGTTGCATGTGACCCTATTGATGATATTCCTAAAAATACTTGTGGTGAAGGTATTATAAATATTGATAGATTAATGCCCTAAATTAAAAATAATAAATACTATAAACATTTTAGTATTTATTATTTTTTTATTTGGCTCTGTATTAGCAGAATGTTGATATATGCATTTAAAACAAAGCCTTTTATTTATTGATTTTTAATATATGATTCTGGATTTATTGGAGTTCCCTTTGATCTTAATTCAAAATGTAAATGAGGTCCTGTACTTCTTCCAGTGCTACCAACAGCTCCAATAACATCTCCTTTTTTTATCTCTTGTCCTTTCTTCACATTAATTGAGCTTAAATGACCATAAAGTGTCTCTAATCCATCTTCATGTTTTATTTTAATCATATTACCATATCCACTTACGACTCCAGCATCTTCAATAACCCCATCAAAAGCCGCTGTAACAGGGTCGCCTGTATTGCCTGCTATATCTATTCCATTATGAGTCTTTCCCCATCTTGGGCCAAATTTAGATGTAATGTATCTACCTCTAGTTGGATATTGTAAGAATGTTACTTTAGCTCCAATTGGAGTTTTGCTACCTCTGTATTCAATTTTATCTTTAGCTTCTTTTGTTACATATTCTGAAATTACATTTTCATTTAGCTTTTCTCCATTACAATAAGCAACTTCAGCAGTAACTCTTTTGCTACCAGATTCGCCTTCCTTAATATTGCTTTCTCCTATATACATAGAATCATCTCTTTTTATTTGTGTTTTAGGCGCTACAGCTACTTCTTTTTCTTCTTTAATTTTAACATTTACCTTTACATTTCCATCATTTATCATATTATCAACTACTTGTTTAATATCATTTACATTTGAAATTGGTACTTTAATATCTGAATACTTTACATTAGCATTAATTTCAGTATCAAGTACAGACTCTAAGCTTATATTAAACTTATTTAAATTTTGCATTATGAAATCTTTAAAAACATCACTAGCCTCATTTTCATTGAATACTATTCCGTAATCTTTATTATTTATGTTTATTAACTTTGCATCAACTTCATCGTTAATAGTTTTCTTTATATTCTTTTTAATATTTTCTTCACTAGATTTTTCTACATTTTCTTTATTAGCCTTAAACTTTAATTTCTTATCTTGTACTAAATCAGTACCTAGTCTTTTATTTAATTCATCATTAACTTCACTATAAATCTTCTTAAATTCCTTTTTGTCATAAGTATAACCTACTAGTCTTCCATCAACATATGCTTCAAATACCTTATTAGAATTTGCATTTGTTATTAAAATTATTGAATTAAATATAACTGTAAGACAGATTATAAATTTAATCACTTTCAGTTTTCTCGTGTTCATAATTTAATCCTTTCACTTTTATAATTAAAAATACAATTTATAATCTATCCTATTACACTAAATTTATTCATTAGTTTAAAGTATTAGTTGTTTTCTATGTTTATTGTGGTTATAATATTGGTTTGTTATAATAATTTACAAAGACTTTATTATGAAAGGTAGGTAGTGATAAGTATGAGCACTTTTATGCTAAAAAATAAGGTACCAACATTTACTCCTATAAGTAATATTTTTATCGAAAAGTATATGCCTAAAGCTAGAGGAGAATTTATAAAAGTTTATTTATTAATGCTAAAGTATAATACTTGTAACGAATTAGGAGTCAGCTCATCAATACTAGCATCCTCTCTTAATTTATTAGAATCTGATATTATGAATGCTTTTAATTATTGGAATGATGAAGGTGTAATAAAATTCACTCCAATTGATAATATGGGGAATTTTAATATAGAATTTTTAACTTTATCAGAGGAAAATTTAGATGATACAAAACAAGTTGATTTACTTAATGCACTTGATGAAAATAATACAAAAGACATGTTAAAACATATAGAAAAATTACTTGCAAGACCACTATCCCCTAAAGAAATGTCAATTTATTTAAATTGGCAAAGAGAATTGGAGTTTTCTTCAGAATTAATTTTAATATTAATAGAATATTGTGTATCTAAAGGAAAAGTTGATGCAAGATACATAGAAAAAGTGGCTTTATCTTGGCATGATTTAAAAATAAAAACTATTGATCAGGCTCAAAATCTAATAAAGAAAACTGAAGATAAATGGTTAAACATAAGAAAAATACTAAATTATCTTGGTATAAAAAATACTGAAATTATGAAACCACAGCAAGATATTATAGAAAAATGGCTTTTAGTTTATAAGTTTCCTACAGAAATTGTATTTAAAGCATGTGATATATGTTTTGAAAGGCTAAATAGGGCAGACTTTAAATATATTGATGGTATATTATCTAATTGGTATAAGAATAATATAAAAACAGTAGAAGATATAGCACTTAAAGATAAAACTCCTAAAAATAACAATTATAAAAAAACTAATTATTCTTCAGAAAAACCACCTCTTAAGTTTAATAACTTTGAAGCAAGAGAATATGATTATGACTCTTTAGAAAAAAAATTATTAGGATGGGATAACAATGATTAATGGATATCAAGCAGAAATCTTAAAAATATATGAGAATATTAGAGAAACTGAAGCTAAGAATCTAAAATTAAGAAGATTAGAAGTGTCTAGTATATGCCCTGAAATTTTAGAGTTGGATAATGAAATACAAAGAATGTCTTTAAGAATGTCTTTAGAAATAATAAAAGCTGATGACGATGAAAAAACCTTAGCGCAATATAAGGAAAAAATTACAGACTTAAGAGTAAGAAAATGTGAAATGCTAGTAGCAAATGGCTATGATCCTGAATATTTAAACTTAAAGTATACATGTAGCAAATGTAAAGATACTGGATTTATAGGTGCAAATAAATGTTCTTGTTACAAACAGAAGCTAATTAGACTATACTACAAAGATTCTGAATTAGAAAATACTATAAAAGAAAATAATTTTAATAATTTTGATTTAAACTTATTTTCTACCCATAGATTAGGTGATGAAAAGTATTCTCCAAGAAAAAATATTGAAAATATTTTAGAATACGTTTTAAATGATTATATTCCAAACTTTTCATCTCAAAATGTAAATTTATTATTCTTTGGCAATCCAGGTAGTGGAAAAACTTATTTATCGTATTGTTTATCCAAAGCAATATTAGATAAAGGTTATCTAGTCGTATATAAAACATCTGATGAATTGATTAAAAATCTAAGCCAGATAAGATTCAATAATAATTATAATTTAGAAGCACTACTATTAAATTGTGATTTACTAATAATTGATGATTTAGGTGCAGAACATTTAAATGAATTTTCTATAACAGAATTGTTTAATATTATTAATAAAAGAATATTAAATAAAAAGAAAATGCTTATTTCTACTAATTTAACATTACCAGGTATAACAAAGCAGTATACAGAGAGAATTGCTTCTAGATTGCTTGGAGACTTTAAACTTTGTAAATTCTATTCAGAGGATATAAGAATTAAGAAGAATTTACAAAAAAATAGACAATAAAAAAGTAGCTTCTAAAATTATTAGAAGCTACTTATATATAAATGTAGTTATTGACTTTAAAAACAAAAAACTCTAGTGAAACTAGAGTTTTGTTGGCGACTCAGAAGGGGCTCGAACCCTCGACCTCCGGCGTGACAGGCCGGCACT
>NZ_CAURTC010000029.1:0-51111 GCF_963527835.1 uncultured Clostridium sp. | reverse complement strand
ATATAATTTATTTATCTATTATTTATTAATATCATTTAATAATAATTTATATTTGTGTTTTAATTAAAAATATTTTTTTTTTTTTTTTTGCAACGGCCCCATAATTATCATTGATTTATTTTTCTCAATTTAAATTGAAATTCTACTACTATTCTTGCTGGAAATGCATGTAGCCCTTCTATTTTCATTGGAAAACAGTATACTTTAAAATTTTATTTAGGTATCTTATCTAAATTAGCCAAATTTTCCATAGCATACGTTTTATTTTTTCCTAAATAAACGTCTATAATTCCATGATTTCTTCCGACACCTAAACCTAATGTATCTATACCTATCATATTAACTTGATAATGTTATTTTTATCTTTCACTTTCAATTATATTCTTCATAGTACTTTTATTCATCGCTCCTGGTATATACTTTGATATATATCCATCTTTATCTATGATGAATGTTGTTGGAAAAGCATTTATACCATACTCATAAACCATATCTCCATTTTCATCAAAAACAACTGGGAAGGTATGGCCTTCATCTTTTAAAAATTCTTCTATATGTTCTTTTGAACCTTCTCGTCCCAAATTAGGTGATGCAACTCCAAGTATTACCACATCATCTTGATTTTTATTATATTCATTGTATAGCTCTTCCATATGAGGCATCTCAGCTCTACAAGGTGGGCACCATGTTGCCCAAAAGTTTAAGAATACAGTTTTACCTTTATATTCACTCAACGTATGTTTATTTCCATATTGATCATACAAAGTAAAGTTTATTGGAATCATTTTATCTTTATCTTCTTCTTTATCTTCTTGTTTAATTTCCTCTTTTTCTTCTTGTTGAATCTCTTCTTTTTCTTGATTTACAATTGCATTATTTTTAGATGAATTTTGATTTTTAATATCTAAAGCTTTATTTATATTAGTAAATCCAGATATAAGCATTATTATACCTGATGCAATAATAATAACTCCACTAATTTTTTTAATTATTTCCATATATTGTTTCATATTATCAAATTTCTTAAATAGTTTTTTATAAAATAGAGATGCTATTATGAATGGCAGAATAAATCCTATTGTATAAACTAATATAAGTAAATTAGATGTAACAATGCTTTCTGAACTCGAAGCCATAATAAGTACAGATGCTAATATTGGACCAATACAAGGTGTCCACCCAAAGCTAAATGTAAACCCTAATAAAAATGCTGAAATTGGAGACATAGTTTTAGACTTAACATTAAATCTTTTTTCTCTACTTAAAAGCTCTGATTTAATAATACCTAAATAAAATAATCCCATAATTATTATTATTAATCCGCCAACAATCATTATCGTATTTTTATTAGTATTAAAAAATGAACTTAACACTTTTATAGATGAACCTAATATAAAAAATGTAGTAGAAATCCCCAATGTGAAGAATATGGTATTTTTTAATAGAACACTACTTCTAAAATTAGATTTCTTTATATCATCTATACTACTATTAGATAGTATACTTAAATATATAGGTAATATTGGTAATATACATGGGGAAAAAATTGATAATATGCCTTCTATAAAGACAATAAAAAAATTTATATTTTCCATTGTAAAAAATCCTCCTATAAACCACAGCCTAATGTTATTAATATGTCTCTAAACAACTTATCTTTATCTATATTATTTAAATCATTAACAACTGTAATAGCACCTACTAACTTATAGTCTAGTATAATTCCATAAGTTATATTATTTTCAAGACTAACATTAGTAGAAAATGTATTATTGTTATATTCCATTGGCATCATATCTCCAGTATTAGGATTAATTATAAATGCTTCACTATCACTATCTATTCCCTCTAGATTAACTGAGAAGTATTCTTGTTGCAAAGCTACAGTTACAAAACTATTTAAATAATCACCATCAAATTCTTTATTAATAACATTTTTTTCTGTTATTTCAAATGAATATCCTGATACAATCTCTTTATGATTTTTATCATTACTTTTAAATATATTTTGAATATTAAATACTTCTCCTTGATTTGAGTTAATTAAAACTCCTCCTAATACTCCTACAATAAATATAATTAAAGTATAAATTATAATTTTTTTCTTTTTCACTCACGATCTCCTTCTATAAAGTATGCTAATGAATAAGAACTTACTTAATTGTTAATTTATTATAAAATATTGCTGCTACTTATAGTTTCAGCTTAACTTAATTCAACTCATTTATAACTTTCTTAATATTTTACCATGTGTAATACCTCCAAATAATTTTATTATTTTTAACTTGTATTTATTATATATTCTAAATTTTCTTTTAGCAATTAGGCACTTTTAAGTTACTACTATTAACTCTTAGTTTAATACTACATTTGCTAAAAATTCTTTTGTTCTAATTTCTTTAGGATGTAATAAAACTTCATCTTAATTGTCTTGTTCTGCAAATAAAAAAGACTATTACCATTTTACAATTAACAGTAAATATGTAATAGTCTTTTACTTTAGTTTAATAATCTTTATTCAAAAGGTGAATTTTTGAATGGAATAAAAAATCCTTTAGGATGCACACAAACAGGACATACATCTGGTGCTTCTGTTCCTTCATAAATATATCCACAATTAGTACACATCCATTGTTCATTATTAATTTTCTTAAATAAATTACCGTTTTCTAATTCATCAGCATATTTTTTGAATCTATTAGAATGAACTTTTTCGATTGAAGCTATTTTATCAAATAATGTTCCAATCTCATCAAATCCTTCTTCTCGTGCAATTTTTGCAAAACCACTATAAATATGATCATGTTCAGCTGCTTCATGCTTTTCTGCTGCTCTTAAAAGAACTAATGTACTTGTTTCTACTTCTGCTGGATACGCTGCTGTTATGGTAATGTCTTCTCCTGAAAATTCTTTTAATCTCTTCATAAATTCTTTTGCATGAGCTTTTTCTTGATTTGCTGTATAGTTAAATAAATCTTGTAAAATAGAATATCCTTCTTTTTTAGCCACTGATGCAGCAATGTTATACCTATTTCTTGCCTGACTTTCTCCCGCAAATGCTCTCATTAAATTTTCTTTAGTTTGACTTTCGTTAAAATTGTTCATACAATACATACCTCCTATTTATTTTTATTATTTGAATATTAAAAATAATTATTCTTTACTTGTGTAATAATAAAAATTTATATATAAAAATAACAATAGAGAATTGTTTTAAACTATTTAATTTTAGAAAATTCTTCTTTTAATTCTCTTGTTGCTTTTTCAATATCTTTTTGTGCTATAATCGCCGACACTATAGCTAGTCCATCTATATTTATTTCTCTAAAATCTTTAACTCGTTCTTTATTTATTCCACCTATTGCAACTACAGGTATTGATACTGTTTTTATTATTTCTTTTAATTCATCCATAGTTGTTGATGTTGCATCTTTCTTCGTTCCAGTTGAATACATTGCTCCAACCCCTATATAATCTGCACCATCTTTTTGTGCCTTTAAAGCTTCATCTAAATCACCAGCTGAAACTCCAACTATTTTATCTTCTCCTATTATCTTTCTAACAATAGTTGCTGGCAAATCACTTTGTCCAATATGAATACCATCTGCATCAACTGCTAGAGCAATATCAACTCTATCGTTTATTATTAATGGTATATTGTGTTTTTGTGTTATTTTTTTTATCTTTAATGCTGTTTCATAAAAATCATGTGATGAACATTCTTTTTCTCTTAGTTGAACTAATGTAGCTCCTCTAAGTATCGCTTTTTCTACTGCTTCTTCTAAAGTACTAGTACTCATTAAATCTCTATCTGTAACAAGATAAATGCTATAATCTATTTTATTTTTCATAAACTCTCCTCATTTCAATAATAATATACTTTGTAAAGTTTAATATATATTATAATTAGCAATAGTTATTTTATATTTCTTAATTAAATTCTTAATATAACATCGTTCTTTTCAATGTTTTTATCTAAAATACATACAATTCTACAACTAATTATTAAAAATATTTTTGTGAATAATTAAGTATTAATAACTAGTTATTAATTGTTATTACCTTAGCCTTTTCCTTTATAATATTTTCGTTCATCATACTAATAGCATCAATAAGAGAAACATGGAAAGTTCCAATTCCAATATCCCTAGCTTTTTCATATGCAATTTCACCGCTTATACTCATTGTTAGAACTGCGCATATCGCCGCTATAAAATAATCTTCACTAGCTCCAGCAAAAGCCCCACATAATGCACTACTCATGCATCCTGTTCCTGTAACATTGGCAAGCATTTTGTGTCCATTTGATAAAATTACATTTCTTTGTCCATCTGAAATAACATCATCCACTCCTGTAATTGCTACAGTACAATTTAATTTTTTAGCTAATTCTTGTGCTACTATTACTTTTTCATCATTACTCATATTCATATCACTTTCTGAAGCATCAACGCCTTTTGTTTCAGCGCTTAATCCACTTATGAATTTAATTTCAGAAATATTACCACGTATTATATCTAACTTTACTTCACTTAATATCTTTGCTGCAGTTTCATTCCTAAAATTAGCAACACCAGCTCCAACTGGATCAAAAATAACTGGTATATTATTTTTGTTGGCACTCTTTCCTGCAATAATCATTACATCTAACATATCATCATTTATAACTCCCATATTTAAAACTACAGCTGATGATATACTTGCAATCTCCCCAACTTCTTTAACATAATCGGCCATAGTAGGAGAACCACCAACAGCTAAAATCACATTTGCACAATCTGTAGCTGTAATATAATTAGTTATACTATGTACTAATGGTTTTTTAATTCTAACCTCTTCTAATAAACTTCCAACATTATTTAATATTTTATTTCTCATTAATTTTACATCTCCATTTCTTAATCACATTATATTTCTTAAAATTATTCTTTAAATTTTAATATAAAATTTTATTCTAAATATGTGTTTATATATGTAATAGGCAAAGTGTTATCATAATGGTGCTATAGTCATTTTAGTATTCCTAACTTCAATTGCTCACTAAACTTTGCTCATGTATATATCAACACTCTAATAAAATATATCTTTTAATAGAATTTATAAAAATGATGAGTTGGTCCTACACCCTTTCCAATTGGAAATCCATTTTCTATTGCACCTGTTATATATTCCTTTGCATTTATGACAGACTCTTTAATATCTAATCCTTTAGCTAAATTTGCTGCAATTGCTGATGATAATGTACAACCTGTCCCATGAGTATGAACTGTATTTATTCTTTTTTGTGGAAGACAAATAAATTCATCTTCATAAAGTAGTAAATCAGTTGCATCATCTTTTAAATGTCCCCCTTTAACCAATACATACTTTGGACCTAATTCCTGTAATTTTTTAGCTGCTTCTTTCATTTCATCTAAATTACTTATTTTCATTCCTAGTATTTCTTCTGCTTCAGGAAGATTTGGAGTTATTAAAGTTGCTAACGGAAACAATTCTTCAATTAATGCTTCCTTAGCATCTGGAGATAATAAATTAAATCCACTTTTAGAAATCATAACAGGATCTAAAACTACCTTAGGTAAATTTAAAAATTTTTTTAAACTTTTTGATATAGCTTTTATAGACTCAATTTTTGAAACCATACCTATCTTTACTGCATCAACAATAATATCATCAAAAATAACATCTATTTGTGATTCAATAATTTTTGGATTTATATCTTGTATTCCAAAAACCCCCATTGTATTTTGCGCTGTTATAGCTGTAATAACGCTCATTCCATATACTCCATTAGCTGAAAAAGATTTTAAATCAGCTTGAATACCAGCTCCTCCACAACTATCTGATCCTGCTATAGTTAATGCTTTAAACATTTTTCTTCATCCTCTCTTCATTACCTATATTTAACCAAAAAAATGTAGCCCAAGGGCTACATAATATAAACTATTTTATCTTATATTTATCCTTCCCTCCGTTGGTACTAGCCAAATCAGGTTATAAGGGTCTAGGAAATCATTTTTTCCAATCTCAGCTGATATATCAGCACCCCTAGTTATTAATTCAATATTTTGTTTTCTATAACATTTAGATTATACCATTGATGTAAAAAAATCAAGAAAATCCATCTAAATTGTTTAATCTTTCAATTGCCTCATTTAGTTTTTTTAATTTATATATGTAATATTACACCGTCTACTCTTCACCAAAAACTTGCTTTTTAAGTCTTAATCCAGTAGGTGTTGTTGCTATTCCGCCCATTGCAGTTTCTCTTAATGCTGATGGTAAGCTTTTTCCAACTTTGTACATAGCAATTACAGCTTCATCAAATGGTATTTTAGCTTCAATACCTGCCATAACCATATCTGCAGTACAAAGTGCCGTTATTGCTCCTTGAGCATTTCTTTTTGCACACGGTATTTCAACTAATCCTGCAACAGGATCACATACTAGTCCTAATATATTTTGAAGTATTATAGAGCCTGCATCTAGGCTCATCTTTGGAGTTCCCCCCATCATTTCTACAACAGCTGCCGCTCCCATGGCTGATGCTGAACCACACTCAGCTTGACAACCTCCTTCTGCTCCAGATAACGTTGCATTAAGTCCTATAATAATTCCCACTGCTGCTGCTGCTAATAATCCTTTTATAAGTTCATCTTCATTTAATTCAAGGACTTCCCCTGCTGCTAAAATAACTGCTGGAAGTATTCCACATGATCCAGCTGTAGGACACGCTACTACTTTCCCCATAGATGCATTTACTTCTGATGAAGCAAGTGCCATTGCCATAGCTATTGTAGTTGCTCTACCAGTCAATGTTTTTTTTGATTTTGAATACTCATATAACTTATGTCCATCTCCACCAATAAGACCACTAACAGAATATACTTCTTTTTCTGTTCCTTCCTTTGCTGCAGCCATCATAACATTTAAATTTTTTCTCATTTTTTCCATTACTTCTTCTCTTGTTAAACCTTTTTCTTCAACTTCACATCTTATTGCATATTCACTTAAAGATATATTATTTTCCTTACAAATTTTTAATAATTCTTCTCCTGTTCTTGCAAGCATTTTTTACTCACCTTCCTTTGCTGGACTTATTGAAATAACTCTATGTACTGACTCTAGCTTTTCTATTTCTTTTATAGCTTTTTCACTAACTTTATTATCCATTTCAAAAATCATTGTAGCATCTTTACCTTTGTGATTTCTAAAAACTTTCATGAAAGCTACATTTATATTTTCCTTTGATAAAATACTAGTTACACTATGTATAACTCCTGGTAAATCTCTTTGAGAAACTATTAAAGTTTCATAATTTCCAGTAAACTCAACTGGATTACCGTTAACTTCAGAAATTTGAATATTTCCACCACCAATAGATGATCCAACTACTTCACAATAATCACCATTTGCTGTGTTCATTAAAAATTTAACTGTATTAGGATGTACACCCCCCAAATCAGCCTCCTTAAATAAAAAATTCATTCCTCTTTCTCTTGCTATTTCCATAGACTCTCTAAGTCTTTCATCACTTGGTTCCATACCTAAAATTCCAGCGACTAAAGCTCTATCCGTTCCATGCCCTTTATATGTTTTACCAAAAGAGCCATGTAATAAAAATGTTACTTTCTTTATTTCATTACCCGCTATTATTCTTGCAATCTTTCCAAGTCTTGCAGCTCCAGCTGTATGGGAACTAGATGGTCCTATCATTATTGGGCCTAAAATATCAAAAACTCCTAAACTTTTCATAAACATTATCTAGCTAAATATAATAAATCTTAGCTAAATGCCCCCTTTCATTAAACTTTTATTCCACTGTTGTGTGACATAATGTTGATATATGTATAAGTAAAGCTGGGTGGATAAAACATATCAACACATATTAAAAACAGATACTTTTATTTAAAAATTTATTTGTAAATATTAAAATTCATTTTATTGTCCTTATATAGAATGCATAATTTAAGTAACATAGTCAAGGGGTAAGAAAAAAGATATGTTTTAAACTTTAAAACATATCTTATAGAAATATTATATTTAATATTCATAGAAGCAACTTCCACCTATAAATTCTCTAAGTATTGAATTCATAGGTACATAAGATGAATCTACTTCTTTAAAAAAATTTAATATTGATTTTAGTCTTGCGGCTTCTGCATATACTGGACTATCTTCTTTAATTTTGTTTAATTCTTTTAATGCATGTGGTTTTAATAATCCTAATTCATATACCAATGTTGAATTAAACATTGCATCAGCTTGATCTTGATAAACAAATATATTATTTTTTTCACCTTTTTTTATTGATGGCCACATTTTAAGTGTTGCTTCTGCATCATGACCTCTACTTAATGAATCTCTAACTATTCTTCTAATTTTTCTAACATCTGTTGTTGATATTCTATTATGATTATCTAAATTTAATTGAGTTAATGCTGAAATATATACTTTAAAAATTTTGCTCTGATCAATTCTTGATGTTAATATGGGATTTAATCCATGGATTCCTTCTAATATTAATACTCCATTTTCATGTAATCTTATTTTGTTTCCATTCCATTCTCTCTTTCCTGTGAAGAAATTATAAGTAGGAATATCAACAACTTCGCCATTCATTAAAGCTGTAAGTGATTTATTAATTAGTTCTAAATCTAGTGCATAAATAGATTCATAATCATAATCACCATTTTCATCCCTAGGTGTATTTACTCTTTCCACAAAATAATCATCTAATGACAGAGATTGAGGTACTAATCCATTAACTTTAAGTTGTATTGCAAGTCTATTTGCAAATGTAGTTTTTCCTGAAGATGATGGGCCTGCAATAAGAACTATTTTTACATCCTTTTTGCTAGCTATTTGATCTGCTATATTAGCTATCTTCTTTTCATGTAGAGCTTCTGAAGTTAAAATTAAACTTTGCGCTTCATTACTAGAAAGTTTTTCATTCAAAGTTCCTACTTCTCCAATATCTAATATGCTAAGCCATTTTTCTGTTTCTAAAAATATATTTCTTAATTTTCTTTCTTCTTTATGTTGTGGTAATTCATTTAAATTTTCTTTTTCAGGACTTCTTAATATAAATCCTGATTCATAATAGATTAAGTCAAAAGCTTTTATAACACCTGTTGAATATGCCATTTGACCATAAAAATAATCATACCTACCTTCTAATTCATATAATCTTACTTCATTAAGATTAGAATTTTCCAAAAGCAGAACTTTATCTTCCATTTCATATTTGTCGAATATGTTAATAGCCTCATCTTTAGAAATTCTTATACTATTTATTAGCACATTTTTAGTTATAATTTCTTTCATTTTTTCTTTAATTAATTTTATATCTTTTTCATTTAAAGGCTCATCTTTAATTATCTCTCCAAATAACCCTTTACTAATTGAATGCTCTATCTTAATTTTTGAATTTGGAAATAAATCTAACGTAGCTTTAATAAATATGAATTGTAAAGTTCTTGTATATATATTTAAGCCCATTTCTGTGTTAAATGTTATTATTTCTATCTTCCCACATTCATTAATAATATCTCTTAATTCATGATATTTCCCATTTAGTTTACATAATGCTATATTCTTAATCTCTACTATATTTTTAGATAATATATCATAAAAAGTATTCGTAGAATTTTGTTCTTTATTATTAATATTATAAACTATTGAATTCATTAATTATATCCTCCCCAGAATGTTAATTTCTATATTATATTATATCTAACTTCCCATAAAAAGATAAATTTATTTTTTATTTTGCATATTCTAACGAAATATTACAAATATTATTTATGCGAGGTGTATTTAATATGTTTATTGTTTTTATTAGAACTGCAATTTTATATTCTTTAGTAGTTGTCGTAATGCGTTTAATGGGAAAGCGTCAAATTGGTGAACTTGAACCTTATGAATTTGTAATAACTATTATGATTTCTGATTTAGCAGCTTTACCAATGCAAGATTCTAGGCTTCCATTATTGCTTGGTATAATTCCTATTGTTACACTGCTATTTTTAAAAACTATGCTTAGTGTAATAGACTTAAAATCCCAACGTGCTAGAAAAATTATTGATGGTGAACCAACCATATTAATATATAACGGGAAAATAAACTATCTTGCACTAAAAAAGCAACAATTAAATATAGACGAATTATTAGAAGAATTACGAATTGCAAATTATTTTAATCTTGACGAAATACAATGTGCTATTTTAGAAAATGGTGGGCAATTATCAATATTGCCTAAGGATTACAATTCACAGTCTCAATCAAAATCTAGTGACAACACTGCTAAAACAAAAGATGTAAAATTACCCAAAATATTGGTATCAGATGGAAAAATAAATAATAATGCTTTAACAAGCATGAAAAAAGATAAAGAATGGATCCTTAATGTCCTTAAAAATCATAATATAAATTCAATTAAGGATGTTCTTATAGCTATGTATGATACTGAAGGCAATTTTAAATATCAACTTTATAATGATTATGATGAGGAGGGTAACTAATGAAGAATGTTAGAGCTTCAATACTACTTTTTCTTTTTATAATGATATTTGTTTATTTTGCTAATGTCTCAATATTAAAGTTATGCGATAACATTGAAAATGTTACACAAGAAATAGAACTTAACATTATTGAAGGCAAAAATGAAGATGCCTATATAAAATCAATAGAATTAATGGATATGATTCAAAACAAAAATTTTATAACTTCTGTATATGTTAGTCATCAAGAAGTAGATATACTTGTTATTGATTCAGCAAAACTTTCAGTATATTTATCTCACAATGATGTATCTGAAGCAAATGCTATCTTGCATGCATTAAAATATAATTCTAGAAACATGAGAAAATTACAGATTCCTAATCTAAAAAATGTTTTATAAAGTTATAATTATTATGTAAATTAATTATAGTAATTAAAATATATTCCATAAAACACTATATATATGATGTTTTTTTTAATTTTAACTCGTTAAATGTAGAAAATACAAGCAGTATAGTTTATAATTGTTTTGTACGATTAACTTTAATCGTAAACCATAATTTGAAAATTTGAAAGGTGGTACAATTAATATGGCATTAGTTACTACAAAAGAAATGTTTAAAAAAGCTTACGAAGGTGGATATTCTATCGGTGCTTTCAACATCAACGATATGGAAATAATTCAAGGTGTTGTTAATGGAGCAAAAGCTAGAAATTCAGCAGTAATTCTTCAATGTTCAACTGGAGCAATTAAATATGCTGGAGCTAAATACTTAAAAGCAATGGTAGATGCTGCTATAGCTGAAACTGGAGTAGACGTTGCTCTTCACTTAGATCACGGTCCAAGTTTTGAAGCTGTTAAGGAAGTTATAGATGCTGGTTTCACATCAGTAATGTTTGACGGATCTCATTTTGATTATGAAGAAAATGTTAAAAAAACAAAGGAAGTTGTAGACTACGCTCACGCTAGAGGAGTTGTTGTTGAAGCTGAACTTGGAGTATTAGCAGGAGTTGAAGATGACGTTGTTGCTGATTCTCATGTTTATACTGATCCAGAGCAAGCTGTTGATTTCGTTAACAGAACAGGTGTTGATTCATTAGCTATCGCTATCGGAACTTCACACGGAGCTGTTAAATTCCCACCAGATGCTAAACCAGAATTAAAGTTCAACATATTAGAAGAAATCCAAGCTAAATTACCTGGTTACCCAATCGTTCTTCATGGTGCATCAGCTGTTGATGCTAACACAGTTGCAACTTGTAATGAATTCGGTGGAAAAATAGCAAACGCTAAAGGTATTCCAGTTGATATGTTAAGAAAAGCTTCTTCAATGGCTGTATGTAAAATCAATATGGATACAGACTTAAGATTAGCTATGACTGCTGCTATAAGAAAAACTTTCGGAGAAAAACCAGAAGTTTTCGATCCAAGAGCTTATCTTGGTGCTGCAAGAACTGCAATTCAAGAAGTTGTTGAATCAAAGATTGATAATATCTTAGGATCTGCTGATTCTATGAAATAGAAATCTTAAGCGAGGTTAATTACCTCGCTTTTTTTTATTCTCTTTTTTATCATTTAAAAATCAGCTATGTTTTAGAGACAGATGTTAATATTTGCATAAGTAAATCTCGTTAGAGTAATTGGATTTAATAACACTGAAATGAATTACTTCAATTACAATTTCCCTTTGCCTATTGCATATATAGATATAATCTTAAAACATAGCCTTTTTTATATAAAATGAGTGCATAAAAATTCCATACTTCTAAATATAAAATATCTAAAAGTAATGTTCGTATTTCCAAATATAAAATGTGCTGTGTGAAAGTTCGTATTTCTAAATATAAAATGCACTGTGTGAAAGTTCATGTTTCCAAATATAAAATTTGGACATTCACTTTTTGACATTCCTTTTTTACGTTCACTTATAATTCTATTTTTCTATTTAATATATCATATTTTAGTTTATTAAATTTTCATATCCGAATAATATTTATGCATATTATAATGTATATTTTTTCTTGTACAATTCTGTTGAATTAAATATTTTATAGTAAATTCTTATCTGATTTTGCTTATTTTTTATCATTTAATCAATTTTATCACTATTAATATATGTTTTAAATAATTATTTTTTATTTTTTTACTATTAACATAATCATCTAAAATCTATTTTTTCATTTAATATACAAATTATATTAATTTTGTATTGATTATTTATTCATATAATTGTATAATTATAAATAATATTTTAAATATATATTAAATTAATTTAGTTATGATTTAAATACCTGCTGATATTTAAATATTGAACACAAAATATTTTTTGTAATTATTAATATTTTAAACATAACACCACATCTATTTTAAATCATAATATAGTAAATATAAGGGGGCTTTAAAATGAGTAAATTAAATAAAGTTGTTTTAGCATATTCTGGAGGATTAGATACTTCTATAATTATTCCTTGGCTTAAGGAAAATTATAACTGTGAAGTTATCGCAGTCTGCGGAAATGTTGGGCAAAAAGATGAATTAGATGGATTAGAAGAAAAAGCAATAAAAACTGGGGCATCAAAATTATATATAGAAGATTTAACTAAAGAATTTGTTGAAGATTATATCTTCCCTACTATTCAAGCTGGAGCTATATATGAAGGAAAATATCTTCTTGGTACTTCTTTCGCTAGACCACTAATAGGAAAGAGATTAGTAGAAATAGCAAAAGCTGAAGGTGCAGATGCAATATGCCACGGTTGTACAGGAAAAGGAAATGATCAAGTAAGATTTGAATTGGCTGTTAAGGCCTTTGATCCAAATATGAAAATAATTGCACCTTGGAGAACTTGGGATATTAAGTCAAGAGAAGAGGAAATTGCTTATGCAGAAGCAAAAAATGTTCCTATAAAAATAAATCATGAAACTAATTACAGTAAAGATAAAAACATATGGCACTTAAGTCATGAAGGATTAGATTTAGAAGACCCAAAAAATGAACCTAAATATGATGAAATTTTAGAGCTTTCTAATTCTTTAGAAAAAGCACCTAATCAACCAACATATATTACCTTAACCTTTGAAAAAGGTAATGCAGTTGCATTAAATGGAGAAAAAATGAATGCTGTTGCTTTATTAGAAGAGTTAAACAAAATTGGTGGAAAAAATGCTATTGGTATAACAGATATGGTTGAAAATAGACTTGTTGGTATGAAATCAAGGGGTGTATATGAAACTCCTGGTGGTACTATTCTTTATAAAGCACATAAAGATTTAGAGGAACTTTGTTTAGATAAAGAAACTTCTCATTATAAAGAACAAATTTCATTAAAATTTGCAGATTTAGTTTATAACGGTCTTTGGTTTACTCCTCTTAGAGAAGCATTATCTGAATTTGTTAAAAAAACACAAGAAACAGTAACTGGAGAAATTAAATTAAAGCTATATAAAGGAAATATTGTTAATGCAGGTATGACTTCTCCTTACTCTTTATACAGTGAAGAATATGCTACTTTCGGTGAAGATGCAGTTTATAATCAAAATGATGCAGCAGGATTTATAACATTGTATGGTCTTCCTAGTGTTGTTAATGCAAAAATGATTCAATCATTAAAGAAAGAAGATAATTAATTATGAAGCTTTGGGGTGGACGATTTAAAAAAGGTACTAATAAATTAGTTAATGATTTTAATTCGTCTATAAATATAGATTCAAGAATGTATAAAGAAGATATTGAGGGAAGTTTAGCTCATGCTGCAATGCTTGGAGAACAAAAAATAATCTCAGAAGAAGCTAGCTTGAAGATTACATCAGGACTTTTAGAAATTTTAAAAAGAATGGATAACGATGTTATTTCTGTAGATTTAACCTCTGAAGATATTCATAGCTTTGTAGAAAGTACTTTAACATATTATATTGGTGAATATGGAAAAATGCTTCACACTGCAAGAAGTAGAAATGATCAAGTGACATTAGATTTAAGATTATATCTAAAAAAAGCATTAGTAAACTTAAAAAAAGATATTTTATATTTAGAAGAAGTTTTATTAGAAAAATCTGAGGAACATATAAAAACTATCATGCCAGGATATACTCACATGCAAAAGGCACAACCAGTCACACTATCTCATCATCTTTTAGCATATGCTGAAATGTTTAAAAGAGATATTGGTAGAATAAGTGACGCCTATAAAAGAACTGATGAAATGCCTTTAGGTAGCGGAGCTTTGGCTACTTCTACTTATCCGATTGATAGAAACATGGTTGCAAAAAATCTTGGGTTTTCTAAAATTACATTAAATAGTTTAGACTCTGTTTCAGATAGAGATTATGTAATTGAAACTTTATCTGCACTTTCCTTGATTATGATGCATTTATCTAGATTTTCTGAAGAAATTATTCTTTGGTGTACAGGTGAATTTAATTTTATTGAACTTGATGATGGTTATAGTACTGGAAGTAGTATAATGCCTCAAAAAAAGAATCCAGATGTTGCTGAATTAATAAGAGGTAAAACTGGGAGAGTTTATGGTGATCTTATAACACTTTTAACTGTAATGAAAGGTATTCCTTTAGCTTATAACAAAGATATGCAAGAAGATAAAGAAGCATTATTTGATGCTTTAGATACAGTTACTTTATCACTAAAAACCTTTGCTGGAATGATTAAAACAATGAAAGTAAATAAAGATAATATGAGAAAAAGTTCAGCACTCGGTTTTACTAATGCAACTGATTTAGCTGATTATCTTGTTAAAAAAGGATCTGCTTTTAGAGATGCTCATGGAATAGTAGGACAAATAGTTCTTCAATGCATAAAAGATAATAAAATGATTGAAGACTTAACTCTTAATGAATTAAAAGACTACTCTCCTATTTTTGAAGAAGATGTATATAAAGCTATAGATTTATATACTTGTGTTGAAGAGAGAAAAGTTATAGGTGGCCCCTCTAGCGAATCAGTAAAATTTCAAATAAAAGAACTAGAAAAATTTATACACCAATTTAAAGTGAACGAAATCTATGATTAAAGTTGGAATAATTGGGGCAACTGGGTACGTTGGTGTTGAATTGTTAAGATTATTATTGAATCATTCAAAAATAGAAATTGGAGCTATAAGCTCCGTTTCTTTTGATGGACAAGAAATTGATACAATATATAAAAATTTTTTAGGTAAAACTAATTTAGTATGTACAAATATGGATGAAGTTATTGGAATAAGTGATGTTATATTTACAGCATTACCTCATGGATTAAGTGAAAATATAGCAAAAATAATAATAGAAAAGAATAAGATTTGTATTGATATGGGGGCAGATTTTAGATTAAGTAATGAAGATGAATATAAATATTGGTATGGAAAAAAATTTTCTAATCCTGAGCTTCATAAAAAAAGTGTTTATGGACTTCCTGAATTAAATAAAGAAAAAATCAGAACTTCTTCATTAATTGCTAATCCTGGGTGCTATCCAACAAGTATAGAACTTGGCTTAATGCCTTTATTAAAAAGTTCTCTAATTGAACCCAAAAGAATAATTTGTGATTCAAAATCTGGTACTACAGGATCTGGAAGATCGCTAAGTTTAAATACACATTTCCCTGAAGAAAATGAGAATTTTTCACCCTATAAAATTGGAGAGCACAGACACACTCCTGAAATAGAAGAAATACTTTCAACTATTGCTCAAACTAAAGTCACTGTTACCTTTACACCTCACCTACTTCCAATAAATCGTGGAATAATATCTACAATATATTGTACTCCTAAAGAAAAAATAGACCTTAATGAAATTTATGAAACATATACTAGTTTTTATGAAAATGAACAATTCGTTAAAGTTTTACCTTTAGGCGAAATTGCTTCAATAAAAAACGTCAGGTTATCGAACAATTGTCATATTTCACTTCATTTAAATCATAGAAAAGATCAAATAATAATTGTAAGCGCAATAGATAATATGATCAAAGGGGCTGCTGGACAAGCCATTCAAAACATGAATATTGTTTTAAGCTTTAAAGAAAATGAAGGATTAAACTTAATTTCACCAGCATTTTAATAAATTAATTATGATTTAATATAATATTTGTTTTAATTATATGTTTATATATGCAATAGGTAAAGTGGCATTGTAATTGGGCTTTGAGAATTCTTAATGCCTATTGTCACATTTACTGCTTGTCTTAATTTTATATTAAGAGCAAGCTAAAATGGGACTATAGACATTTTAGTATTCCTAAGTTCAATTACTCAGTCCACTTTGCTTATGCATATATCAACACTATGCTAAATCATAGACTAATAATAAAATCTTATAAGCATTTAACATGTTCAAATAAAAAAGGGGGTTATAAAATTGGAATTTAATTATATTGATGGAGGGGTCACTTCTCCTAAGGGGTTTTGGTCTTCTGGAATACATTGTGGATTAAAAAAAAGTACCATGAAAAAAGATTTGGCTTTAATTTATTCAGAAGTTGAAGCTAACGGAGCTGGGGTTTATACAAAAAATAAAGTAAAAGGGGCACCACTTTATATAACTAAAGAACATTTATCTAATAAAAAAGCAAGAGCAATTGTAATTAATAGTAGTAATGCTAATACATGCAATGGTGAAGATGGATTAAAAAAAGCAAGAAAAACTGCTACTATTCAAGCAAAAGAATTAAAAATAAAAGCTACTGAAGTTTTAGTTGCTTCTACTGGCGTAATTGGAGTTCCACTAAATATAGATGCAATAAAGTCTGGTATACCTATTCTTACAAAAAATTTATCTAAAGAAGGATATCATGATGCTGCTTCTGCAATCATGACAACTGATACTTTTCAAAAACAATTAGCTTTAGAATTTTATATTGACGATAAAAAAGTAACTCTAGCTGCTATGGCGAAAGGTTCTGGAATGATTGAACCTAACATGGGTACTATGCTTTCATTTATAACTACTGATTTAAATATTTCTCCTAAATTATTAGATGAAGCATTAAAAACTAGTGTTAATTTAAGTTATAACAGAGTAAGCGTTGATGGTGACACTAGTACTAATGATATGGTTCTTATTTTAGCTAATGGTCTATCTGAAAATAAAATTATTAAAGAGAAAGATGAGAACTATACTCTTTTTTTAAAAGCATTAAATGACTTAAACATAAAACTTGCAAAAAAAATAGCTAAAGATGGTGAAGGTGCTACTAAATTAATAGAGTGTAGAATATTAGGTGCATCTACTGAAGAAGATGCTGTAAAGCTTGGTAAAAGTGTAATTAATTCTAATTTAGTTAAAACAGCTATTTTCGGTAGCGACGCTAATTGGGGAAGAATTTTATGTTCTCTTGGATATGCAAAAGTCGATTTCAATCCTGAAGAAGTAGATGTTTATTTTGAAAGTTCATCTGGGGCTATAAAGGTTTGTGAAAATGGCTCTTCTTTACCTTTTGATGAAGGAAAAGCACGAGAAATTTTATTACAAGATGAAATTATCATTAAAGTAGATTTATTTTTAGGTGAATTTAATGCATGTGTTTGGGGATGTGACCTAAGTTATGATTATGTAAAAATAAATGGTGAATATAGAAGTTAATTTAAGATATTGCTATTAGGGGGCGATTCTAAGTGAATCATAATGAAAGAGCTAAAATATTGGTAAATGCATTACCTTATATTCAAAAATATTATGGTAAAACAATAGTTGTTAAATATGGTGGAAATGCAATGATAAGTGATGAGTTAAGAGAAACTGTTATAAACGATATAATTTTAATGAAATGCGTTGGTATAGATCCAGTTATAGTTCATGGGGGTGGCCCTGATATTTCAGATTTCTTAGATAAGTTGGGTAAAAAAAGTAAATTTATAAATGGCTTGAGATATACGGATGAAAATACAATGGAAATAGTTCAAATGGTATTAGGCGGTAAGGTAAACAAAAATCTAGTTTCTTTAATTGAAACGTTTGGCGGCAAAGCTATTGGACTTTGTGGTATGGACGGATCTCTTATAAGAGCTAAAAAAATAGAAAAAGATATTGACTTAGGATATGTTGGTGAAATAACAAGGGTAGATACTAATATATTAAAAACAGCATTAAATGCTGGATATATCCCTGTTGTAGGAAGTGTTGCTTTAGGTGAAGATGACAATAAAGCATATAACATAAATGCTGATATATGTGCTTCAAAAATTTCTTCTGCATTAAATGCTGAAAAATTAATATTACTTACAGATGTTCCTGGTGTACTTACTAATCCAGGAGATATCACTTCCCTACTTAATGTACTTAGATTACATCAAATTCCTAAGCTTTATTTAGAAGGAATCATTCACGGTGGAATGATTCCTAAGATTGATTGCTGCGTTGAGGCAATACGAATGGGTGTTGAAAGAACGCATATAATTGATGGGCGTGTTCCCCACTCACTTATTCTAGAATTATTTTCAAATGAAGGTATCGGGACAATGATTTATTAACTCTCCACTCTCATCTTTCAACTCTCAACTTAATTTTTAAGGGGGCTATTATTATGAATTATGATTTTAATGAAGCAAGAAATTATTTGGTAAACTCTTATAACTTTTTAGAACCCGTAATGTCTTATGGGGATGGTGTTTATCTTTATGATACAAACAATAATAAATATTTAGATTTTACAAGTGGAATTGGTGTAAACAGTTTAGGATATAATGATGAAGATTGGGTTAACGCAACTTGTAATCAATTAAAAACTCTTCAACATAATTCAAATATATTTTGTAACAATACTACTGTTAAACTAGCAAAAAAATTAACTAAAATATCTAATATGAGCAAAGTATTCTTGGCAAATTCTGGTGCTGAAGCTAATGAAGGAGCAATTAAACTTGCTAGAAAGTATAGCTATGATAAATATGGAAATAGCAGAAATAAAATTCTTTCGTTAGTTCAATCATTCCATGGAAGAACTATAACAACTTTAAAAGCTACTGGACAAGAAAAATTTCATCAGTATTTCTACCCTTTTACAGAAGGCTTTGGCTATGTAAAAGCGAATGATATAAATGATTTTAAAGATAAACTTACTTCTGATGTTTGTGCTGTAATGCTTGAAGCCATTCAAGGTGAAGGCGGTGTTCTTCCACTTAATAAAAGTTTTGTACAAGAAATAGTGAAAATATGTAATGATAATGATATTTTAGTTATATTTGATGAAGTTCAATGTGGAATTGCTAGAACTGGTAAAATGTTTGGATTTAATAATTTTCATGTTAAAGGAGATATAGTTACTGTAGCTAAAGGTCTAGGTGGCGGATTACCAATCGGTGCTGTTCTTTGTTCTAAAAAAGTTGATAATGTCTTTACTCCAGGTGATCATGGTTCAACTTTTGGTGGAAATCCAGTTGTATGCTCTGGCGCATTAGTTGTGTTAGATAAACTTTGTAATGAAAATTCATTTAATGAAATATATAAAAAAGGAGAACTTGTTAAAGATATATTAAAAAAATCTAATAATCCTCATATTTTATCAATTAGGGGTATTGGGTTAATGATTGGAATTCAAACAGATATCTCCCCTTCTTTAATTCAAAAGGAAGCTCTAAAAAAAGGACTCCTTGTATTAACTGCTGGAAAAGATGTAATTAGATTACTACCACCTTTAACAATTTCTAAAAGTGAATTAAAAGAAGGATTAGACATTCTACTAGAAGTAATTTCAAATCTAAAATAATTAGGGGGCTGTATTATGAAAAAAGATTTATTAAAAATGGATGACTTATCTAAAGATGACATTTTAGAAATTTTAAATTTAGCAGATCAATTAAAATACGAACAAAAGCACGGAATAGAACATAAACATTTAAAAGGGAAAAGCTTAGGTATGATATTTGAAAAATCTTCAACTAGAACTAGAGTTTCTTTTGAGGTTGGTATGTATCAACTAGGAGGAAATGCATTATTTTTAAGTAATAGAGATTTACAAATAGGACGTGGAGAACCTATTGAAGATACTGCAAGAGTTTTATCAAGATTTCTAAACGGAATAATGATCAGAACTTTTTCTCAAGATGGCATTGAAACTTTAGCTAAATATTCCTCAATTCCTATAATAAACGGCTTAACTGATGATGAACACCCATGCCAAGTATTAGCTGATTTAATGACAATTAGAGAATATAAAAATATTCTTGAAGGTTTAAATGTTGCATTTATTGGTGATGGAAATAATATGGCTAATTCATTAATGATTGGCTGTTTAAAAGTTGGAATGAATTTTTCAATTGCTTCACCAAAAGATTATACAGTAAATGATAATTACTTATCTAGAGCTAAAGACATGGCAAAAAAAGAACGTGTTAATTTAAATATTACTACTTCTCCTTTTGAAGCTGCAAAAGATGCTGATGTAATAATTACAGATGTTTGGGCAAGTATGGGACAAGAAGATGAACAAACTTTAAGGATAAAGGCATTTGATGGATTTCAAATTAATGATAAATTAATGAGTTTCGCTAAGAATAATGCAATTGTTCTACATTGTTTGCCTGCTCATAGAGAAGAGGAAATTACAGCAAAAGTTTTAGAAGAACATTCAGCAGAAATATTTGATGAATCTGAAAATAGATTACATGCACAAAAAGCTGTACTTGTTAAATTTATGAAATAATTATTAAAATTATTTTTACTAAAAAGGATAGTTCGCTATTATAAGCTAACTATCCTTTTTTATTTTTCTAATATATATAATTTTACAATTTAATCAGATTATTATGTACATTTGTGTATACATGTATATTACTAAATATGATATAATTTGCTATATAAATAATTCATATGAGAATCTAAGCAAAGCATAACACACTAATAATATGTTAAAAAATTCATACTAAATTTATATACTTTATAATGAACCACATAAGTTTATATTAATTAAATTAATGTGGTGTTAGGTGGTGATTAAATGAAAAAATTCATTAATAGGAATATTCTAAACAAAAAAGTAACTTTGAATATAATTATTTTTTGTTTAATTATATTTTTTTTATCAATTGCATCATCATTACGTTTTGAAACAGATTATAAAAATAAATGTATTGATGATAATTCAATAACTTTATCAGATAATTGGACTTTAGAAGACTCGCTTAATAATACTAAAAATATTGTTAAATTTCCTATGAACCTTAAATATCATCACAGTACTACTTATTCTTTTTCTAAAGTATTAACTCAAGATTTAGATGAAAATTTTGATACTCTATGCCTGCCTATAGGCTTTTCTAATTTAAATGTATATTTAGATAATGATTTAATTTATATATCTAATTTTGAAGATTATGAAAGATTATCAAATAAAGGCAAAAATACATTATATATGATACCTTTAACCCCTAATCTTAAAGGTAAAGAACTTAAATTTGTGGTTGAAATGAAATCAAATTTTTCATTACCTTACGATATTAAAGCTCCAATAATAGGTAATAAAACTTCTATAATTCATGCTTTAATTTCTTCTCAAGTACTGAATTATGTGATTATTTTTTTGCTTATAACTTTTACTTTATCAATATTCGTTATAGCGGCAATTGCATTTTATAAAAGTCATAAAAATATATTTCACTTACTATATATAGGAATATTTTCACTGCTATCTTCTATATATGCAATTTCAGAAACAAACATTATACAGATATTAATTCCAAATACTTATTTGCTTAATAATCTAATATTTATGTCTTTAATGTTAGTTGGAATTCCAATAGTCATGATAATGATAGAAACTACAAATATAAAATACACAAAACCATTATTAATAACTACTTATTCTATGATTATTAACTTCATCGTACAATCATCGCTAACTTTATTTGGTATATTAGATTTAAGAAGTATGCTAATTATTTCTCATATATTAATAATGCTAAGTGGAATATTATCACTTTATATTATGATTTTATCTTGGCATGATAGATCTTTTAGTAGTAAATGTTTTACTATTTCAATAGTCCCTATGATAATAGGTACATCAATAGATATAATATTATTTTATCTTTATATACCTCATTATTACGGTATATTATTCCAAGCAGGCGTGTTAGTATTCATAGTAATACAATTATGGTATGTTATCAACAAGTACTTTTATTATTATAAGTTATCTATTAAATCTAATATTTATGAAAAAATGGCTTTTACAGACACAATTACAACACTTGAAAATAGAGCTGCTTTTGAAAAAAAGATTACTTTTATAGACAATAATATAAAGGATTTTTCTTCAATTTGGTGTGTATCAATGGATTTAAATAATTTAAAGTTTGTAAATGATAACTTAGGTCACGCTAGTGGAGATACAGTTATAACTTCATTTGCTAAAATTTTAAAAGATACTTTTAATAGTATTGGTAATTCATATCGTATAGGTGGAGATGAATTTATTGTTATTGTAAAGAATATTTCTCAAAGTTCCTTGGAAAGTAAAATTACTGATTTATATAATTCTATTAATAAATTCAATTTAAATTCCACTTTAAAAATAAGTGTAGCTTTAGGACATGATAATTTTAAAATTAATGAAGATAATAAAATAACCGATTTAATAACAAGAGCTGATAAATTAATGTATAAAGATAAAAAAGAGACAAAAAAAATTCTACATAATAAATATTTATTTTAGTATATTGTGTAATAATAAAATATTTATATTATTTTAAAAAATAAAAAGTGGATAATTAAAAATAAATTCTAACTATCTACTTTCTACTTTTAATTTTTATCTAAAATAACCTATACCCTTATATTTTATTAATATTCTAAGTTCAAAAAGTTCTGCAGCTCCATATCCAATTTCCTATTATATATAAAACTAATATTACTTTTCTATATAATTCATAACATTTTTTACAACTAAATTTATTGTTCCATCACCATTTCTTTGGATTTCAAATTTGCTATCATCATGATATACTTCTTCATTTAAATATATATCAATTTGTTTATCTATATTTAATCTAACTCTTTTTAATTTTTTTTCTACCCAAGTCTTATCTACTACTACTTCTTCATCTAAGCCCTTTCCTTTAACAAAACTAGAAAAATTCACTTTTTCTTCTGAGTTCTCCTTAAAAAGTTCTTTTGATAATTCATCTATATTAATACTATCTTCTTCTTTTAATTTACTTTTAACTGTTGTTCTAATTTCCTCTGCTTTTGATGCATCATTGGATATATTTTTTCTAGTCCAGTCTTCTGTAGCTTTTAAAAATGTCTTTGTCATATCTCTTTCATTAGTGATAACTTTAGCATATAAAAAATCATTAACAAAATAATTTATTCCAAGTTCATTATCTTCCTTACTTTTTCTTTGTTTGTCTAATATCATTAAGTTGAATCTATCATCATCTCTAAAAGGTTTTATGAAGGCCGCTTTTTGTATTTTTTGACCTCCACCTGGAAGTCCAGCACTTTGAGGCACTATTCCTATTCCTATTTTTTCATCTATAAACTGAATTTCATGGGTGAAATTCTTTATGTAATCCAATTTAAGAACACCTATCATAGGGCCTTTATCTGTAGTTATTGATACTATTATCAAATCACATGATTCTATATTTTCATCCATTTGCATAATTACAAATAGCTGTCTTGCCAATTTTTTTGATAAACTAATAAAGTCATCATCTATTCCATTTAAATAATCTTGTACAGATTCTCTAACACTATTAGTTCCTTGAATAAATACACCTGATTTTAACTCTTCATCCTTAAAACATTTTTCCAAATGCTTATATAAGTATTTATATATCTCATCATTTAATTCCAATGTAAACTCATTTAGAACAGGTTCTGACGCATTTCTATCTAATATATGTATTACAGCTTCATTTATATTAATTTCATTTATATATTCCATAATTATCTACTCCCTATATAATTAATTATTCGCATAAATATCAAAATAATTCCTATGATACTAGCATTCCTCAGAATTATATTATAACATTAAATTATAAAACTAGGTTTTTAAAACATAAATTTTAATTTGCATTAAAATTTTAATATAGGAGGAGTATATATGCAAGAAATTGAAACTAGAATTATGGATATAGATATAGAAAATATCAGAAAAATTCTTATAGAAAATGGTGCAGAAAATATAAAAAAAGAAGATCAAATTAATGATATTTATGACTTTGAGGATGGAAAGCTTTTACGCAATAAAGGATATGCTCGCATAAGAACAGTAACTGATAACATAAATAATAAAGTAGTTTATTATATGACAACAAAAAAAATGCTTTCACAAGAACGCTTTAAAGTTATGGAAGAAAATGAAGTTATCGTTAATGATAAAAAAATGGCTGAAGGTATTTTTAAATCTTTAGGATTAAAATTAAAAGAATCTAATAAAAAATATAGAGAAAGCTATAAAATATTTGATTCATTAGTTGAAATAGATATAAATGAAAAGAAATTTTGTCCTTTTCCATATTTAGAAATAGAAACAACTTCTGAAGAAAATTTATATAAAGTAGTTAAATTACTAGGTTACACTCTAGAAGATACTACATCACAAACAATTTACGATATTTTAGCAGAAAGAGGCTTCACACCAAATTCTCCTAAAGGAATTTAAAAAATAAGTCCAAGATGTTAAATATCATCATCTTGGACTTATTTTTGGCTCTGTTTTAAATATATATCAAAACCTTACTAAAACACAGCCTTATCTTTTTACTACATTTAAAATTTCATTCTCTTCTTTTTTTACATCTGGTACATAACTCTTTAATAATGTGAAGTTTCCTATTAATTCATATTCTCCCATAGTTGCAGGTATGAATATACTATCTCCCATAGCTATCTTTTCTTCACCATTTTTATATTTTATAGTTCCACAGCCATCTACGCATGTAAATAAATAAAATCTATTTATATCACTTTCTTCTTTAACATAATTATTTATTTCATATTTTTGAATTGTGAAATAATCGCTTAAGCAAAGATAAGTTTTTTTATAATTTTCTTTTTCTATTAAAATTCCTTTTGAATTTTTTCCTTCTAAAGAAAAATTAATAACATCTAAAGCTTTTTCTATATGTATTTCTCTGCCTCTATTATAATCATAAACTCTATATGTAATATCACTACTTTGTTGAATTTCTGCTATTAAGACACCTTCACATATAGCATGCACTAATCCACTTTGTACATAGAAAAAGTCTCCTTTTTTAACAGGTATTTTATTTAAATACTTATCTAAATTTCCATCTTCAATTGCTTTTTTAAAAATCTCTTTATCGCAATCTTTGGTACCAACTATTAGACTTGCATTTTCTTCTGCATCGATAACATACCATGCTTCAGTTTTTCCGAATTCATTTTCCACTCTACTTGCATATTCATCATTAGGATGAACTTGAACTGATAGTTTATCTCCAGATGTAATTAATTTAATTAATAATGGAAATTTTTCTATATCAATTTTTTCCCCAATAAGTTTTTCCTTATATTCATTAATTATCTCATCAAACTTCTTGCCTTTTAAATTTCCATTTTCTACTTCACTAATCCCATTTTGATGACATGCAACATCCCAGCTCTCCCCTATTACTCCTTCTGGAATATTATTTCTAAATTTTTTCAAGGCATCTCCGCCCCATATTCTATCATAGTATAAATTTTTAAATTTAATTGGATACATATTGCCCTCCTAGTAAATATATTAGTATTAGTATTTCTAATCATTATAAATTATATTATATACTAACTATAATATAATAAAAATTCTATATTTAAAAATATAAAATTTAATTTAAAATAATAATCAATGAATAATGTAAATTATTATTCATTAGAATTATTAACAGATTTAATAAAATAAGGTTGTCTATAAAGACAACCTTATTTGGCGTAGTAAATCAATAATTTAGTATTACACTATAATTCTTTAACAATAATTTTATTAAATAATTTCTCTACTACATCCTTATTTATAAAACCTGTTTCTTTTTCCATTGCGTTTGCAGTTCCACAAGCTGATGCTAATCTTAAAGTATTTATAACATCATATCCTCTTTCAATTGCTACAGCTATACCTCCAACATAAGCATCACCTGAACCTACAGGATTTACAACTTTTACTTTTGGAATATTTATCTTATAAATTTTATCTTCAAATCCAACAATTGATCCTTCTGACCCCAATGAAATTGTAATAAACTTTATTCCTTTTTCACTCAAAAGTTTTATTTCATTTATAGCATCTTGTGCAGATAAAATCTTTCTACCAGTTAAAGCTTCTACCTCATCTTTATTAGGTTTAATAAAATAAGGTTTACCTTCTATACCTTCCTTTAAAGCCTCTTCACTAGCATCTAATAAAAATTTCTTGCCTTTTTGATTAGCATCTTCTATTAATTTTCTATAAAAATTTTTAGGTACATTCCTTGGAATACTACCTGATGCTACAACTATATTAGCTTCTTCAAGCAATTTATTATATTTATTTAAAAAACATTTTTGTTCTTCTTCAGTCACCTCTGGACCTGGTTCCAGTATTTCTGTTTGAACAAAATCATCTGTGATAAATGCTAAACATTCTCTTGTCTCTCCACTTATCTTTACAAAATCATTCTTTATCCCATAATCCTTAAGTTTTTCTTCAATAAATTCTCCACTCTTTCCACCAATAAAGCCTGTAACTGCACATTCTTCCTTTAAAATAGTAGCTACATTCGCAACATGGAGACCTTTCCCACCTGGAGTATTCTCTACATGCCTTGCCCTCATTACCTCTCCCTTTTGTATATCCGATATCTCATATCTTTTATCTACAGAAGCATTAAGATTAATAACTAATATCATATTATTTTGCTCCTTTTTAAATAAAATTTATTTATTGCTCTATATTTTAAATATAAGTTGATATATACAATAGGCAAAGTGGCATTGTAATTTGACTTTGAGAATTCTTAATGAGTATTGTCACATTTGTTGCTTGTCCTAATTTTATATTTGGAACAAGCTGAAATGGGACTATACTCATTTTAGTATTCCTAAGTTAAATTACTCTGTCCATCTTTGTTTATGTATATATCAACATTTCACTTAAAACATAGTATCCACCTCAATATCTATTGGCACTTCCACAAACTTTTATTTTATTTTCTACTATTTTTGCCATAGCTTCTTTTCCTGGAGTCATATACTTTCTTGGATCATTTGCATTAGGATTATTTTTAAAATAATCCTTTACTGCATCTGAAAATGGTATTTTCAAATCTGTAGCTATATTTACCTTACATATTCCAAGTGAAATTGCCTTTTTAACTAACTCATCTGGAACATCTGATGCACCATGCAATACTAAAGGCACATCAACTTTACTTCTTATCTCTTTTAATCTTTCAAAATCTAATTTCGCTTTTCCTTTATATAATCCATGTGCTGTTCCTATTGCTACAGCTAAAGAATCTACCCCTGTTCTTTTAATAAATTCTGCTGCATCATCTGGATTTGTATACATTGAATCTTTTTCAGATACTATTAAGTCATCTTCTTTTCCACCGAGTTTTCCAAGCTCTGCTTCAACAGTTGCATCATATTCATGTGCATATTCCACGACTTCTTTTACCTTTGTAATATTAACTTCAAATTCTTCTTTAGATGCATCTATCATACATGATCTAAATCCAATATCAATATTCTTTTTTATTTCATCTATATCCTCAAAATGATCCAGATGAATAGCTATCGGTATATCGTATTTTCTAGCTGCTACTTCTGCCATCGCCTCTATATAAGCTGCCCCTGCATACTCTATGGTTGATGGTGTTCCTGCTATAATTACAGGTGATCTCATCTTCATTGCTGTATCAACAACTACTTGTAATGTCTCTAAGTTGTGTATATTAAAAGCTGGCACTGCATAACCTTCCTTTTGAGCTTTTAATAACATTTGCTTTGTTGAAAGTATTTTATGCATAAACCTATCTCCTCTCATATAATCTTAATTCAACTTTTTAGCAATTATATTTCATCATCATTTTCAACTGTTTCTTTAATTTTATTTCTCTTATACTCTTTAATTCCTATAGTGGCAGCATTTTTCACCGATTCAACTAATTCTTCCATAGTATAATTACTTCTTGATAAAGATGCCTCCAATGCCATCGGTAAATTCATACCAGATATAACTTTAATATTCTTATCTTTTCTTTTTTCACTAATAATAACAGATACATTAAAAGGAGAACCCCCTGCTAAGTCTGCTAAAATTAATACTTCATCTGTATTAAGATTATCAATTGCATTTTCAATATTTCCCTTTAAAATATCCGATCCTTGTCCACATTCAAAATTCACGCCTATAACTTCTTTTTGTTCTCCAGCAATTACTTTCACCGAACTAAGTATTCCTTCTGGAAAAAATCCATGTCCAACAATAATCAATCCTATCATTGCTATCCTCCTTATTACCATATTTGTCTAATTCATATATTTAAAATCAGTCTATGTTTTAAAACAATGTTGATATGTAGTATAGAGCGAACTGGCATTGGAATTTGCTTTTTAGAATTGTTAATGAAGATTTGTCAAATTAATTGCTTGTCAGCAATCTTTGATTGGGAACATGCATTAATTGGACTAATGTTCGTTCTACAATTCTTAAAGTAAATTCCTCTGTCCATGAGCTTCATCTATAATATCAACATTCACTTAAGATATATGCAAAAATTATATAAATTAAAATCTTAAAAACTAAAAGTTTTGTTTATGAATGTGTACCCCTTTAACAACCCTATTAACAGTCCCATCTGGTCTTGGATTGTCTGGAGATATTTTTAGTTTTATTGAGTTAAATAACCCAAACATTTGTCCAAATAAAATATAATTAAATACTGTATAAATTTCTGGTACACTTGCTCCATTTATTTCAATGCATTTATCACATATATCTTTTAATTTTTCATTATTTTCATAGCTTATTACTGCAAGTTTATGATTTCCCGAATCATTATATATCTCATTTATTAAATCTAAATCATAAAGATTAGTATATTTATCTGTAGAATTCATAATAATAATTAAAGTATTATCATTAATTATTGACTTAGGACCATGTCTAAATCCCATAACAGATTCAAATATTGTTACTATCTTTCCACTTGTGAGTTCTAAACTTTTTAATGCCATTTCTTGAGACAAAGCTTTTAGTATTCCTGATCCTAAATAAACAACTCTGTTACATTCATAATTAACTAAATCACAAACATCATTCCAGTTATTTTCTAGAATGTCTTCTCCTTGCTCTGACACTAAATCTACAAAAGTTTTATTATTTTCTATATTATCTATATCAAACATTGATATTGTTGCTAACAACATACAACTAAAAGAACTTGTCATAGCAAATCCTTTATCATTTGATTCTGCTGGCATAAGCAATACTAAATTATTGTTATTTTTATTAGCCTTCTTAGCTAATTCTCCGCCCTCATTACAGGTAATTACCACTTGTGATATGTTAATAATATTTTTTTCAAATAAATCATATGCACCAACACTTTCTGGTGAATTTCCTGATCTTGCAAAAGATACTAAAATAGTATTAGTATCTTTTTCTATATATTCCTTAGGATTTGATACTAAATCAGTAGTAGCAATAGCTTCAACTCGTGCATCTACTTTGCTTCTAATCTCCAATAAAGCTGTTTGCCCTACATAATCTGAAGTCCCAGCACCTGTTAATATTATTCTTGTACTCTTTGATATATTTTTCTTTAAAAATGATTTAATTTCATCTCTTTTATTATAAATTATATTATATGTTTCTTTCCATAAATCAGGTTGTTGCATTATTTCTTTTAATGTGTTTATTGCTTTTAATTTTTCTAACTCTTCAATAGTTTTTCCAAAAATCATAATACCCTCCCTTACTGGCTATATTGTAATTACCAGTGTGTATAAATTTTTACTAATTTTTCAAACATACTCTATATTTAAATTTATCTCCTCTTGCTATACTTACTGTATATTCAATAACTTGCTTATTTTCATATGTTGTTCTCTCAATTTTTAATCCTGGTTCTCCTTGTGATACATCTAAATAAATGCTTTCTAATTTATTTATTGAAACACTTTCAAGCACTTCTTCAGCTGATGTTATATGAACTTTAAAATCATTCTTAAAAATTTCATACATAGGATTTTCTTCTAAATCTTTTTTAGTCATACCATTAAACTTATCATATGGTAAATAAGTAACCTCATATATCATTGGAATATCGTCAGCTATTCTTATTCTTGTTATTTTATATACAAGCTCATTTTCTTTTAGCTTTAATTTTCTTAATATTTTACTATCAGGTTCTGCAATTTCAAAGTTTAGCAATCTTGAAATTGGTTTTTTCCCAAGTTTTCTCATTTCATCAGTAAATGAATAAACTTTTATTAAATCCTGTTCCACTCTTCTTGATGATATAAAATTTCCTTTTCCATGAACTTTATATATATATTTTTGCTTTTCTAATTCATCTAATGCCTGTCTTACAGTTGTTCTACTAACACCATATTTCTCACAAATTTCTCTTTCTGAATCTAATTGATCATTTTCTTCCATATAATTTTCTATTTGATTAATAAGAATATCCATTAATTGTGCATATAATGGAATTTTAGAACTTTTATCAATCTTATTCATTTAAATATACCTCTTTCTAGTTAAAGCTAATTTTTTCTAATTATAACATATTCTTATTAATTATATGAATTTATTAAGTATATTTTAAAAATTGTATATAATATTTCTTTAGAGAATAACATGTCTATATCATAGTTTTCAGTTGAAATATAAGAATTGAAAGTTCTATTGTTGTTTATGCAGTAAATTAAGAACTTCTAAATTTCAGATGGAGCTAATACTCCATCCAAAATTCAGAAATTTATCTATTAAAACTTATCTATTATAATATTGGGAACTTTGTAATGTGTTCTATAAATTTTGCAATTAAACCTAAACAAATTGTAACTGTTATTAATTTAATTGGTGAATATCCTTTCTTCAATAACTTATACATTAAAAATGTATATCCTAAAGCTAACATATTAGGCATTACTTGATCTAAAACGCCTTCTTGTAATTTTATTGATGAACCACCAGTAACTGAACCTAATGGAATTACCATTGTTGTCTTTAAATTAACCATTGATGCTATTAATCCACCAACAACTGTTAAACCTAATATTGAAGCTGCATGAGATATTTTCTTTGTTTGTTCTTTTAATGAAGATAGTGCCTTAACACCTGTTTTATATCCATATTTCATTAAGAAAAATCTTAAGAAGAAATGTAGTGCATTAAACATTACTAGGAAAACTATTGGTCCGGCTACATTTCCTTCCATAGCCATTGAAGCACCTATACCAACACAAATTGGTAATGCTGTCAACCAAAATAATGCATCTCCAATACCACCTAAAGGTCCCATTGTTGCAACCTTTATTGCTCTTATTGTGCTTCTATCTTCTTTATTTTCTTCCATTGCTAGTACTAATCCCATAATGAAAGTTACTAAGAATGGATGAGTATTGAAAAATTCCATATGATCTTTCATTGCTTGAGAAAGGTCTTCTTTATTGGTATGAATTTTCTTTAATCCTGGTATTAATCCATAAAGCCATCCACAGCCTTGCATTCTTTCATAGTTAAATGATGCTTGTAAAAAAAGTGAACGCCAAACCATATGATTTAAATCTTTATTGGTAATTACCTTTTTAGGGGTAGGTTCTTTATATGCTACATTAGATTCCATCTTCATATTCCTCCTCTGCAACTTTTACTACTTGCTTATTACTAGCTGAATAATAGTCATATAATGCTATACTTAATCCAACTAAAGCTAATCCTAAAATTGAAATATGACCGTATGTTACAAATAAGAAACCAATAATAAGAAATGCCATATATTCTTTCTTTAACATAATTTTTAATAACATTGCAAATCCGATTGCTGGCATTACTCCACCTGCAACCTTTAATCCATTAATAATCCATTCTGGTACTGCACTTACAATTGCTGCTGCCTTGTCTGCACCAAAGAATATTGGTAAAAATGCAATAACAAAATAGAATATAAATAGGAAAAGCATTCCCATGTAATTAATTCTGTCAATTCCTTTTGTATCTGCACTTTCTGCATAAGTATCTGCCTTATGCATAAAGAATGAAAATGCTGTAAAAATAAATGTTATAGCAGCTTGTACAGCTACAGCAAATGGTATTGCTACACCTACAGCTGCTTGTGGTTCTAATTTACCTAAAATAGCTATGCTTGTTCCAATAATACCTCCAATAACTACATTAGGAGGCTGTGCTCCTGCAAGTGGAACCATACCCATAAATACAAGTTCTAATGCAGCTCCAACTATAAGCCCTGTTTTTACATCTCCTAAAATTAAACCAACTACAAGTCCTGTTACTATCGGCCTGTGTATATGAAGTAATCCATCATATAAATCTATACCTGCAATACCTGCCCAAATAGCAATTAATAAAGCTTTAACAAACATAATATTCCTCCTTCATTAATATATTTTTTGATAATAAAAATATTTTTAATTTTATGGATTTATATGTGTTTATAAATATCTTCATCTATTGCTTCATCAGGTACTCTTCTTATTTCTAGTTGAACTCCTAATTCTTTGAGTCTTCTAAAAGCTTGTTTATCACTTTCGTCTATAAAAACAGTAGAAGAAATTTGTTTCTTTCCTTCACTGAAATGTAAATTACCTATATTTATCTTTTTTATAGGAACTCCTCCCTCAACTAACCTTACTGCATCTTGTGGAGTTCTGCATACCAAGAAAATTAATTGTCTTGGTGCTGCTTTGTTTATTATATTTACAGTCTTTTGTATTGAGAAAAACCTTATCCCTATAGTATCTGGAATGACCATCTCCATTAAATTTTGTTGAACAGGATCTTTGGCCACCTCATCATTTGCTACTACAAGTAAATTTGCTCCTAGGTGATTTACCCAAGTAACGCCTACTTGTCCATGTACTAGTCTATTGTCAATTCTAGTCATTAATATGTTTGGCATTTCTCACCCCTCCTATAAATACCAGCTAATTTTCTAATAATTGGTAATTACCATACTTAAATATTAAACCCTTACAAACTTTGTGTCAACATGTTTAATTATATTATTTAATTAAAATAAACTTATGTTTTAAATTTTTTTACTTACTTTTAAACATAAAAAAATATAATATACTCGTAATTAAAGATGAAGCTATAACTATAAATATAATGCCTATAACATTTAAAATACTTAATAATGCTCCATATATTACGCAGCTTATTAAAAACATTAAAATAAATTTTATTATCTCTATAATTCTATGTTTCTCTCTAATTATGTTAAGCATTTGTTTTTCTGATAAATTTTCATTTTTATATTTTCTAGTAAAATGGCTACTTATTGTACCAGATAAAAATGTCTTTATAACAAATTCCCCAATAAAAATTACAAACACACTTGCAAAAGATACAATAAATATTTTATAGTTAGAAATTTCAACTGGTAATGTCCAGTTTGCCAATTTTAAGAATAAACTCATAACTATAAGTATGCATATAGCTATAGGAGCACTAAATAACATTAATAATAAAGAGACCTTTAAGTTTTCCTTTCCAGCACTTTTTAAAGCAAATATATTATATACATATACTGTTGAGAATGATAAAACTATTCCTAATAAAATAAAATTAAAATATTGCATAAAAATGTTCCTCCTTTTAAATTAATTATATTTTATTTTTAAAGAATTATGACCACTCTTACAATTTATGTGAAATAGAGAAATATTTAAATGAATTTTTATCTTTTTTAAATTCTTATTACATACATATTAGATTTTTTTCAATAATATCTTTAAGTATTTAGGAGGTTTTAAAAATGTTAATTACAAATTGCAACATTATTTATTTAGATAAAATAGAAAAAGGATCTGTTATTATTCAAGATGGTAAGATAAAAAAAATCAATCCCTCTAATTTTACTAATAATGACATTAATCAGATTATAGATGCGAAAGGGTTATACCTTTCACCTGGATTTATAGATGTTCACATACATGGTGCTGGTGGATGCGACACTATGGACGGTACAACAAAATCTATTAATACTATTGCAAAAACAATAGCTAAGCATGGTACTACCTCTTTTGTGCCTACTACTATGACTGTTTCAATTAGTGATATTAATAAGTCTATGAGAGTTATTAAAATATTAAAAGAAAAAGGTTCAGAAGGTGCTCATGTTTTAGGAGCTCATTTAGAAGGGCCTTTCATAAATCCAAATGCAATTGGTGCTCAAAATTCTGATTACATTTTGCCACCATCAATATCCACTTATGAATCTATGGTTAAAGACTGTGAAGACTCTGTTATCTCACTTACATTAGCACCAGAACTTTCTGGTTCTAATGATTTAATTAAATATCTTTCTGGCAATGGAATTGTATGTTCATTAGGGCATACTAAAGCTACTTATGAAGAAACAATAGATGCAATTAAATGTGGTGCTAGTCATTCAACTCACCTTTATAATGCAATGCCACCTTTTAATCATAGAAATCCTGGAATTGTAGGTGCTATATTTGATAGTAATATAACAACTGAAACTATTTCAGATGGAATTCATATATCGTATCCTGCATTGAGAATTGCTTATAAACAAAAAGGTACAGATAATGTTTTGTTAATAACTGATGCCATGATGGCATGTTGCATGCCTGATGGGAAATACAAATTAGGTGGACAAGACGTTATTGTTAAAAATGGTGCAGCAAGAATTAAGTCTGGCTCTCTGGCTGGTTCTGTTTTAACTCTTGATAAAGTTGTTAATAATATCTACAATAATTCAGATTTACCATTAAATGAAATTGTAAAAATGGCTTCGTATAATCCAGCTAAACATTGTAAGGTAGATAATCATAAAGGACTAATTAAAGAAGGTTACGATGCTGATTTAATATTATTCGATGATAATATTAACATAAAAAGAGTCTTTATTTCAGGAAAAGAATTTTATTAAAAGGTATTTTATTTAAAAGAAATTAAAGGCTATGTTTTAACTATATGTTGATATATGCAATATGTAAGGTGGCATTGTAATTGGATTTTGAGAATTCTTAATGAGTATTGTCATATTTACTGCTTGTCTCCAATTTTATATTGGGAACAAGCTAAAATGGGACTATACTCATTTTAGCATTCCTAAATTCAATTACTCAGTCCACCTTTACTTATGCATATATAAACATGTTACTAAAACACAGCCTTTAATTATAATTTTTCACGTCTCTTAGTTGATTTTATAAATAATTTTTTTAGAGATTCTTTATCATCATCTTTTATTGCATCTTTTATTTTATCTAATTCACATTCAAATGATTCTATAGATTTTAATAGATTTTCTTTGTTTCCAAGAAAAAGTTCACTCCATAAATCTTCGTTTATATTGGCAATTCTAGTTAAATCTCTATAACTATCACCAATAAAACTTCCAGTATCTCTTCCCTCTAAATCACTATTTACTAAAGCTACTGCTAGGGAATGAGGTAACTGACTAGTAAATCCTATCATTTCATCATGAAATTCTGGACTTATTCTTTTAACTCTTTTAAAACCTATCTCATATGCTAAGTTTTCTACTAACTTCAAATTCTCTTCTTTATTTTTTGAAGTTGGAGTCAAAATATAGTTAGCACCTTTAAAAACATCATTACTAGCAAAATCTATTCCTTTTTTTTCTCTTCCAGCCATTGGATGTCCAAATACAAAATCTATATTTGAAGGTAATATATTCACTATATCATTAATAAACATTTTTTTTATTCCAGTTGCATCAGTTATTACTGCCCCATATTTAAAATTATCTATATTATTTTTAATAAAATCTTTAACAAGCTTAGGATATATTGATATTATAATTAAATCCGCATCTTTTAAAATTTCATTTCCATCAGTATATCCTCTTCTTATTAAGTTTAGTTTTTCAGCTTTTAATAATGTATCTTCATTATTATCTATTCCATAAACATCTTTATAACCAGCATCTTTTAATGCCATAGCAAAAGATCCACCTATTACTCCAAGACCTACTATTACTACATTCATATATAGCCCTCCAAGAATTATATTTCTTTTCCTTCTATTTCTGCTATTGCTTTAACTTTACCCATAAGTCCATCAAATTGATTTGGAGTAAGTGATTGTTGACCATCACTCAAAGCATTTTCTGGATCATTATGAACTTCTATCATTAAACCATCAGCCCCTGCAATTATTGCTGCCTTTGCCATTGGCTCAACTAAATATGCATATCCTCCTGCATGACTTGGATCTATAATTATAGGTAAATGTGATAATCTCTTAACAACAGGTATTGCTTGTAAATCTAGCGTATTTCTAGTTATTGTCTCAAATGTTCTAATACCCCTTTCACAAAGTATTACATTCTCATTTCCACCTGCCATTATATATTCTGCTGACATTAACCATTCCTCAATTGTAGCTGATAAACCTCTTTTTAATAAAATAGGTTTATTAGTTCTACCAATTTGTTTTAACAAATCAAAGTTTTGCATATTTCTAGCTCCAATTTGAATTACATCAACTTCTTCTACAAATGTGTCAATATAATCAGTTGACATAAGCTCTGTTACAATTGGAAGACCTGTTTCTTGTTTTGCTGTTTTTAAAAGTTTTAATCCTTCAAGCTCTAATCCTTGGAAACTATAAGGTGAAGTTCTTGGCTTAAATGCACCACCTCTTAAAAAATTAGCACCTGCTGCCTTAACTCTTTTTGCTACTTCAATTATTTGCTCTTCAGATTCAACAGAACATGGTCCAGCCATTATACCAAGCTTTCCCCCTCCAATTATTGAACCCTCTATATTTACTATTGTGTCATTTGGTTTAAAAATTCTATTTGCCTTTTTAAAAGGTTCTTGTACCTTCATTACTCTGTCTACACCCTTAAGTACTTGTAATTTTTTAGGATCTATTATTGCTGTATCTCCTACAATACCAACAATATAATAAGTATTTCCTCTAGAAATATGAGTTTCTAATCCCTTACTTTCAACAAAAGACTTAACCTTTCCTATTTCTTCTTCACTTGCTTTTGGTTTCATAATAATAATCATTTTAAAATTCCTCCTGTACTTCAAAAATTTTTTTAAATTCTACTATCCTACTATCCTTCATAAAATATAAACATTAAATTCTAGTTATTAACAATTATCCTTTTTATTTCTTCTACAACTTCATCTATAGTACTATCATTAACAACTATCTTATGACATGCTTTCTTATAAATATCATATCTTTCTTTATATAACCCTATAATTCTCTCTTTCCCATTTTTTAAAAGAGGTCTTCTAGAAACATCTATATCAGAAATAATTTTTTCAACTGACCTATCAATAAAAATTACTAATCCATTATTCTTTAAAGTTTCTATATTTATATCTTTTTTTACTACTCCGCCACCAGTTGCTATTACAACATTATCATATTTTATTATTTCCTTACAAGTTTCACTTTCTATATCTCTAAAATAATCTTCACCTTGTTCAAAAAGCTCTGAAATTGTTTTTGATGTTTTCTCTTCAATATATATATCCATATCTATAAACTTTAATAATAATTCTTTAGATATAAGTTCCCCAATTGTAGATTTTCCACATCCAGGCATTCCTATAAGAAATACTTTATTTTTCATAATATACTCTCCCCTATTTAAATTTTTCATCAATATAAGAATATAATTTTTCTTGTATATCATTGTCTATAGATATGTCATGCCAAATCTCTGATGATTTAATCGCTTGTCCTACTAGCATTTCTAATCCACCACAAACTTTTTTATTTAAAATTTTACCATTTCGTAAAAATTGAGTTTCTCTTGGATTATATATCAAATCTATTAATGTATCAAAATTATTAATTATATCTTCAGAAACTGGCTTAAAATCTACCTTAGGATACATTCCTACTGGAGTAGCATTTATTAATATATCACCTTTTATATCATTTATATTACTATAAGTTCTATACTCTATCCTCTTATCCTCTTCTAAAGAAATTAACCTTTTACTTCTAGAAACTAAATATATTTTTTTAATTCCTCTATCTAATAATAAAGTTACTGCAGCTTTTGATGCCCCACCAGTTCCTAACACCATAGCTACTTTATCATTAACTTCTATGTTGTTCCTGAGTAATATACTATTAAATCCATAATAATCACTATTAAATCCATATAATTTATTATCTTTTAATAATATTGTATTTATTGCTTTTATTTTTTTTGCTTCAGGTGATATTTCATCTAAATATTTCATTATATCTTCTTTGTATGGAATGGTTACATTACACCCCTTAATTTTTAATACTCTTAATGAATCTGCAAATTTCTTTAAGTCTTCTCTTTCAACTTCAAATATTTTATATGCCCCTTCAATATCTAAAAATGAAAAAATTTTATTATGAATCATTGGCGATATAGAATGTGATAATTTTTCACCTAGTACTCCATAAAAATTCACTATTTATGCCCCCTTTTCTTTGTTTAACATTTATTTTTTTCATATGCCCCCAATAATTTAAAGTAAGCACTACTTTGTTCAATTAAATACAAAGCTTTTTTAACTTTTTCCGATGATAAATCACCTTCAAAATCAATATATAAAAAATAATTCCAAGGACCATTCTTCATTGGTCTTGATTCTATTTTAATCATATTTATATTATTTTCTGCAAAATGTCTTAATAACTTATATAATGTACCGGCCTTATCTTCAAGTGAAAATACTACACTGATTTTATTAAAATTTTTATTTTCTTCTAATTGTTTAGAAATTATTATAAATCTTGTGAAATTTTCTGTTTGATTGTTTATATTTTCTTTAATAATTTCTAAATCATATATATTAGCTACTCTTTTGCTACATATAGCGGCTTTTGATTTATCTTCTAATTCTTTTATTAATTTAGCACTACTAGCTGTACTATGAAATGGTATCAGCTTCCATTCATTATACTTCTTTAAGAAATCTGAACTTTGTTTAAATCCTTGAGCATGTGAGTATATTTCTTTAATGTCACTTAACTTGCTCCCCTTTATCCCAATTAAATTTTGATTTATTTTTATACATATCTCTCCATTTATAAAAAATCCATATTTATATAAAAGATCATATACACTAGAAATTGCTCCTGTTGATGAATTTTCTATTGGAAGTATTCCATAATTAATTTCATCATTTTTAATTGCTAAAAATACATCTTCAAATTCCTCATATGATTTAGAAGTTCTATCCTCATCAAAATATTTAATCATTGCTTCTTCAGTAAAAGAACCTTGTGCACCATAAAATCCAATTTTTCCATCTTCGCAAACACAAATATTACCATTATTTTTTTTTTCTTCTGCTAAATCTTCTTTCATCTTTCTACTTTGAAGCTGTCTTGAAACTTCCATTAATTTTTCAAAGAATTTTTCTGTTTCTTCAATATAATCTTGATTTTTTAGATAACCTAAGTTCTTCTTAATAACTTCATCTTCTCTATTTTTATTAAATATAGGTAAATTATTTTTTTTCTTATATTCGCCTACTTTAAGAACAACATCCATTCTCTGCTCAAATAATTCAGTTATCTTTTGATCTATTTCATCTATACTATTTCTATAATCATCTAACTCTGCCATATGGTTATCCCCTTATTTTTAATATTTAAAAAAGTAGCTAAGTCACGCTCTTTTAGTTGAAAGTGGAGAGATACGAGTTGAAAATTTTTGTTGAAAGTCTTAAAAACTCTCTAAAAATATATATATAAAAATTTCACTATAAAATTTTTTATTAACTCCAACTTTCCACTATCACGTCTCAGCTTCTTTATACTTACAGCATTAAATCAAGCAATCCAATTGCAGCAACGCTTTCAATTACTGGTATAGCTCTTTGTACTATACATGGATCATGTCTTCCTTTAACTGTAATTACACCATTTTTCTTTTCGCTTATATTTATACTTCGTTGCTCTTTAGATATTGATGGAGTTGGTTTTATAACTGCTTTAAATAATATTGGCATTCCATTAGATATCCCACCTAATATACCTCCATTATTGTTACTATATGCTTTTACTTCATCTCCATCATAATAATATTCATCATTGCACTGTGAACCTCTAAGTTTACTCATTTCAAATCCTTTTCCAAATTCAATTCCTTTTACTGCTGGTACAGAAAATAATAAATGAGCTAATGTAGACTCTATAGAATCAAAAAATGGATTTCCAACTCCTGCTTTCACGCCAATAATTCCACATTCTATAATTCCACCAACTGAATCACCATCTTTTTTAGCCTGAAGAATTTCACTTTTCATTTTTTCTCCATTCTCTTTTATTAAAACTGGTAATTCTTCATTGATTAAATCAAAAATAAGATCCTTATTTAAATTCACTTCACTAAACTCTTTATCTTCAACATTTCCTATTCTTTTAATATGTGCACCTACATATATGTTTTCTTTTTCTAATATTTGTTTGCATATAGCCCCTGCAAAAACTAATGGTGCTGTTATTCTCCCTGAAAAATGTCCTCCACCTCTATAGTCATTGTAACCACTATATTTTATCTTTCCACTATAATCAGCATGACCAGGTCTCATTAAATTTTTTAATTCACTATAATCTTTTGAATGCATATCACTATTTTTAATCATTGCACAAAGGGGAGTACCAGTAGTTTTTCCTTCAAAAAATCCACTAAGTATTTCTGGCTTATCTCCTTCTTTTCGTGATGTAGAAAGATTACTTTTTCCTGGTGCTCTTCTAGACATTTCTTTTAAGACTTCTTCCATATTAATTTTAAATCCAGCTGGAAGTCCATCTATAGTTATGCCTATTGCATTTCCATGTGATTCACCAAATATCGAAATTTTTAATCTATTACCCCAAATTCCACTCATGAAAGTTTCCTCCTAATGCTTTAAAATCATCAAAAAACTCTGGATAAGATTTTGAAACACATTCATAATCTTCTATAATAATTGGTTCTTCACAGACTGTAGATGCTATTGCTAAAGTCATTGCAATTCTATGATCTTTATGACTCCAAACTTTTACTCCACCTTTTAAAGTTTTAACTCCATCAATTATTAAGCTGTCTTCTTTTTCAATTATATTAGCTCCTAATTTATTTAGTTCACTTGCAACTGCATTTAATCTATCACATTCTTTAATTCTTAATCTTCCTACATTTATTATTTCAGTTATTCCATTACACAAACTAGCTGCTAGAGAAATAACTGGAATTATATCTGGACACTGAGATCCATCAATAACAGTTGCTTTTAACATTCCTCTTGGTATTGCTATAATGTCATCATTAATAATTTTTATTTTGACATTCATTTTTTCTAGTATTTCTATAACTTCTTTATCACCTTGAAGAGATTGTAGATCTAAGTCAGTTATCAAAATATCACTTTCTAATGCATCAGCCACTAAAAAAAATGCTGCTTGAGAATAATCGCCTTCTATTCTATAGTCTCTACTTTTATATATTTGATTTCCTCTGATTATAAATTCTTTATAATTATTATTTATAATTTCAATTCCAAAATCACTCATAGCACTTAATGTTAAATCAATATAACCTTTAGACTCTAATTCTGTTGTTATTATTATTTTTGAATCTCCATCTAAAAGAGGAAGTGCAAATAATAATCCACTAATAAATTGAGAACTTATATCCCCTCTTAATTTAAACTCTCCACTTTTTAGTACTCCTTCTGTTCTTAAATCAAGCTTCCCCTTTTTATATGAATACTTAATTCCCTGATTATCAAAAATTTCATAATATGTATCTAAAGGTCTTTTTCCTAAATTACCTCTACCTACAAATCTATTATTCCCTTCAAAAATACAAGAAATTGGCACTAAAAATCTTAATGTAGAACCTGATTCATTACAATCTATTGTTCTATTTAATTCTATGTTTTTTTTACACTTATCAGAGTTTATTCCAATAACATGAAGGTAATCATCTTGCTTTGTTATTATAGCTCCTAATGAACGCATTGCATTAATAGTTGCTATAATATCATCTGAATAATTAATATTTCTTATTTTACTTATTCCATCTCCTAAAGCTGCACAAATAACACCTCTATGTGCCATACTTTTCGATGGTGGAATTTTAACTCCTCCTTTTAATTTACCAGGATAAATTTTAAAAGTTCCCATTTGTGTCCCCCTTTTAGTTGTTTAATATTGAGATAGTACATTTAATTTTATTTTTTAATATAGATTTTGCAAAACATAATTCAATTCTAAAATATAAAAATTTATTTAAAGAAATCTATATTAGTATTTTTTAAAAATGATTCTCCAATGCTTTCAAGTAATACTATCTTTAAAACATTATTAATATTTTTTTTATCTAAAGAAATTATTTCTAGTATTTCATCTAAATTTTCAATATCTATATCATAAGGAAGTGAATATTGAATTAGTATATCTTTTATCTCATCTGCACTTCCCTTTAGAGTAACTCCTTTTTCTTCAGACATTTTAGTTATTTTATACATTCCAATTCCTACAGCTTCACCGTGCGTATATTTATTAAAATTATAGTATGCCTCTATTGCATGACCCAATGTATGGCCAAAATTTAATAACATTCTCTCACCTTTATCTTTTTCATCATTCTCAACAACTATTCTTTTAATATTGCAACATGCATAAATTATATCTTCTATATTATCCATAACTTCATCTTTAGCTTTAAACTCTTTTAATTTGTAAAAGAAATCTTTATATTTTATACAGCCATATTTTATTACTTCAGCCATTCCATCTTTAAAAAATTTATCTTGTAATGTAATTAAAACATCTGGATCAATTAAAACCACTTTAGGATGATAAAAACTTCCTACTAGGTTCTTTCCCCTATCTAAATCTACAGCAACCTTTCCTCCAACACTACTATCAACTTGTGCAAGCAATGAAGTAGGTACTTGAATAAAATCAATTCCTCTTAAAAATGTAGATGCTGCAAATCCTCCAAGGTCTCCTATAACGCCTCCTCCAAGTGTAATAATTAAATCACTTCTAGTTAATTTGAAATCTAAAAATTCATTATATATCTTAGGAAGAGTATTAAAGGACTTAGTTTCCTCTCCAGGCTCTAAAACCATTTTCTTAACTTCATATCCATGATTAATTAATGAATCCTTTACCTTATCCCCATAATAACCATTTACATTTTCATCGGTTAATATAAAAATCTTTTTTCCTTTATAAACCTTATTTATTTCATTACTAAAATCATTAATTAGTCCCTTTTTAATTATTATTGAATAACTTTTTTCCTTTAAATCTACAACTAACTCCCTCATTTTAATACTCCTTCTTATATGTTTTGATCTAAGATTTATACTTGAATATATTAGATTGCTATTATAATATAATTGCGAAATGGCATTGGAATTTGATTTTTCGAGCTTCTTAATAAAGCTTTGTTGAATTAATTGCTTGTCACAATGTTTCATTGGAAGCATGCATTAATTGGACTAATCTTTATTTTAGAACTCTTAAAGCAAATTCTTTAGTCCATAAGCTTTATATTATAATTACATCTCACTTTCAGTATAAATTAAGCTTTATTTAAACTACATTTCCCTACCTACTGCTTTTGCAATAACTTTTAATTCTTCAAAAAGTTTTGCATACTTATCTGGTTTTATTGATTGTGGTCCATCACACAAAGCATTTGCTGGATCATTATGAACTTCTATTATAAGTCCATCTGCACCAATTGCAATTGCAGCTTTAGCTAGTGGTTCTACCATCCAATACTTTCCTGTAGCATGACTTGGATCAATAATAACTGGTAAATGACTTAATTTTTTAAGAGCTGGAACTGCACTTAAATCTAATGTATTTCTAGTATATGTCTCAAATGTTCTAATTCCTCTTTCACAAAGAATTACATTTTCATTACCACCTGCCATTATATATTCAGCACTCATTAATAATTCTTCGAGAGTTGCTGATAATCCCCTTTTTAAAAGTATTGGTTTATTCAATCCTCCCAATTCTTTAAGCAAATCAAAGTTTTGCATATTTCTTGCTCCAACTTGTATAACATCAACATTATCATTAAAGAATTCTATATCATATGGTGACATAATTTCAGTAACTATAGGTAATCCTGTATTTGCTTTTGCTTTTTTTAAAAGTTCTAAACCTTCATACTTTAGTCCTTGGAATGCATATGGTGAAGTTCTAGGTTTAAATGCTCCACCTCTTAAAAAGTTTGCCCCTATTTTTTTAACATCTTTAGCGATTTGTGTTATTTGCTCTTCGCTTTCAACTGAACATGGTCCTGCAATCATAGCTATTTTATTTCCACCTATTTTTTGTCCATTCACATCAATTATTGTTGATTCCGGATGAAACATCCTATTTGCCTTTTTAAAAGGTTCTTGTACATGCATAACTTTTTCAACTATTTCATTAGCCTCAATTTGCTCTTTATCGATCTTACTCGTATCCCCTACTAAACCTAAAATGCTAATGTCACTTCCTATAACAGGATTTACTTTAACACCTTGATTTTCTAAAATTAAAGTTAATTTTTCTATTTTTTCTTGTTCAACTTTTTGTTTTAATATTACGATCATTTTATATGCCCCCCATTTAGTTTACAGCTTACAATTTAAAGTTGTACTCTGTAACTTGATTGATTATTTTTTATAAAAAAATAGAACCCATTGTATTATAATGAGTTCTATTAAATATCTATATTATTTATAATTTTTTAATATTCCAATAATCTAAACACTCATTAAAAGGTATTATTTAGTTTTTTGCAAAAGAAATAGCCAGCGCTAAAATAAAAGCCCCAGAACATAAAATAAAAAAAGCTATAAAATTTTTGCATTATACATTCACAAATATCCTTTTTCATGTTTTTTCTCCATTCATTGTAAATTTAATCTTTTTAACATTATATCAAATCATTACGATTTGTCAATATTATTTGATATATTAATATATTTATTTCTTATAAAATAATTATTTATCAATATTTTATATTCTCAAAATTTAATGTATTAACTATTTGTGCTTAATAACTTATATATATGTGTTAATCAAACTCATTTTTCTCAAATATTCTTAAATTCAATTCCCATTGTTTGTTAAAAATAATGAAATATTTTATCATATTTTGTAATTATATTTTTATTGTAAACATTTAAATAAGTGATATAATAATTATTAAAGAAACATAAGTAAATTTATTGAATATAATACATATTTTTTCTTTTTTTATTGTAATTATATAGTATATTAAAAGAAAAAATATCAACTAATCTGTAATTCACAAAAAATTCAAGATAGCTTCAACTGGACAATCATTATAAATTAAAATCATTATTTTATAGTCTCTTTATATTTTGCAATAAGGGATTTTCCTTCACTTCTCTAAAGTCCACTTTAATATCTTCATAATTATTAGATAAGGTAGATCCTTTAAAATATATTTTAAAATAACAAGGGGGAGTTTACATGTCAAAACAAAAATTTAACAAATTAAAAAAATCTATTTTGGTATTCACAGTGATTCCATCAATTTTAGGAACTACATTGGTTGGCTTTCCTGGAATTCCTGTCAATGCGGCTACTAAATTTAACGCTGAATCTCAAGCTAAACAGATTAAACGTAATGTAATGTATTATGGAGATTGGTCTATTTGGGGTGGTCAAGACAATTTTTATCCTCAAGGTATACCAGCTAATCAACTAACTCATTTAAATTTTGCTTTTTTAGACTTTAATGAAGATGGAAGCTTACAGTTTACAGATTCCGGAGCTGCACTTGATGCTCCAGTTGGAATGCCTGTACAATGGAATGATGCAAATGCAGGTTTATTAAATGCTTTTCAAGAGTTGAGAGCTGAAAATCCAAATTTAAAAATAGGTATTTCCCTTGGTGGTTGGTCTAAATCTGGAGATTTTTCTAAAGTAGTTGCTAATAGCTCTACTAGAGCTAAGTTTGTTGAAAACGTTATGAAATTTGTACAATATACTAATATGGATTTTGTTGATGTGGACTGGGAATATCCTTGTTCTGTCAGAGAGCCAGATCTTGTAGATAATAAAAATGATGAAGGTACAATAAATTCAACTGCTGCTGATAAAGAAAATTACATTCTTTTATTACAAGATTTAAGAAACGCCTTAGATAAGCAAGGTGAAAAAATAGGAAAAACCTATGAACTTTCTGTAGCTCTGCCTGCATCAAAAGCAAAATTAGATTCAGGTATTGATATTAAAAAATTATTTAACGTAGTTGATTTTGCAAACATCATGACATATGATATGAGAGGTGCTTGGGATGAAACTAGTGGACATCAAACAGCTCTTTATGCTAATCCAAATGATCCGCTAACTGAAAGTGGTTTATCAATTAATCAAAGTGTCAAATATCTTTTAAGCAATGGCGCTCAATCAGATAAAATAGTCATTGGTTCTGCTTATTATAGTCGTGGATGGCAAAGAGTGTCTAATGGTCCTGATTCTAAGACACCTGGATTATATGGTACAGCAGAAGTAGTTTCAAAAGATGCTGATGGTAATCCTGCAAAAGGCGCAAAAAATGAAGCACCATTAAAATCAGGAGATAGTGGACGTGCAGGTGGCGTTTGGTCTTACAGAAGCTTAGATAAATTAAAGGCAGCATATCCTGGTCTTAAAGAATATTGGGATGATATTGCTAAAGCACCTTATCTATATGATGAAAACAGTGGTGCATTTTTCACTTATGATAACACTAAATCTATAGGTGAAAAAGTCAATTATGTAAAGGAAAATAACTTAGGAGGTATGATTGCATGGATGGCATCACAAGATGCTCCTACTTCATCAGACAAGCGTGATGAATTAACTAAATTTACAAAAAGTAAATTGTACGGTAATGACAAACTTCCTGAATATAATATAGTTTATAATAATCTAAATGTTACTGCAACAGTAACTCCATATGCTGAAAGTTGGGGAACTGGTGGTGGTTATAACATCACTATAACAAATAATGAAAAACTAGAAGAATCTGATGCAGTTTTAAAAGGTGTAGAAAGATGCGCTGAAACAATAAAAACTCCAAAAATTTATATAAAGAGTACTGATGGTCCTTTATCTTCTGGTGAATACACCACTGGAGCAGTTAGCTATGAGGATGGTTACACTGTAGTAGATATCTCTACTACTTATGACGGCAGAACTATAACTCCTGGGAAGAGTTATTCATTTAAATTAAAAACTAGTGTTGCACCAAAAGACACTTCTGCTATACAAAGTATAGAATTATCTCAACGTATCCATGAAAATGCTGTTGAAATAGGTAGACAAACCATCTTTACTCCTAATAACAAATAGATAATTATATTTAATACACGGAATGAATCATAATTAAGCTTTAACTTAAGTATGATTCATTCCTCTTTTTATATCTTATTATTTTATTTAAAGATTTATTCGAAGTTAAGGTAAAAAACATAATTTTTATACATAATCCATAATTTAAAATTATTAAAGTATTGGTGAAACTAATCTTGCTAAAGATTCTTTTATTTTAAGATATATACTTCTCTCTTCGTGAGATTTTATTGTTATTTCCTCAGAGAATTCAATATCCTTCATGAATTGTTTTTCATAATCAACAGCTACTCTATCATCAAATATAAAAGCATTAACTTCAAAATTTAATTTGAAACTTCTTATATCCATATTAGCTGTTCCTATAGATACTACAGTACTATCTGCAACCATAGCCTTAGCATGAATAAATCCATTTTTATAATAATATATTTTTATTCCAGTATTTAAAAGTTCACCTATATAAGAACTAGCGGCCCATTTCATAAAAAAGTGATCTGGATTTCCTGGAATTATTATTCTTACATCAACACCTGACAACGCAGATATTTTTAATGCTTCTAATATTGGCAAATCTGGAACTAAATAAGGTGTCTCCAAATATAAATTATTTTTAGCATTATTTATAAGCTTAATATATGCATTTCTAATATATTCTTCTTCATGATCTGGGCCACTTGTAACTATTTGTATGCCCACATCCCCTATTTCTTCATTTGTATCTGATAAATATTTATTATAATCATGTATTTCTTCTTCTGATGCATAGCACCAATCTAATAAAAATCTTTCATTTAAATCATTTACTGCCCCACCTTTTATTCTAACGTGGGTATCTCTCCAAAATCCAACCTTAGGATCTTTATTTATATATTCCTTACCAACATTAAATCCTCCAACATACCCATATTTTCCATCTATTACAACTATTTTTCTATGATTTCTATAATTTATACGCGTATTTATATGTGGTAATATTCCTGGGAAAAAGATTGCAAATTTTCCTCCTGCTTTTAAATAATTCTTTAATGCACCTTTTGTTAAGGTATATGAACCCATACTATCTGCTAAAAGTCTTACTTCAACTCCACTTTCTGCTTTTTTTGTTAATTCTGCTATTATTTTTTTTCCTAAACAATCATTACGAAAAATATAATATTCTATATGTATATATTCCTTTGCATTCTTTATATCTTTAATTAATTGTCTAAATTTATCCTCTCCATTAACATATACTTCAAGATCATTATTAGTTGTATATTGACAACCTGAATGATTATAATTCATCTTTCTTAAATCAAAGAATTTATCTCCACCATCATGACAATTACTCTTATTACCATATCTACTACTTAAATTTCTTCTCTTTATTTCATCAATTTGTTTTTTTTCTTTGAAAATCTTTTGCCTGCTTAGGTTTTGTCCAAGTAAAAGATATAATATAAATCCAAGTCCAGGTAAAATAATTAGTATTAAAAGCCATGCCCATGTTGTTGTTGGATCTTTTCTTTCTATAAATATCAATGATAATGAAAAGATTATATTTAGTATTAAAACTATCATGCCTATCCCTAATAATATATTCATATTTTCTCACTTCCTTTGTTTAGGTTATTATTTTCAATTAAATAATTATATTATAAATCTTCGTTGAATTTATAGTCTATATTTACTATTTTATCATGTTATATAAAATACTGTCTTAGAATTTTATAGATTAAAGCTTAATTCATATATCTAAAAAATATTTTTGATTATTTAATTAAATCCATAAAAATTAAACTCTATTTTATCATAGATATATATATTTATCATAATGAATTAATTAACATTTACTTAAATAAAGTGTTAATACTATATCCTTTTAATAATATATGAAAAAAATTTAATACTATTATTATCATTTAAATTATCCTTATATTTCAAATCTAGTAGCCAACTATACTCCCTTTTTTATTCTTTAGGATAAATTTTATCTAACTTTTTTATTCTTTAGGATAAATTTTATCTAATTTATAATTTCAGTTATCCATAATTTCTTTAATAACATAATTTGATAAAGAAGAACAAAATCGTCAAAACCAATATATTAATTCCGAGAATTTTCTTAATATCTTTCAATAAAAACAAAATTTAATATGTTTTCTTGCTTTTTTACAAATTTTAATATATAATATTGCTAAATTTTATATTTTGCTGTGAATAGAAGTAGTAATAATAAACTGTATCTTTTAGAGAGCTATTGTTAGGTGTAAAATAGTGTTACATTGTTATGAACTTGTCTAGGAGCTTACTTGTTAAAAACAAGTACGGGTAAATATCCGTTAAAAAATATCAAGCGAGAAGATTAAATTATATTTTTTCTTCTAATAAGAGTGGTACCGCGGAATTTTGCTTTCGTCTCTTAATTTTAGAGATGAGAGCTTTTTTAATGTTCAAATTTGATAAATTTACATTTTATATAGGAGGATTACTATGGAAAATTATAGTACTAAAATCGATGAAAAATGGCAAAAGATTTGGGTAGAGAATGAAACTTATAAATTCAAACCAGAAAATTTAGATAAGAAACTTTATACACTTGAAATGTTCTCTTATCCATCAGGAGCTCAATTACATGCTGGTCATTGGTTTAACTACGGACCAACAGATTCATGGGCAAGACTTAAAAGAATGCAAGGTTATAACGTATTCCAACCAATGGGTTTCGATGCTTTTGGATTACCGGCTGAAAACTATGCAATAAAAACAGGCATACATCCTAAAGATTCTACATTTAAAAATATTGAAACTATGGAAAAACAATTAAAATCTATGGGTGCTATGTTTAATTGGGAAAATGAGGTTGTTACTTGTTCTCCTGATTACTATAAATGGACTCAATGGTTATTCTTAAAACTTTATGAAAAAGGATTAGCTTACAGAAAAAAAGCTCCAGTTAATTGGTGTCCATCTTGTAATACAGTTTTAGCTAATGAACAAGTAGTTGACGGCTTATGTGAAAGATGTGAATCTGAAGTTATAAAAAAAGATTTAACTCAATGGTTCTTCAAAATAACTGATTATGCTGATGAATTATTAGATAAATTAGATGGCTTAGATTGGC